>JAAYHC010000014.1 GCA_012735535.1 Bacillota bacterium
GTCGCTCGGGTGCGGCGTTTGGGCCGGAAGGGCCGGTAGATATCCTCAACCTGTTGCAGGATGGTAGCGGCCGCGATCGCCGTCTGCAACTCAGGGGTCAGCTTGCCTTGTTCCTCGATGAGGCGGACAACCTCCTGTTTGCGCGCTTCAAGCGTTCGCAAGTAGCTCAGCCGTTCCTGCAGGCGGCGCAGCACCTCCTCGTCGAGCTCTCCTGTCTGCTCCTTACGGTAGCGGGCCACAAACGGGATCGTATTCCCGGAATCAAAAAGCTCAATCGTGTTGGCAACCTGCCACTCGCTGAGCCCGAATTCTTTCGCTATGGTTGTTATCAGATGCAACTGCCATCACCTTATTTCGCCGCCTTGCGAAGTTTAAGTCGATTGAGATAGCTGCGCTCGGTCCCGTCAGGCTTGGGTGCCGGAAAGATCCCCTCGCTGGCGGTTCGAGCATCCTCAATCGAAAAGAAAGCCTTCGGATTAATCTCTCTAATCAGTTGAACTACTTCCGGCAGGTTCTTACGCTTGATTATCGTGTAAATTACCGTGACGGGACCGGTGGAGCCCTCGGCTTGCACTTTCGTTACGCCGTAGCCGTGGGCGATTAAGGTCTGACTCAGCCTGTCGGCATCTTTGACCGTGATGATCCGCAAGACTACAACCCCGACCGCCAGTTTTTCCTCGATGAGGATGCCGACATAATTGCCCATGGCGAAGCCACCGGCATAAGCCAGGTAAGTTGCCACATTGGTCAAATGCTGCATTACCTGACCAATGGCCAACAGCCAGATCAGCACCTCGAAAAAACCGAGCAGCGGAGCTAAAAACCGCTTGCCTTTGGACACGAAGATGATCCGTATTGTGCCGAGTGAAACATCCAAAATCCGCGCAAAAAAGATCAACAACGGTAGGATAACCCAGGTAAAAACAGGTGAGCCGAGCAGCTCTGCCATCAATAATAGCGCCTCTTTTCTGACTACTTCATGAACCCGGCCAAAATGGCCTCTTGCGCTTCTTGTTCGCTTAGTCCCAGGGACATCAACTTAATCAGCTGCTCCCCGGCGATTTTGCCGATCGCCGCCTCATGGGTCAACTCGGCCTCCGGACTCAGGGCATTCAGGCCTGGTATCGATTTTACCTTGCCCTCATCCATGAGCAGTGAATTGCACTCCACATGCCCTTTAGAGCGGGCATAGGCATTAATCATCGTCTCAATAACTTGGTGTGACCGGCCTTTGGCCACCGACCGCGATTCAATCAAAGAGCTGGCCCCGTCCCCGTACATATTAATAATCACCTTAGACTCGGTCCGTTGCTCCCCATCGGTCATCACCCGTTCGGAGATCTTCACCGAGGCCTTCTCGGCCAGCTCAATCTCGGTCTGTCGATAGGCATCATCGATCCCGCCGATCTGCGCCATATTCATTATTATTGATGAATTGGCACCGACCTTAACCTTGGTCTGCGGATTCATCACCCGTTTGCCCCGGCCACCCTCGCCGATGTGCTTTTCGGTGTAAACAACCCGGGAATTCTCGCCGACGATAATCTCGTGCACCCCGTCATGGGCCGAGGTCTCCTCGCCCGGATTGTGGATGCCGCAGCCGGCGATGATCTGCACATCACAGTTATTCCCGACGATAAAGGTGTTGTAAACCCTTTCCTGGTGGCCGGTCTTGGTGATGAGCACCGGAACATGGACGGACTCGGTCGCTCCATCGGCAATGACCACGTTGATGCCGGGCCGGTCTGCTTTCTTGGTAACGGTGATTTTCTCACCTGAACGCAAAACAGCGCTTTCGCCGTCTTTGCGCAGGCTGAAAGCGCCTGGGCCTTCAACTGTCCGGCCGATCAATTCGGTGAGCAAACGCTGCTCGTTTTCCGACAACTTCATTTCTTTCCCCCTAGCTCAAGCCAGATTAGATCGGAGCACACCGCAGATTGCAGGATTCCCAATCGGGCATAATCTCGCCGTCGCAAATGATGACCACCTGGTCGGCTATGTTCAGCAATTCTTTGCTGTGCGAAATGATGATCGTAATGACATCATGTTCGGCCGCATATTTCTTAATCGCCTTGACCAAGTGGCCGAAGGACCAGAGGTCAACGCCGGCCTCCGGTTCATCCAAAATCAACACCCGGTTGCGGCGCGCAAATACGGTGGCGAGCTCAATCCGTTTGGTTTCTCCGCCGGAGAGGGCTTTATTGACCTCACGCTGCAAGTATTTGCCCGGCTCCAAGCCGACGGTAAACAGGAGCTCACACGCGCTCTCCCGGGTGATCTCCGGATTGGCATAGCGCAACATATCCCAGACGGTGATCCCTTGGAAGCGGGGTGGATGCTGAAAAGCATAAGAAATGCCGAGCTTGCCGCGCTCGGATATCGATAGATTCGTAATATCTTTCCCATCGAGCAGAACCTTGCCGGCAGTCGGCTGTTTGATCCCCATCAGGATATGGGCGAGTGTGGTTTTGCCGCCGCCGTTGCGCCCGGTAATCGCGGTTATTTGGTTATCGGGAAACTCAAGGGTCAGTCCCTTGAGAATCTCCCTGGTCTCAGCGCCATTCTCCACCAGATAGCGAACCTTATCGACTTTTAACACATCATCACCTCTTCCGGGAAAAGTATATCACAAGGTGTCCACGGATACCACCGTCAGTATCTTGCCAACTTGGGCATACTGGAGGAAGGAGGTGTAGCGCAAGATGGAGGAAAGAATTGCGGCTGGAGCCTTTGGCGGGATTGTCGGAGGGATTGTTTCCGGTCTGCTACTCCAACACCACTGGCTCGTTTCGCCGACCGGTCTGTTCTACGGTGACTACGCCGTCACCAGTAATTGGTCGAATCATTTGGCGCTCTGCTTAATCTTCGGAATGATCTTCGGCGCGCTCTGCGGAGGCCGCTTCACCAAGCTCCCCGGCCGGTTGCTCGCCGGCGGGGTCGCCGGGCTGCTGCTCTGGATAGCCGGCCAATGGTGGCACCTCGGACCACTTCCCCCAGGCGTCTGGGGCTTCCTCGGCTACCTTGTTCTAGGTGCGACCACCGGGCTGGGTTTTCATCTGACGGTGAATCGGCGCAGCTATTAAACGAGCAGAAGAGCGGTCTTGCCGCTCTTCGCTACCGGATCATTGAATTGCTTCGGAAGGCTTAAAAACTGTAAACCAGTCCGACCCGGACTCCGGAGAATCCCAGATCGGATAATTCAAGCAGATTCATGGCCCCGTGAGCATCATCAGGAAAGACGATGCGGCCAACAGCATCCTGAATCAGGACAGCGCGGTACCCTGCCACCACCGCCAGAGAAGGCGTTAGCTCGTAAGTCGCCGCCAAATCCAGATCTACCGAGAGTACGGGCACGGAAAGACTGCGCGTAGTATCGGCAAAGGGGTAGTCATCGAGTACTTCCTGCAGCAACCGGGCCACCGGCCCATCGTTATTTGGGGTATAAAAGAATGATTGGTCGGTGGAAACTTTCAGCGAATTGACCAAGAGACCCACTTTCGCCCCGGCCGATAACTGAATGGGCCCTGCGAGAGTACTGCCGTTTAAACCAATGAAAGGCCCGACCAGCGAAGCGCGAGAGACATCTTTCACGCTTTGGCCATATTGGCCGAAATAACCTTGTTTGGCGAATGACAACTCCTCTGTCCTGGTCAAATCCACTTTTCTAATACCGCCGACAAAAACTGTACCAGTTCCCTTCGGGCCAAGTTCTAGATCAAACAGCGAGGTTTGTAAATCCCCTGTACCATACACTTTGCCGCCTTGCTTACCATGGTAACACTTAACCCACGCGGGATGAATATAGTTCGGCAAGATCACGCCTCTATCCGGGTCGGCAGCGATGTCGAGTTTTGCGCGGCTCTCCAACGACCAGTAGGCTGCCCCCACCCGTAAGTCCCCGAGATTACCCTCAATTTTGATCGCCAACCCATTCGTCTCAGGGTACTTGAGTCGGAGCGGCTCACCGACACCGAACCATTCGGTATACCGATCTTGGTTCATACCGACAACTGTATCCGCCCCTAACACCTCAGGAAACCAATAATTGAGCGAGATCTTGCCCTTTTCTCCGGTTGCTTGAGCCAGCACAGCGCCGGAGAGTACCAGCATCAGCACTAGTCCGCAAACCACTATCCTAGCTGTCCATCTCCACATCTCAGGCCCTCCTTGAAGTAGTTTTCACGCTAAGATATGAGGCGCCTGATGCGAAGATACCATGTCCCCCTTTTTCTTTGCATCTTTACTCCCTTAAAAGGAGATCCCGCTTGATGCGCGAAGTTCAATCATGACGAGAAGTCCAGCTCCGGAGGTTTAACCGCACTTGACTTTGGGGAGATCGGTACTTCTCGTTCCTGCTTGAATAGTACTATTCACCCGCTTTTCTTTAACCCAAAGAGGCATACTAATTGAATAAGAGAGGTGGTTTGATGTCGGCCTATCGAGTAGGGATCATCGGCTACGGCGGTTTTGGCCAGTTTCTGCATCATGCCTGGGCCGGTATGTCCGAGGTTACAATCACGGCCGTCGCCGATCAAAACCCGGTCAATCGTCCACGCGATGAGCGGATCAAGTTCTATCAGCACTGGGAAGAGCTACTCAGAGATCAAGGCGTTGATCTGGTAGCGATCGCTACCCCGCCGGCCACGCACGCAGCAATTGCTTGTGCCGCGCTGGAGGCGGGTAAGCATGTGCTCATTGAAAAGCCGTTGGCAACGACAATCGCCGATGCGGAGCGGGTTGTTGAAACCCAGCGCCGGACCGGAGGTCTGGCCGCCGTAGATTATATGCTGAGATATAACCCGCTCGTAGTCGGGCTGGCTGAACTGAGCCGCGAAAAAATTCTTGGCGAGCTGAGGCGCGTGGTGGTAGAAAACTACGCGCAAGACGAGGTACTCCCGCCGGAACACTGGTTTTGGCGGCGCGAGATCTCCGGCGGGATCTTAATCGAACACGCTGTGCACTTTATCGACCTGGTGCACCTGCTCAGTGAGCGCACGCCAACGCTCATTCAAGGCGTCACGCATCAGCGCAGCAGCGGACAAGAAGACATCGTCTGTGCAAACGTCGTCTACGATAATGGCTTGATCGCCACCCACTACCACAGTTTCACCCGGCCCGGGTTCTTCGAGCGCACAACCATCAGGCTGGGTTTCGATTTGGGCGAGATCGAGCTCGAAGGCTGGATCCCGTTAAGGGGTCATCTGCGCGCGCTCGTTGACGACAAGGCCGGCGCCGAGCTGCAAAAACTGCCCGGCCTGCGCGTAGTGGAGGCACGTGACGTCGCTGAACTCGTTGATGAATCCAGACCGGAAGGGTGGGGCAACACCAGCACGGAGGCGCTGCTTAGCCGGGGGCAAGTGCAATGCCGGGGGATCACCTATCAGGTGGAGCGACAGGTGCAGGCAGAGTTTGGTTTAAACGCCTCCAAGCAAGAGGCTTATACGGCCAGTCTGCGCGCTCTGCTGGTAGATCTGATCAAGCAGATCTCCGATCCGTCCCACCGGCCCAAAGTCTCCTTGGAGGATGGACTGAAAAGCCTGGTCATTGCTGTGCAAGCCGCGGCCACAGCCCAAAGGAGCCTGTACGATGCCGCAGATTAAGGTTGGAATTATTGGTTACGGCGCCTTTGGCCGCTTTCTCCACCAAGCCTGGGAGAAGCTGCCGGATCTGGCGGTCACCGCCGTTTCCAAACGCCGACTTCAACCCGGCGGCCTTGGCGCGATCAAAGTCTATCCTCACTGGCCGGATCTGATCAATGATCCCGCAATTGATCTGGTGGTCATTGCCACACCGCCAAACCTGCATGCCGAGATTGCTTGCGCCGCCCTGAAAGCGAGCAAACACATCTTGATCGAAAAGCCGCTGGCGACAACGATTTCCGCTGCCGAGCAAATCATCCGGACTGCCGAAGGCTTGCCGCTTGTGGCCTCTGTTAACTTCATTCTCCGGTATAACCCGATAGTCGAGGCCCTGATCGCTATCTGCCATTCCGGAGTGCTCGGCCAATTGCGCCGCTTCGCCGTCGAAAACTATGCCTCCGATAGCGGCTTACCGCTTGACCACTGGTTCTGGGATCAGGAAGTTTCCGGTGGGATCTTCATTGAACATGCGGTTCATTTTATCGATTTAGCCAACCAGCTAACTGACCAGCATCCGGTGGCTGTAACCGCTTTTGCCCACCGGCGTAACCCCCGCCAAGAAGACCAAGTGCTCGCCAGCGTTTTATACAGCGGCGGACTGATGGCCACTCATTACCACCACTTCGCCCGCCCACATCATTTGGAGGAGACCTCGATCCGGCTAAGTTTTGACCGCGGCCAAATTGAAATCTCCGGTTGGATTCCTTTGGCCGGCAAGCTGGTTGCCATGGTCGATCCGGACGAGATCGGTCCGCTGGCCGCCCTACCCGGATTCAAAGCCACCGCCGAGCCGGGACACCTCACCGCTACCTTCGGCATCAATCGGTCGAAGGAGGAGATCTATGCCGACTGCGCCCGAGCGTTAATGATGGATCTCATTACCGCTATTCGCCGCCCCGGCCATCGGCCCAGAGTCACCCTGGCAGACGGGCTCAGCAGCTTGCTCACCGCCGTCCAAGCCCGAGAGGCTAGCCGCCAAGGGTCACATCCTGTTGTTCGTACCAACGGAGCGCCCGGATAAATTGTTCCGGATGGTAATCCGGCCAGAGTTCGTCAAGTACGTACATATCCGAATAGATGGTCTGCACCGGCAGCAGCCCGCTGAGGCGCCGCCGTCCACCCCAGCGGACAATTAAGTCGATCCGCGAGACATCGGCCGAACCGATCGCCCGCCGGAAATCCCGGCTACTGCCGACGGCGGCCGCGCGCTCACCTACGCAGGCCTGAAAGAGATCCCATTGCCAATCGTAATTGACCAGAAAGTTTAATTTGATCCGGGCCCGACCGAAGTTTCTCCGGACCGTATAAGGCAGGAGTTCTTTGGGAAAAGCCGGCGAATGGTAGTTGCCGACCACCAGCAGCGCAGCATCATATTTGGAGATTAGTCGCACAGCCTCAATGCAGGCTTGGGTAAAAGCCTCTTTTTGCACAGTCGGTCTTTTGGTGTTATCATGGGTGAACCCATAATAGGTTAACTCGGGGATACCTAGTTCAAGGCAGAGCTTAAACAGCTCCAACCCCGGTTTGATCCCATAAGCATAGCCGGCTTCTTTGGGTAGGTTATGCCGCTCAGCCCAACGGCGATTACCGTCAGGGATAATGCCGACGTGCTGCGGCAACCTCCGGAAAGTCTGCTTCAGCGGGCCACACTCCACTCGCCTACCACCTCTATTAGGTAGTATTGCCAAGAGTAGATTTAATCCGCCAAGAAAAGATAGGAGATGTATACTTCGACTGCAAAGAGTCGATAAAACTTGAGATAGCGCAGATAGAGCAGATAAGCAAAGGTCAGTGCCGTGATGGCGACCAATCCGCAGAGCGGCCGGCCGGTTGTTAGCACTGTGCCCAACGCCACCAGACCGACCAGGCCGCAGGTAAAGCTGAGGTTGCGCGCCAAACCGTAGGTGCCGATAAAAATCTGTAAGCGCTCATAGGTGATCGCCGATCTCAGTTTAACCAGGTGAAAGCAGTGTAAGAACATACCTTCGCCCGGCTCCGCATGGCCGGTGCGTTCAGCATACTTGCGGAGCACCTCGGTCCGGATCTCTTGGGGGAGCGGACGGTAATACCCTTGAAAAAAACCCTTCTTGGGTTTAAACAGAAGCTCGGCGGGTTGACCGAGATAACGCTCAACCCGGTTGGCCAACTCGCCGGCAAGCTGGGAAATCAGGTGCCCGATGATGAAGATAAGGACAAAGAGAAAGACGCCATCAGCCGCGCTCAGATACGGACCGGTGACCCAGCCCAAAGCCAGTAAGTAATCGAGTGTAAATAAGAGAATAAAGCCTGTCGTCAGATAACTGGCAAAATCATAAAAAGAAAATGGTATGCGGTACAAACCCGATCCCCCCCAGCTACTCCGATAAAATCAGAGTATGCTGGTAGGTCGGTTGTGTGTCTTGGATATTGTTAGCACCCAGCAACTTCACCTTTCCCGTTGCGCCGGGCGAGCCAGATCTTTTGCCCTTCAAACCATAGAATACTGGCCAAGCCCAGAGCCACACAGATCAACTGATCGGCCAAGTTGAGCGGCGCCAGGTGGAAAAGGGTTTGCAGTGCAGGCACCCATAGCACGAGAAACAACAGAAAAGCAGCCCCGCCGACAACCCACCACAAAGCGCGATTCGGCTGACGCAATCTCCGGATGATCGTCTGATGCCAGGACCGATTGGTCAGGATCAAGGCCAAGTTAGCAGCGATCAAAGCAGCAAAAGCGGCGCTGCGTGCTTCCGCTGCGCTCAGGCCGCGCTGGACAAGCATATACCGGTAGACCCCGGTGACAATAAGCAGTACTCCGAGGCCTTGCAGCAGACTGAGCCCCACCGTCCGCCAATCCAACAGCCGCGTCCGCGGATCCCTAGGCGGCCTGGCCATCAGGTTGGACTCTTCCGGCTCCGCCTCAAAAACGATGGAGCAAGCAGGGTCGATGATCAACTCCAGAAAGACGATGTGCACGGGGAACAAAGCCAAGGGCCACTTCAGCAGGATCGGGATGAGCGACAAACCGGCAATCGGCACATGGATCGCGAAAATATAGGAGATCGTTTTTTTCAAATTGTCATATATCCGCCGTCCCTGGCGCACAGTCGAAACGATCGTTGAAAAGTCATCATCCAGCAACACTATGGCCGAGGCTTCCCTGGCCACATCGGTTCCACGACCGCCCATCGCCACACCGATATGCGCAGCTTTCAGGGCCGGAGCATCATTGACGCCATCCCCGGTCATGGCCACAACTTCTCCGGCCTGCTTTAAAGCGTTAACGATACGTAATTTCTGTTCCGGAACCACCCGCGCAAAGATATTCGTCTCGCCGATCAGTTCCGCCAGCGCCTCATCGCTCAGCGCATCCAGCTCCGGCCCGGTGATCACCCTTGGAGATTCAAGCCCAATCTGCTCGGCAATACTAAGTGCGGTGCCAGGATAATCGCCGGTAATCATGACCACCCTGATCCCGGCCGTCCGACACTCCTCGATCGCCGCCGGCACGGAGGGGCGAATCGGGTCGGCCAAACCGACCAAGCCCACAAACTCAAACTCAAGATCATGCCGATTATCGGTAAGACCTTGTCCATTTGCCAGCTCAGCTTTGGCCACCCCTAAGACCCGCAAGCCACGAGCGGCCATCTCTGCCGTTGCCGCGCTAATCGTTTGCCGTTCCGGCTCGCTGAGATGACAAAGGTCAATGACCGTCTCCGGCGCACCTTTTAACGCCGCCACCAACCCCTCCCGCTCCCTCGGTTGCCAGACCTGGGTAACTGCTAGAAATTCCCTGGACAAAGGGTACTCCTTAACCAAGGTCCAGTCCGGGTGGAGGTGTTCACTACCTTTCAGATTAAGCTCGCCAAACTCGTTGAGCGCCCTTTCCATCGGATCGAAGGGGTCTTTTTTGCTGGCCAGCATGCTATATTCGATGATTTCATGGAAGGCCTCGCCGAATTCTTGCCCGGGCGCCCTCCAAGTCAGCCACTGACCGTTAGCGTAAAACTGACTGACCACCATTTTGTTTTGGGTCAAGGTACCGGTCTTATCCACACACAACACGGTGGCCGAGCCCAAAGTTTCGATGGCGGGCATTCGCCGGGTCAGGGCATTTTGCTTCGAGATCCGCCAAGCTCCCAACGCCAAAAAGACGGTCAGCACCACCGGGAACTCCTCTGGCACCATCGCCATGGCCAAGGTAATGCCGGCCAGCAAACCCGCTAGCCAATCGCCGCGGGTGAGCCCGTAAATAATTACTGCGCCGACGCACAAGGCTAATCCGCTGATCGCAAGCACCTTGACCAGCCGACGGGTTTCGCGATGTAAGCCGGTTTCTTCATCTTCGACTGTTTGCAAGGCTTTGCCGATCTTACCGAGTTCGGTCGCCGCGCCGGTTGCCAAGACCCGGGCTACCCCCTGCCCCTGGACTACCAAGGTCCCCGAATAAACAAAGGGCAAGTCCTCGCCACCCGGCCGCACCAGCGGCACCTCCCCTCCCGAGGAAGCCACCTTGCCAACCGGCAAAGACTCTCCGGTGAGCAAAGATTCATCAACCTTCAAGTTCAGGGCCCAGAGCAGCACCGCGTCGGCCGGAACCCGGTCACCTTCGGCGAGTAAAATAATATCGCCCTTGACCACTTCGCGGCCGGGGATCCGAATCTGCGAGCCGTCTCTGAGCACCAAGGCCCGCGGGCTCGACAAGTCGCGCAAGGCCTCCAGGGCGCGCTCCGTTTTTTGTTCTTGAAAAACGGTGATCCCGATCACTAAGAAGACAAAGCCCAAAAGCATCAAGGCCTCTTGGATGTCACCCAAGAGGAGATATAGCGAACCGCAGGCGATGAGCAGTAAAAACATCGGCTCTTGAATCACTTCGAGCACGATCGCCAAACCCGAACGGCTTTTGGCAGCCGGCAGTTCGTTATAACCATCAACGAGCAGCCGCTGCCTAGCCTCGGCACCGGAAAGACCCCGAACTTGGGCCAGATCAAAATCCATGCGTAAAGCCTCCAATTCTCCAGGCGATGAAAAGAAAACCTGTGGCAACCTCACGGTCCCACAGGTAACACCTGCTGCTTTTGCCCGGCTCCAACATCGCAGTGACGTCGGCCTGATCCGATTTGATACGCTATCCGGATTTTACCTATAGTGTACGAATTGGCTGGGCAAAAGTCAACTTAAAGAGAACAATTATCATTATCCCTGTATCTGTGTCTATCTGCCTGGGTGGTGGCCTCTATTAACATGCGCTTTTCGCTTGAGCCTCAACAAGGCTCACAGCTTGGCGCAGTCGATACTGCATTAATTCGCGAATCGACTTGATCTGCTCCGGGTAGCTGGCGTGCCCGTCAAGGAGCAAGACTTGCTTAATCGCCAGAGCCAACTCCCAATCGCAAAAAACTGTTCTAACCCACTCCATGAGCTGTTGGGGGTCGATCCAGGCCAACATCTTCTTCACACCCGGAAAGAGCAGATCGTGGTGGGAAAAATCTTCGATTTTGTGGGAATCAAGCAGACGTACGGCATCCGCGAAACTGGAGATTTCCACACGCTCTTCTCCGGAACTTTTAATCAAATAACCGGTGATCCATTCGTCGTATTTAAGCGGGCCCAGTATTTTCGTAGCCAGTTCCCACGATGGTTGTGCCAATTTCATGCCAATCACTCCCTCGCGTCATTATCCGGCAGAGTACGCTTGCTATTTTCAGAATACTCTGAAAATTTCCCCCGCTTTCTTCATGCACTTCCCTCGAAAACACCTCCTGTGTGAAACCGATCCTTCCGAGGGGTAAATTTTCAGAATTTTCCGTCAATTTTGGTTAGACATCGCCGTTGCTTTACAATATTTCTATATATATTATGAATAATCCTCTCGCTTTATATATATTTCTTGCAAAAAAATTCCCTTCTTGCGCACTATGTTCTTTTGGCGTGTGTCTGTAGTTTTCGCGCAACCGCAAAATACTCCTTTTCCACCTCCGCATAGCGGGGATCTTCCTTGTCCAGTTGGGTTAGTTCGGCATCAAGTTTAGCCAGACGAACCTCAAGCAGCAAGCGCTCATCCGCAGCCGTTTCGTTCCGGCCCGCACCAAAAAGTGAGCTATCAGCCTCAACGATCTGACGGTTCCGAAAGAGTAAGATCCTGGTACAAACCCTTTGGAGCAAATAGCGGTCGTGCGAGACTATGAGCACCGTACCGCCAAAAGCGAGCAAGGCTTCTTCTAGGGCCTCGCGCGTCGGTAGGTCCAAGTGGTTGGTCGGCTCATCAAAAACGAGCAAATTATGCTGAGAGACCAAGAGTTTAACCATAGCTAGTCGTTTGCGCTCACCGGTACTCAGTACGGCAATACGTTTGCCCAGATCATCCGCGGCAAAGAGAAAACTGGCCAAGAGGGTTCTGGCTCGCGTGATCACCTCGGGCGTCCGCCGGTCAAATACGTTTAATATTGCCTCCAAAACGGTTTCTTCCGGATTGAGGTCTTGCAGTTCTTGATCAAGATAGCCGATTCTCGCCCCCGGGCTGACCCATAGCCTACCCCCGGTCGGCTGCAAGCGTCCGAGTACAAGGTTGAGCAAAGTGGTCTTGCCACAGCCATTGTCGCCAACGATCCCTATTTTCTCGCCCCGGAAGATGGTAAAGCTCACCGGCTGGAATAACGGCTGAGCAAAGGAATGGGTCAGTTGGTCGGCCTGAATGATTACGTGACCGCCGGCTGCATCAGCAAAACCGGGCAGATAGACCTTGGCCTCGGGGCGTGGTTTCTCCACACCGGACTCTTTCAGAGCCTCCAAACGTTTGATCCGGGCTTTCGCTTGTTTAGCCAAGCGCTTAGAACGGGCGCGCCAATAATCATGTTGTCCGGCCGCCCGGTGGCTTTTGGCAAACCAAGCCATTTGTTGGGCGATGGATTCTTCGATTTTGCGGATTCGCTTCTGCTCCTGCTCATAGCGGGCCGTTTGTTGCGCAAAAGCAGCTGCTTTCGCCTCCCGATAGTTGGTATAGCCGCCCTGATACTCCACCGCTTGCGTAGCCGAGAGTTCGATAATCCGGTCGGCGACCTCATCGAGAAAATGACGGTCATGGGAAACCAGAACAACAGTCCCGGGGTACTCTTTGACAAAGGTGGTTAACCACGCCAAGCCGCTGTGATCTAAATTGTTCGTCGGTTCATCTAACAGCAACAACTCCGGTCGGGCCAGCCAGGCTGTGGCCAAAGCCAATCTGGTCTTTTGGCCGCCGCTTAAAGCTGTAACGCGCAGTTTGGCCTCGCGCTTGCTGAAGCCGAACCGGCTGATCGCCTCGGCAGAGCTGCCGGGCGCCGCCTGGAGGCGCTCCTCTTCAGCAGCCAAGACTTGTTCGACCGATAGGTTGTCCGCAAAATGATGGTCCTGGGGCACATAGGCGACCGAAACAGTATCGCGGAACCAGGTTATCGTACCGGCCGTAGGTTGCTCTTGACCGGCCAAGATCTTCAATAGGGTTGATTTGCCGACCCCGTTTGGACCAACTATGGCGACTGTTTCCCCCTCGCGAATGAGCAGAGAAATCTGGCGAAAGATTTGATGGAAGCCGTACTCTTTGGCTAGATCAGTAACCTGAATCAATGGTTTAGACATGAATAAACCCCCTTTTACGCTAAGTGGGGGTGAGACCAGAGGTGACCTGGGCAGCAAACAAAAACGACGACCGAGGTCGCCGTTAACTGCAAAATCAAAGACAAGACTAAGAAAGTCCGGAAAAACCGCACCACAACAGTAAGCAACCTGCCGGTCTCACCTGTTATTTTCGGCTGCTGGCATAGGCGATACTGTTGTGCATCGGCGTCTCCTTTCTCGTTCGCGCTGAATTACATTTATAGTATACCACAAATAGTGCCATAGTTCCTCAATAAAATGTTCTATATCAATTGCATTACTAACCAATGTAGTATATTATTGATTCGCTAAAGCCTTCCTTGCGAGGTGTATTACCTTGAAAAGTATCAAGAGCAAGCTGATCATCTTTTTTGCCCTGCTGATTCTCGTCTCCTCCGTTAGTGTTGGTCTGTTTTCCTTGGGCCGCGCCAAAATCATGCTCACTGCCGAAGCCGAAAAAGCCCTTTTAGCTTTGGCCGCCGAATCGGCTAAACTAACCGAAAGCCGGATCGAAACCCAAAAACTAACTCTGCAAATGATCGCCGCTAACGAGGATGTGCAAAGTATGGACTGGGACCGCCAACAACCGGTTCTCGAACGCCATGTACACCTGACCAACTTCCTCGACCTAGCCGTGGTATATCCTGATGGCACCGCCTATTATGCCAGTGGTACGATGAGCCAACTCGGCGACCGCGACTATGTGCAAAAAGCCTTCGCCGGTGAGACAAACGTCTCTGATCTCATCGTCAGCCGGGTGACCAATGACGTGGTCTTAATGTATGCCACGCCGATCAGGCAAGACGGCAGGGTTGTCGGCGTGCTCATCGGGCGAAGAGATGGCAATGCTCTCAGTCAAATAACGAAAGACACGGGTTATGGAAAATCGGGTTATGCTTTCATGATTAATGAGCGGGGTGTGACCATCGCGCACCCGGACGCCGCCTTAGTACTAAGCCAGTACAATCCGATTGAAGCAGCCAAAACCGATCCCAGCCAGAGATCGATCGCCGCCTTATTCGAAAAAATGTTGGCGGAGCGCAGAGGCATCAGCAATTATCTCCTCGAAGGTCGCTCGTTATATGCCGGCTATGTGCCCGTCCCCAACACCGGCTGGATCTTCGTGATCGCTGCAGATGAACAGGAAGTCTTAGCAGCCATCCCCGCCTTACAACAGCGGATTATCCTGATCATGGCGATAGTTCTGGTGCTAAGCATCATTATCGTGTATTTGATCGGCAATTCGATCGCTAAGCCCATCTTGCAAATCGCCGCTCATTCGCAAAGATTTGCCGATTTAGACATCTCGCATGATCTGCCGGAAGACCTCCAAAAACAGCGAGATGAAATCGGTTCGCTAGCACTCGCTCTACAAAGTATCGGGCAAAACTTCAGGCAAGCGCTTTATGAGATCGCTGATTCGGCAGAGCAATTAAGCGCAGCCTCGCAAGAGCTGACCGCCTCTTCACAGCAGGCTGCCTCCGCAGCAACCGAAGTGACCCAGGCGATCGAAGAAATCGCCAAGAGCGCTGCCGAACAAGCCCACAATACCGAAGATGGAACTGCTAAAGCAGTTGCCTTGGGCGAGAGCATCGATAAAGATGCCCGGTTGATGCAGAACTTGAATGCAACTTTACGCAGAGTTAGTTCGGCCGTCGACGAAGAGCTGCAGGAAATCGAACGCCTCTTTAAGTTGACCGAGGAGAGCAATAAGATGTCGGAACAGGTTAACGCCGTGATCTTGAAGACTGATGACAGTTCCAAGAAAATCGGACAAGCTAGTGATGTCATCGCTTCGATTGCCGAGCAAACCAACTTGCTCGCTTTGAATGCGGCTATTGAGGCGGCTCGGGCAGGAGAGGCCGGCCGCGGTTTCGCGGTGGTAGCCGAGGAAATCAGAAAACTGGCCGAACAGTCGGCCGCCTCGACCAAGGCCATTGAGAGCATCGTCAGTGAACTGCAGCATCACTCCCAGGATGCGGTGACCACGTTGGAAAGGGTCTCGGCCATTACCAGGGAACAGACCGAGAGCGTGCTGAATACCCGGAATAAATATCTGGCGATCTATGAAGCGATGCAGGAGGCTGAAGCCGTGGTCAAAGACTTGAACCTCTCCGGGCAAGAAATGGAGCAGATGAAGAACGCCATCCTCGATGATCTGCAAAATCTCTCCGCCATTGCCGAAGAAAACTCCGCTACAACCGAGGAAGTCACTGCGTCCATGGAGGAACAGGCAGCTTCAATCGAAGAGGTGGCGGGTGCAAGCCAACTATTAGCCGAATTAGCGCAGAACTTGCAGTCAATCATCAACAAGTTCAAGTTATAACGGCAATATAAACCGGAGGCCTTGGGGGATCCCAAGGCCTCACTGTTAAAACTGTTTTAACTGCTCTTTGGTGCAAGTGTGCCACAGGCCATCCTCAGGATACACCAGCAGCACTTTCTGATGATCGAGAAAGACCGCTTTCACCTTTTCCCCGAGTTTCACCGGCTGGTCGGGACCGAGCACCTCGCCGGCTAGGCTCTGAACCCGGTCGACATCTGAGTGGGCGAGGATTTGTTCGACCGTTAAGAGATCCCCAGGTAGCGGGAAGGTTAACTTGCCCTTGATCCGCCCATCATTGCCGGTTAAGCGCAGGCCGACACCGGCTAAAGCGCCAATTACACCGCTGCCGGTACCGCCGTGCTCCGAAAGGTGTACACCGACTGCCTCGGCTAGATCATAGGCGATCCTCTTGGTCAAAATCTCGCTTTTGGCTCGTCTGCCGTAATCCATCAAGGCCTGCCGGTCCTTGATCTTGTCCTCAACGGCAATACACAAACCCGGGTCAGAACCGTCTTCGCTCTCGGCAACTAAAAACTCAGCGGCAAAATCCCGTAACTCGGTGAAGATATCCTGCTCATGCTCGATGGCAAAACACATCGCGCTATTATGCGAGGTGTACGGGATATCGGGATGGAAATAGAGCTGGTGCCGCGTGATATACGAACACTTCCCCCAACCCTTCTCCTCAATCCGCTCAATCAGCGTGGCGGCCAAGTGCCCCGTGCCACGACCACCTAAGATATCCGTATCATCAATACACACGTAAGTCTTCATCTTCAGTCCCCCCGCCTATCGACGCTTAGGCTCGCGCATCCCGCGTCCATCTAAGATGGCGCTGACCTCCTCATCGGTTAGGTCAACATTGAAGAAGTTCGCATAGAACTCTTTGGTTTCCTTGTGCAGATCAATATGGCCAAAGTAGTCGGGGTAGACCAGCTTGGCGGTCCACATCGCCGCCAGCGGAGTTTCGAGCGAACCGGGATGGCCCCAGCGCGAGATGCCGTTGGGGATCTGATAAACCCGTTTATTCTTCACCGCGCGCAAGGCAGCCCATTGTTCGTTGCTAAGCATATATTCCGGCACCCCGGACTCGTTGGCGATAATTAGATCCGGATCCCAGAGGTAAATCTGTTCAAGCGTGGCAAAGGCTTTATCGCCCGAAATGCGCAAATCCGAGTCGATGGAAACGTTAATGGCTCCGGTCACCCTGATCCAGTCGGCCGGCAAGCTATCACGTGTATCAGTGCGAACGGCTTCATTGACCGAGTGGTATAAGCGAACCCGTTCATTTTCAGGAATCGTTTTGGCGATCGCTTCGATCTCGGCGATCTTCTGGCGGTAATAGTCGATATACCGCTGGGCTTCGGCGGTTCTGCCGATGACTTTACCGATAAACTCAATCGTTCTGATCTGTTCTTCCATCGAAGTAAAAGCGATCGTAATATACGGGATTCCTAAGCGATCAAGCTTCTCGGTTACGCTGCGGTTTTGCGCGGTATCCGGCTGAATAAAGACCACTTCGGCCCCGGTGGCCAGCAACTCTTCGATGTTGATCGTTCCGCTGCTAAACGGAACAGGCAAGTCTTTGATGTGGGGATACATCTGCGTCAAAACCTTATCGCGCTGCAAGCCGTTGACGACGGCCACGATATCCTCCGCCCGACCGAGCATGGTCACGACATGGCCGGAATAGGCATAGCCACAAGCGATGCGGCTAACCGGTTTGCTGATCGTCACTTCCCGGCCGAGTGAATCAACAATAGTTACCGGATACCCACTCTCCGCGGCACCGACCGTAGCCGAAAGCGCCAACGCTGATACCAGCAACGTCAGTACCATGCAGGTTAATAACCGTCTGTAATATCTCATTGCTTATCCCTCCCGGATTCTCTGATAATCGATAACGGAACAATCTGGCGAAGCCGCTGGTGTTGGTCGAACTGACAGTCCAAAACCTTGGAGTTGATACCATAGATACGTCTAATATTCTCCTCATGCAAGACCTCGCACGGCCGGCCAACCTCGGCAAAGCGCCGGTCGCTCATGAGCGCAATGCGCGTCGGAATTCCATTGGACTCATAATAGAACGCATGGTTGGGAAAATGGGTGGCCATGACGACTGAAATCCCATTTTTCCGCACGAGATCTACCACCGTCTCCAAAAGCAAAAGTTCATTCTTGAAATCCAGATGGGCCGTCGGCTCATCCATAATGATTATTTTAGGCTGTTGGGCTAGGGCCCGGGCGATCATTACCAGTTGGCACTGGCCGCCGCTGATCTGGGTATAGGGCTGTTCAGCCAAGTCAGCCAAGCCCACCATCTCGAGCGCCTCTAACGCAATAGCCCGATCTTCGGCCGTAGGAGCGGTAAACAGCGTTGTATGATGGGCCCGTCCCATAAGGACGATTTCTTTGATCGTATACGGAAATGAGCGTTGGTGAATTTGCGGGACATAAGCGATCTTGCGCGCCAATTGCCACGGCTTATAGTTTTTCAGCGGAATATGATCTACCCGCACCTCACCCTGATCCACCTTTAACAGGCCCAGAATACAGTCGAGCAAGGTCGTCTTGCCACAACCGTTCGGACCGACGACGCAAAAAACCTCACCCTGCATGACATAGAAACTGACCTCGGAAAGAACCGGTTTGGCTCCATAGGCAAAAGAAATGCTTTTCGCTTCGATCGCGATCGAGCTCATCACCAATTCCCCCCTTTGGTCTTTTTCAACAAGTAGATGAAGAAGGGCCCGCCAACCAACGACGTTAAGATCCCGATGGGAATTTCCCCGCTGGTGATGGTTCTGGCAATGTTGTCAACGATAATTAAAAATGAAGCCCCTAATGCGGTACTGATCGGAATCAGCACCTTATTATCATTGCCGACCAGCATCCGTCCAACATGCGGGATGATCAGCCCGACCCAACCGATGGTCCCGCTGACACAGACCGCACCCGCGGTAGAGAGCGTAGCAAAAGCGATGGCCAGCAGCTTTTCAAAGTTGGCATTTATCCCCAAAGTTTGCGCCTCGCGATCACCCATGGACAGAACATTGATCCGCCAGCGGATGAGCACCATACCGGTAATACCGATGAGCATCGGCGGCAGGCCGATCACCAAATCATGCCGACTAGCCGAAGCAAAACTTCCCATCAGCCAAAAGGTGATCGCCGGCAGCTGGTTCGTCGGATCCGCCACATATTTCAAGTAGGAAGTGGCGGCCGAGAAGATTGAGGAGATCACCACCCCACCCAAGATGAGCATAACGGTAGGGGTGGTATTGTAAATCCGCCCGACCAGATAGCTGAGAAAGACGGCGATGCCGCCAAAGGCCAGGGCAAAGACATAAACTTGCGGAGAAAAGCGGTTAAATAACAAAATAGCCAGCGCCGCCCCGAAACCCGCCCCCGAACTCACGCCTAACATGCCGGAGTTGACCAGGGGGTTGCGAAAGATACCTTGAAAGGTGGCGCCACTAACCGCCAAGGCCCCGCCGACCAAAGCAGCCAGTATCGCCCGCGGCATTCGGATGTCCCAGACAATCGTCGTATAGACATCCGGAACCGCGGTTTTCTCCGCAACAAACGGGTGCAAAAGGATCTCCGGCATCTTGGCCAACGGAATCGGATACCGGCCGATCAATAAGGTGCAAAAGATCAGGACAAATGGTAAGGTATAAACGATCAAATAGAGTAATCGCCGTTTCGCCATGTTCACCTTTGAAATGCTTTACTAATTAGCTGTTGTGAAGGAAATGACTAACTTTTTGCCCAAAGTCTGACCGTTTTTGGCCTGAAGCTCGGGAGAAATCTCCAAACGATAAGTGGTATTGGCCTTTAAAGCGACCTTTGGTTTAACGATAATTTCGTTTCGTTTTTCCGGTTCGATCTGGTCATCGGCGAGAATTACTTCGATGGGAACCGCTTGGTTCTGGGGATCGAGCAGCGTAAAGCACCGCAAATTGTTCTCCTTCAACTGAAAGTAGACCACATTTTTGTCAAAGAGCAAATAAATGTGGCTATCCACCGCCACCCCTTGACTGCCATCTGCGGGCGCCGACTCCACCAAATCCAGGGCAGCTGCCGGGATGGCCATCGTGAGTGCTAGTGCTATCACCAACAACAGGCAGGTTTTCTTGTTCATCAACTTTTCCTCCTCCATTCGCATTTGCTTGGACAAAAAAAGCAGCTCCCTTTGCGAAAGCTGCTCATCCCGAAACCAGCGGCGACCGAGTCACCATGCTACTTTCCAAAGGGGGGAGGCATAACCGTTTCCAGTTATACCCTACCGGATTGCCTCCATGATCCGAAGAAGACAGGAGGACAACCTCGTAGCCATATGAAAAGATAATATTTACTTTATTGCCATTTTACCATACCTGTCGGCAAAGTGTCCAATCTTATTCGACCCGCTAAAACGGATAGCTAAGGCGCAGCAACAGCAGCGGATCCTGCTGCGACCGGAAACTGCAACCGACCGTCAGGTCGTACCCGCCCGGCAAAACAGTTTCGTAGCGCGGGGTCAACGTGATATTACCATCGGCAATAGAGAGCACCGAAAGCAAGGATACTGTGGAGAAGTCATCGAGCGGATAAGTGAGGCTGCCAGCCAAAAGATCCTGGCCGCCTGGACCATTGGCCAAGTACTCCACCTGGGTGATCACGTTAGTGTCGTAATTAAGGGTAAAACTGTAATCAGCGCCGATGAGGTAGCTGCTAAGGCTCTCCTGCCGGCCACAGAATTGATAGGCGTAGGCCCCGTAGATTCCGAAGGGGCCAAGATCGCCCTTGACCGTCAGGCCCAGCCTCTGTCTGAGGACTCCCGGCAGAAGATCTTTTGCCTCCCGGACATAATTCACCGTCAGATCATAGCCGCCAAGACCTATTCTGGCCCGTGCACCCCATTTGGTCTTGTCCGGATCGGTAGTAAAACCTTCCGGAAACGAGGTGACCAGTGAAAGGCTGGAGTTCCAATTGAGCGGGATGTAGACCTCTACCGCATCAGTATATTTACTGGCAAATTCCTCGCCCAGCTTTACCGAGCCCAGTGTATAATCGGCCGGGTTCGACAAAGAGCCAAAGGCCCAGGAGATCGGTTGCCGTCCTATGGTGAGGTGAAAGGCGGGAAAGCGATGTTTGAGATAGAGCCTTTTAGCGAAATAGGCAACATCCTCGCCGGCCAGCAAATCCTGTACCGGGCGGCGCAAAATGAAAGCATACCGCAGCTCTGTTTCACCTAACGGCGGTAAGAAAAACTCGAGCTCTAGGCTTTCCGTAAATTCTGCAGCATACTCAAGCGCCAGCTCGCCCCCAACCTCAACCGCCAAAGCCGGGACAGCTGCACTGATCAGCATCAATATAGTTAGGGGTGGGATCCAGCGTTCCACGGTCATACCTTATCTCAGCCTCTCCAGGGTAAATGTTCCGGGCGGGATCTCCGGGTCAAACTCGAGCGCGGTGATCAAAAACTCGGTCTGGGTATTTTTTCGCAGTTTGTTTTCCATCACCGAGGCGACCGGAAACCAGCGACCGGCGATCTCCTCTACCCGGGTAACGGTCAACACTTTGAGCAAACGGCCGCTCTGGGCATACAGCTCCTCCTTGAGGCCAACAAAGCGTTCTTGGTCAATCCAGATTTTCCGGCGGTAATAGGACACCTCTTTGCCCTCGACAGCAATTCCTTCCAGTACGTAGCAGGGACGCCCGTTTACCTCATCCTCCCCGATGAGCGTAAAAGTGTATAGTTCAGTCAGCTTATCGGACTCCATAAGATCCTGATAGGAGAAATCACTGCCCATCATCGCCTGACTGAGCATATGACCCGAGATTTTGACGATATCTTCGGCCTCGGGGAAGAACATCCAGAGTTCATCGCCGCGCTTGAGGAATTTGGTGCCGCGATCACGCGGGTTGGTGAACTCGGTCAATCCGTTTTCCCCATCGGTTATGCTGACCATCGTCTTGGTTATCTTGCGTCCGGCGTTAGTGATAACCATTTCCGCTTCCGCTCTCGCGCTGGTGATGTACTGGTTGGCATCTACTTTAGCAATGATCTCCTCAGCAGTCAGCGCGAAAACCGATAATCCGGAAGCCATGCTCACGGCCAAACCAATGACCACCAACAGATACTTTTTCATGCCAAGACCCCCTTGCTCCTAACCTTCCCGCATCGCTTCGGTAGGTTCCAATTTCGCCGCCCGGCGCGCCGGAATGAGGCAAGCAATGGTAACCACAATTGCACCTAAAACGAAGGCGAAGATCGTGTTTTCGACCGAATAAATCGGATAAATGATTGGGCTGATCAAATGTTTCTCGCTGAAACCTGCCAAGGCTGCGGTATAATCAATGCCGGTTTGCGCCACATAACGGGTGAGGATCGTACCGGAGACAGCGCCAAGCAGGCTGCCGATAACCCCCATGATGCCGCCTTCGATAAGAAAGAGTAACAGAATATCCTTCGGCTCTAAGCCGAGGGCCCCCATCATGCCGATTTCTTTCCGCCGCTCCGCAACGATCATAATCAGCGTATTGATGACCACGATACACGCCAACAGGACCAGGAAGACATAGATGTAATTGTATATCACCTCGGCCACGTCCATTAATGCAATGAGATCACTAGTCTCCTTATATCCCAAAACCAAATACCTCTCCCCGGCTCCATTCTCGGCCAGGACTTGTTTAACCTGTGGTAAAAGTTGTGGCACGAGTTCCCGGTTTTTGCTCACAAGCAATAGCTCGGTGGCCTGGCTCTCCATGAACAGGATTCGTTGAGCCTGATCAAGCGGTAGATAGAAGACAAACTCATTCAGCATTTTGAGACTGCTCAGTATCCGCCCGACAATTGTAAAAGTAACACCGGTGAGCGAGCCATAGGCCGTATTAGCCAAAATCGTAACTTTATCGCCCACACCAAGGCCAAGTTTGGCCAGTAAGGCTGAGCCCATGACCACTTCCCGCTGACCGGGTCGAACCATGCGCCCCTCAACCAGCTCCTTCTCGATCTGGGTAAAGGCCAGTTCCTGCTCTGGGTTGACCCCCCACCCATAAAGGGTAACCAACTCTTCATCGGTGCTGATCAGAGCGGCGAATTTCAGCCTGGGAATGACCATTTCAACATCGGTTAGCGCAGATAAGCGGGTGATCATCTCGTCCAGGCCTTCACCGGCAAAGCCATCGACCGGATAGTTCAGCGGCAACAAACGCTCCTGTTGATGATACTGCTGGTCGATGATCTTGATGTGTCCGGAATTATACTGGATATGATCGGCTACTGTAGACTCGATTAACCCATCAACATATCCTTTGGCAAAGACCACGATCAGCACGGAAAAAGCAATGGCAACAACAGAAACAAAGGTGCGCAAACGATGACGAAACAGGTTTTTCAGCGCTAATTTTAACACGAAGGGCATTGTGATCCCCCTTACCGATGGTAAATAGCCTTGACCGGATCTTTATCAGCGGCCCAGTAAGCCGGCAAGATGCTGGCTAACAGCGAAACCAGCACCCCAAAGCCAAAAACCAGCACAAATGAGTGCGGATTCCAAGCCCCGTAGATTTTCCCGATGATCGGAATGCCATAAGAAGCCATATCAAGGTCAAACCAAGCACCATAATCGAGGCCGGATAAGTTAAGCGCCCAAATTCCGACTGCCCCGAGCAGCATACCGATAAGCCCCCCAATAATGCCGATCCCGACCGATTCAAGTACGAAAGTGTAAACAACTTCTTTGGTTTGCATCCCCAAAGCTTTCATCATCCCGATCTCGCCCATGCGCTCGAGAGCGGCGAGGATCACGGTATTGATGATCGCAATCGCTGCGATAATTAAGATAATAACTAAAATAAGGCCGTTAGCAGCTTGTTTGGCCCTAGCCACCGTCACAGCCTCCAAATCGTCCCAAGCGTAAACCTGTAACCGAGGATCGCTCGTCTGAAGAACTCCGGCCAACTCACCGGCAACGCGTTTGGCCGCCTTGGCGTTAGCCAACTTCACGATGATCTTGCTCACCTGACCATCCGTATTGAGTGCTTGTTGGACCAGATCTAACGGTAGATAGACGTAGTTGCTGTTCACATTAGGGTTGCTGGTATGTACCAGCCCGGCCACTTCAACATCAATGGTATTAAAGGTCTTGTTCCTGTCGCGAACCAGCAGAGTGATATAATCGCCGACTTCTAGCTGCATCAAGTCGGCCAGGCGTTGGCCTAGGACCGCCTGGTACTGCCCGAGCTGAAAGATCGTACCATCGACATACTGGCCTGCGAACGCAAAGACTTGGCCAAAATGATCCGGGATAATTCCTTTGCCGACCACCGGCAATTCATTGACCCCGTTGCTGAGCATCGCCCGAAAAGCGAGCTCAGGTGAGCTTCCCAGATAACCCGGTACCGCCCTAATCGCGGTCAAGATCTGTTCATCAAGCCCGATCAGATTGTCCAGCGGTAGCTCCTGTTCCTCCTCCCAGTAAGACGCGGTAACCACCTGCAGGTGTCCGGTTTCGTAATCGATAAGGGTCTGATACGATAGCTGGGTCATACCGTCGATGAGTGAATCGAGAAAGATGTAATAGAAAATGGCAAAGGCGATAATAATGGCAGTGATTAGGGTGCGGTTGCGGTGCCGCAGCAAGTTTTTCAGCGCCAGCTTAGTGAGAAACACTCGCCCCATCCCCTCTCGTGTCTTGGGTGATCAGACCGTCCCGAACCTCCAACCGGCGCCGGGCATAAGTCATTACCCGTGGATCGTGGGTGGAGAAAATAAAGGTTGTGCCTAACTCTTGATTCATTTTGAGCATAACCTCGAGAACTTCCTCACTGGTTTTGGAGTCAAGATTGGCGGTCGGTTCGTCGGCCAGAACCAATTTGGGCTCTTTAACCAAAGCCCTGGCAATCGCGACCCGTTGTTTTTGGCCGCCGGATAACTCCCCAGGCTTCCTGTTCTCTAACCCTGCCAGACCAACATCGGCCAGAATCTGCATCACCTTTTCATGCATCTCCCGCTTCGAACGGCCACCAACCAACCGGATGGCAAATTCGACATTCTCATACGCGGTCAGCACCGGGATCAAGTTATAACTTTGAAAAATGAAGCCAATATTGCATCGCCTCAACTGCGCCAAGCCCTTTTTCGTTAAGCGGCCTAGCTCCTGGCCGGCAAAGATGATTGTCCCACTTGTGGGTTTATCCAGGCAGCCGATCATATTAAGCAAGGTGGTCTTACCCGAACCGGAAGGCCCGAAAATAGTGGTAAACTCGCCCTGTTCCACGGTTAGATCAATCCCGCGCAAGGCCGGCACTTCAATCTTGCCCTGCTGATAAATCTTGGTGACGCCTTTAAGCTCCAGTAAAGCCATCTGCCTAGCCTCCCCACAGTTAATCACGTTTTTTAATCCCGTTCTCGATAAAGCCCATCAGCTTATCCATAACCTTAATTCCGGACTCCAGATCATTGAGATCAATCTTGCGATCCTTATAAACGATATCAATAAGCGAAAAACTGAGGCTGGTCAAAAAGCGGGCGACTAAATCCACATCGATATTGGGATCAAGTTCGCCTTTGGCCAGCCCTATTTCAAGCAGCTCTTTATAAAACTCAATTGTGACCTGCTCATTATCACCGAGGATCTCGCTCTGGAGCGAGGGATCGGCCAAGATGGTGTTAGCTATACCGATATACTTGGCATTTTCCTTAGCAAACCGCAGTCCGCTATAAGTGATCGCACGACAGAGCTCGAAAAATCCGTACTTTTCCCGATTAGCAACCATATCCTGGTTGATATACTCAAGCTTTTTCTGCGCCAACAGATTCAGGATGTATTTGACGAGATCTTTTTTGTCCTCAAAGTACTGATAGAAACTACCGATCGAGATGCCGGCATTTTCGGCGATCGTGGCGATCTTCGCTTTGTGAAACGGTTGCCGGGCAAACTCCTCGAGGGCAGCATCGATGATCTTCTGCCGTTTCTCCTCCGGTAAGTTAAAAAAGGTAGTCTTCGGCATCGCTTCTCCGACCTCTCACCATAATATGAATATGAATTCACATTCATATTATGACACATTAATAGCACCCTGTCAATAAATGGTGGGCAGATCAGCGATTTGCTTACCATCTCCTGGGGATTAGATCGAGAGCCTGGGTCGGACAGGTCACCGTACATAAGCCGCAGCCGTAACATTTGGCTTGGTTCAGCTCGAGGCGGCGGGCCCCTCGGTCAAAAGATAAAGCCCCGAACCAACAACGGTTGGCGCAGGCACCACAGTTCAGACAGGTCGCCCTATTCAACCGAACAATAGATTCGCCGGGGTGAAGCACGGTGAGGTCATAGGTGAGATTGCCGAGCATCGCCCGGCACTCGGTAGGTGTACAGTTGCACAACCCGCCGATGAAGGGAGTTTTAAAAGTCCAGACCGAGTGGACCAGTCCTTCAGCATTAAACTCCTCCAGCAAAGTCAAGGCTTCAGCGCGGGTCAGCATCTCCAGGCCCGGGCCATCCGGGCCATCCCAATAACTTGGGTCAATTAACTCGAGGGCACCGAGACTATTCGGCGACAAGATGAAACCAAGACAATACCGCCGCTCTTGGCGCAGGGTGATCCGCCGGCAAACGCAGGGCAGGCGAACCACCTTGCTGACCATCAGCACGATCTCGCGGGTTTCTTCCAGCGTTACCACTTGGCCGAAGTGGTCGCGGCGCAGCCGACCGGTGATGACGGTGTCCACCAGCGGACGTAAGAGCTTCGGCACCCGTCGGAGCAGCTCCATGGGCTCAGCCTTGCCGACCTGTCGCGCCTGATGGGCAAAGAATTCTTGAATATACCTCCGACGGCGCAGGTCGGCTAGTAGTTCATCACTATAATTCTTGGCCTGCAAGAACCATTTCTTGCCTTCCCCATGTTTGACACAGTTATCGCACATGGGAATAGTATGCCCAAATTAGGGCAGCGTTAGCAAAATTTCGCATACATTTAGAGGGCGCTTGATGCTTGTCGTTACCTCTACCGAGACAGTGGCGTCGGTGAGTACTGGATCGTAAACCGGACCAGCAAAGAAGTTGTTATTTACGAATTCAGGGAGAAAAATATCAGCCGGCGCCAAACCTATCGCCAGGCTGAGCTCGCCAAATCTTTTGTCTTCGAGGAATTAACTGTTGAGCTCGCCAGAGTTTTCGGCTAGTCCTTAACCGGCGAGAAGGTTTGGCTCGCCCCATATCGTTATGGTTTTCACGTTTCACAGAATAAAACACTCTTTACCCAGCAGGCCATTTCCGGTCACTCTTATTACGATTATTCCCATAATTCCCTCTATTAGCCGCTATCATCAATCGATTACAAAAGTAAATAGAAGGAAATTCTGGGATTGTATGGAAGTAATATCGTGAGATATATCTCAATTACATCAAGAGAGAGGTGTGGAGATGTCGAACCTATCTCGGCGAGAGTTTTTAGTCGGCGCCAGTGGCTTTGCTGCCGGCGCAACAGTCGGAGCTGTTCTCGGCGGAGGGGTATTAGATTTGTTCCCCGCAACTGCAAAAGCTGCGCAAACCTCATTACCATGGCCGTATGTTCAGCTAGATGTTGAAAAAGCCAGAATCCGCGGCTATAAGTTTACTAAGTCCTCCGGCAGCTGAATGTTCGGTGGCTTTAATGCCATCATCAGCCAGTTGGCTGAGATAATTGGCGAACCGTTTAAGTCCTTCCCAGTAGAAACCACCTGGTATGGTTTGGGTGGGGTTTCTAAATGGGGTACCATCTGCGGAGCCCTCAACGGAATTAGTTTCGCGACCAATCTCTTGGTGCCGCAGAAAGACGTTGAGGCAATTTGTAATGAAGTAATCGAATGGCATAATACAACATTATTGCCAAGCACCGCTCTGGACAATTACACAGGCGTTCCTTCGAAAGTCAGAGTTGTCCCTGGTTCACCGCTGTGTCATATTTCCCGCTCCAAATTCGAAGCCGGAAAACCATCACAAGCGGAAATAGCGGAAAGATGCAGCAAACTGACCGGCGACATAGCAGCAAAAACTGTTGAAGTGCTCAATGCCTACTACAGCGGCAAATTCGTACCTACTTTCAACGTATCCGATGAAGTAATCAACTGCAAGAGATGTCACCCCGGACCAAGGTCATATGGCATGATGGACTGCACTCCATGTCACGGTGATCATACCAAGAAATAGCCCAGCCTTTCATCCATCACTACAATAAAGATAGCGCTAGGAACTTCCTAGCGCTATCAGCCTTTCACTACAGCAATGGTTTTCAGCTTCATGATCGGTTTAATCAAATCCAGCTCATTGTTGATAACGGTATCGATATCCTTGTAAGCCCAGACACATTCTTCGGCCACATCGCTTTTCTGATTTTTGCCGAGCACAACACCGCGGCTTTTGAGATCTTTCAGAACCTCTTCCATCCGGTAAACTCGCTTGGCTTCTTGCCGACCCATCTTCCGCCCCGCACCATGGGAACAGGTGCTGAAACTATCCGGATTGCCCAGCCCCTCGACAATATAGGAGTGGCTGCCCATCGCGCCGGGGATGATGCCATACTCGCCCCGGCGGGCGCGGATCGCACCTTTCCGATGGATCCAGAGTTTCTTGCCAAAATGCTCCTCCAGCGCGGCATAGTTGTGGTGAGCATTGACCTCCAGATCGACAGTGATCGCCTCGGCAAAGTGTTTGGCCACCATTTCAAAGACGATCTCCTTGACTTTAGCCATCATCTGTTGCCGGTTTTCCCGGGCGAAGTTCAAGGCCGTCGTCATCCAATTGATGTAGGTTTGGCCTTCCTCGGAATCGACCGGCAAATGCGCTAATTGCCATTCCTTCGGCACAGGCGAGCGCCACTTTTCGTTAAGCTTTTTGGCGAGGTTATTATAATAATTGCAGATCTTGTACCCGAAATTCCGCGAACCGGAATGGACCATAATCGCCAACTTGCCCGCTTCATCTTCCTGCAACTCGATGAAGTGATTACCTCCGCCTAACGTTCCGATCTGATAATAGGCCCGCTCGATCTCGGCAAGCAAAGTGCCCGGCGAGCGGGAAAGCCACTCAGCCGCCGCCAGTTCGTCAAGGCAGCGCGACGGTTGTTTCTGCCGATGGTGGTCAAAGCCGACCGGAATAGCCCGCATAATCTGTCCGACGATCGCTTGGGCCAGAGTTCCGGTCGGGGTAGTAACCTCAGTTAGTAAACGCGCCGGGATATTGGTGTGCACAAATCCCATCCCACACCCAATATCCACACCGACAGCGTTCGGAACAATCTGGCCCTCTGCCGCCAGCACACCGCCGATCGGCATACCAAACCCCGGGTGGGCATCCGGACAAATCACGATGTGTTTATAAGCAAATGGTAATTTGGCCAGATTTTCGGTCTGTCTGACCAACTCCGGATCGGCGAAATACTCCTCCCGGTCCAACCAAATTTTCACCGGGATGCGCGCGCCTTCCGGCCAATACTCGAACATCCGATCACCTCAAAAAGAATACATGGTGAGCAAAAGAAAAAAGACCGGTCTGCCCGGTCTAATGCTTAACAACAAAAATGGTGCGCCATCAGGGACTCGAACCCCGGGCCCACTGATTAAGAGTCAGTTGCTCTACCAGCTGAGCTAATGGCGCACGCAAAATGTATACTTGGTAGCGGCGACTGGATTCGAACCAGTGA
>JAAYHC010000088.1 GCA_012735535.1 Bacillota bacterium
CGCCGGCAAGTGTTATCAGTCTGTAATACTGTGCTCAAATATCTCTGCCTGAAAGGTGAGGTTTTCTTGAACGAGAAAGAATCCCGTCGTCTCCCAGTCATGGAACAGGTTTTAGCAGGCCGGCTCTCTACCAGAGAGGCTGCTCAGCTCCTCGGACTATCCCAGCGCCACATCAAACGTCTCAAAACAGGACTGAAAAAAGAAGGCGCGTCCTTTTTAGCCCACAAGAACCGAGGCCGCAAGCCTGCTCATGCTATCTCGGATCAGACCAAACAAACAGTTATCGAGCTCGTTACTACTAACTATGGCAATATCAGCTACCAACAAATCTCCAAGCTATTAGCCGAGCACCATGATATCAACATCTCTGCCAAAAGCGTCTCCCGGATCCTCAAAGCCGCGGATCTGCCGCGATACCATTCCCGAAAAAAAACTTCAAAATGTCGCTCGCGTGATCACAGCCCACAATAATAACCTCATGCGGCAGGCCGCCCGGCAAGAAAGTTCACATCATCTTGCGCTTCCTCATCATATAGGTCGCCCCGGCCACCAACAACCCGGAAAAAACCAAGGTGCCCAGAAAGGCAAAGGGAGAACGTTGGAACGGCAGGGCCACATTCATCCCGTAAAAGCTGGCGACCATTGTCGGCAGGGCCATGATAATCGTCACCGAAGCCAGAAATTTCATCACCGTGTTTTGGTTGTTCGAAATAATCGTGGCAAAGGCATCCATCGTACCGGCGAGGATGCTGCTGTAAACCTCCGCCATCTCGATCGCCTGTTTATTCTCGGTGATTACATCCTCTAACAGATCTTCATCTTCCTCGTACATCTTGAGGATGCGCGAGGTCACCTGGGCATCCTCATCGCCGACTTTAACCAACTTCGACTTGAGCAGTTTTTCCAAGACAATCTCATTCGAGCGCAACGAGGTTGTAAAATAAGTCAAACTCTTGCCGAGATTGAGCAGTCTGATTAACTCCTCATTTTTGGTCGAGCCATGCAGCACCCGCTCAATTTCGTTGCTTTTGCGGTCAATGAGCCGCAAGTATTTAAGAAACAGCGCGGCGTTATAGAACAAGATCTGCAACAAAAACCGTGTTTTTTTCTGGGTATGGATGCTTCTGGCCACCCGCAGGGAATGTAATTCGGCCGAAAGCGGATTGTCCCGGAGACAGACGGTAACCACAACATTGTCATTAATGACGATGCCCAGCGGCATGGTGTCATAATTGTATTCACCGTTGTCCCCACGGGAAAACGGAATGTTGATTACGATGAGGACCTGCCCCTCGTCGGTCTCGATGCGGGGACGTTCCTCCTCGTCTAGCGCAGCTTTCAAAAACTCCGGCAAGAGGTTGGTGGCCTCAGCCACCTGCCTGATCTCGGATTCGGTTGGGTTTATTAGTTCGATCCAGAGGCCTTTGCCTGCGATGGATTCTACCTCATGCAGTTCGTCGCCGATCGTCTGGTAGATCTTGAGCATCATAATCCCTCCTACAATAAAGAGCTCAGGCCATTTCCACACCTGAGCTCACCTATCCTAGGAGTGATGATGCCGGGAGCTGAGAGGAAAATGGCCGGTAAGCTTGTAGCGCGACTTGTCGTCGCTGGCGTCCATTTCCTCACCTCCACAAAAGTCAGCAGTCTAGTAATATTATAGACCCCGACCTGGCAATCTGTCTATTCCGGCTTGATAAAATCGGTGCCCATATACGGACGCAAAGCTTCGGGAACTTCAATCGAGCCATCGGCCTGCTGATAATTTTCAATGATCGCTGCCGCGGTCCGTCCGACGGCCAAACCTGAGCCGTTAAGCGTATGAACATACTCGGGCTTGGCTCCGGCTTCCCGTCTGAAGCGAATGTTGGCTCGCCGCGCCTGGTAATCGGTAAAGTTGGAACAGCTCGAGATCTCGACATACCGACCGTAGCTGGGCATCCAGACCTCAAGATCGTACTGCTTGGCATTGGAGAACCCCATATCGCCGGTGCAGATTAGGACTTTGCGGTAGGGTAACTTCAGCAACTGCAAGACCGCTTCGGCATCGGCCACCAATTTCTCCAACTCATCGAAGGAGGTCTCCGGCAGCACAAATTTGACCAATTCCACTTTATTAAACTGATGCACCCTGATTAAGCCTCTGGTATCACGCCCGGCCGCGCCGGCTTCGGCTCGAAAACACGGTGTGTAGGCACAATGATAAATCGGTAGCTGATCAGCATCCAAGATTTCGTCCCGATATAAGTTGGTCACCGGAACCTCTGCCGTCGGAGCCAGATACAAGTCGTAGTTTTCACACTTAAACATATCGGCGGCGAACTTCGGCAGTTGACCGGTCCCGGTCATGGAAGCCGAGTTGATCAGCACCGGCGGAAAAACTTCCCGATAACCGTGTTTGCTGGTATGCAGATCGAGCATCAGATTGATCAGCGCCCGCTCTAATCGCGCACCAAGCCCCTTGTTCACGACAAACCGGGAACCCGAGATCTTGACTGCGCGCTCAAAATCAAGGATATCGAGATTTACCCCTAAATCCCAGTGGGCCAGCGGCTCGAAGGGAAAGTCACGCGGCTCGCCCCACCGGCTTACCTCTACGTTATCATCACTGCTGTCGCCCTCCGGCACACTAGGATGCGGAATATTCGGAATCGCCAACAGGATCTCCTGTATCCTGGCCTCGATCTGAGCGAGTTCTTCATCCAAAGCTTTGATCTCTTGGCCAATC
>JAAYHC010000089.1 GCA_012735535.1 Bacillota bacterium
CGATCTGAAAAGCGGCGTCGGTTTAGGGGTCAGGATCGACACCCCGGTCGGCGTGATGCGGATCGATTATGGTTGGGCTGAGGGTAGCGGTAAAGCGTACTTCAGCCTCGGCCAGACCTTCTAAACCTAGAGGAGTTGAGCCGGTTCATGAAAGCTAGAACGGGGCTGCAATGGTGGGCGTATCTAAGCATTTGCGCTGTGATCCTCGCTTTGAGCAGTCCCGTTTCCGCATTGGAAACTGAGAAAATCGAATTGGTCGAGGTGCATGTCCAGATTATCGGGGCACCGGACCAGCCGGTGCTGGCGGCACGGGTTAACCGGGCGGTCTCCGAGGTGGCCCAGCGAGCCTTAGTCGGTCGTCCGATCGCCGAAGTGGTGCAGTTTGCCGGGTATTATCTCGAATCGCTGCGAGAGGTCTATAACTCGACGATTACCGGTTATACCCTGGAACAGCTGGACATTGTCCCCGGTCGGACTTGTTTGGTACAAGCGGTATTGCGCCCGGTCGGACTTGAAATCAGACAGGTTGAGGTGGGCTGGGTATTCACCGATGAGACGCTGCCGGGCTGGGTGCGAGCAGACTTCGCTGCCCGGTTGTCGGAGCTGATCCCACAATTGAAGCAGCTTTATGCCGGGGTTCCGCTGGCCAGCCTTTCCTGGGCCGGCCAAGCTTTGAGCACTGAGGCCAAAGCTATGTTGCCCCAGATCCCCGGGTTCTCGTATAACTTGACGGTGGCAGCGGACCGGCGGACTAAATTGACGATTATGATCAGTCCGGAGGCACCGCGGATATATGAGATCAAGCTGAATACCTACTCTCACACCCTGCCTCCGGTATTATTGCGCACGCTCAGGAGCTCGATCAGGGCAGCGCTAGCCGATTTGCCGGGTTTGCCGGTAGCCTATGCCAACCAAGAGTTAGGCGGTTTGGAGGAAAGGTTGAGCAACCGCTTGACCGAGTCCGAATCGGCCCGACAAGCCGGCCTCTCCTATCAGGTGCGGCTGTCACCGGCCCCGGTGACCGTTGTAGATGTCACTGTGGAATCGGAAAAGTATAAGCTGCGGTGGGAGGGGGAGGTCAACTTCGGCCACCCGGCCCGGCCCGCTCTCCACTTGGAGGCCGGCCGCTTTTTGAATTCGTCCACCCGGGTGCTGGCCGATCTCCAGATCCCGGTCAGCAGTCTGTCGCCGAATCCGGGGTTGGGCTTAGGGGTTCATGTGCTCAATGGTGATTTGGCGCTAGTGTATTCATTGGCCGTGCAAAAGCCGGAGCTGCGTTTCGAGTATGAGTTGGATCGTGATCATCGCGTCCGCTTAAAGCGCGATTGGCATACGGCGCAATGGGAATTGGCTTATGGGTTACGGCAAACCGACTACCTGACCATGGAGGTTGTGGGGAATTCCTCCGGTGTTTGGGTGAGATTGGTCGGGAGTCTGTAGACTTCCTTTGCCCTTTAGCTCGGCCCTTTGTTATAATGAGATGATGTTAGCTCTGATTAAGGGGAGATTTTGATGAATAAATTCGGAAAAATAATCGCGGCTGTGGTCGCACTTGGTGTGCTGGCCGTTTCGGTCATCGGAGTCTATGCGACCACCCGGGCTGAACAGAAGACCACCTTTGCCTATATTGACACGGTACGTTTGTGGAACGAGTTGCCGCAGATGGCCCAGATGCGCGAGATTTTGGAGCGCGAAACGGCCGAGAAGCAGAAGGCCTTTGACGCCGAGGTGGCCAAGCTCACCGATGACCAGGCGAAGCGGGATCTTTTCAACAAATATCAAAGTGAACTCGAAGCGCGGAAAGATGAACTTTTTGAAGCCGCGCTCCAGCAGACCTACGAGTTGATTAAACAGGTGGCCACCGAGCAAGGTATTGATCTGGTCCTGGACAAGCAGGGCGTACTCTATGGTGGTCTCGACTTGACCGATCAGGTGATTGCGGCGGCGAAAGCCGGCGTGAAGTAACAATGGATGGTGGCAGTAGGTGTGGCTAACAAAATCATCAGGTTAATAGTTGTTTGCGGCTTTTTAGCTGTAGGCTTACTATTATCTTTTCAGGTATTCCCCATAGCAATTCCTCAGGATAGTCCGGCGGCTCATTTTGCGGAGGATGATTTTGGCCTGCCGGCTACCCCTGCGTTGCCCCAAAAACAAGGGTCACCGGTGGCGGTGATTCGTCTTAGCAAAGTCTTGCCGGCTCATCCTCGCTGGCCCGAGCTACGCCGGCTTGAGGAGAGCTTGTTGCTGGAGGCGGTGAAAGCCGGCCAGATTGTGCCGGCAGAGTATGTACCCGATTTAAACGCCTCCGACTTGCAACAGTCTTTGCAGCGGGAGCGCGAGCGTCTGGTCGAAGAATATCAACGGCAATTGGCGGCCCAGGAGAAGGCCAAATGGGCGCAGGCGACCGAACAGATCGAGCGGAAAAAGGCTCAATTAAAGCGGGAATTGGAGGCCGAGCTCACTGCGAAACGCAATGAACTCACCGCGGAATTAAGCAGCCGGACCGAGGCGCTCCAAAAGGAGTATCAACTCAAGATTATTGGGCTCAGGGTCAGGCTGGAGCTGTTGGATGCCGCTGATAAAGCGCGGACTGAACTTTCCCGCGAGATTGACGAGCTCAGAAAGGAATTGGAACAGCGACTAGTCGGCCTCGAGCAGGACTACCAAGCAAAGCTGGCTCAGTTTCATAAGCAAGCTGAAACCAGATATGCCGAGCGTCTCCAACAGTTTGGGAATCAGCTGATGGCAGCAACCGAGCAAGAATTGGAGGCCGAACGGCAGCGCCTCGAAGCCGAGCTGGCGGAGCACTTGAACATACTGAGCGGAACAACGGCAGGTGAAAGCGGGGGTCAATCGCCGGAGACCGTCCAACCGCGCTTGGCCGAACTCGCCCAAGCGATCAACATGCTGCGCGGGAGTATCTTGGCCGATATTCGCAAGGCGGGTGAGGCCTGTGCCTTTAATGCTGGGCTGAAAACGGTTATCCTCACCGAGGAGGAGCTCTTCGATGGGGTGGATATTTCGGAGGATGTGATGGCCGCAATCCAGAAAGAAGGGAGTCTTTCGAATGAAGCAAGGACAACCGATAACCCTGAGTGAACTGGCGACCGTGGTCAATGGCCAAGTCGCCGGGGATCCGCATCTGGTGATCACCGGCGTTGGCTCGCTTGAGCAGACCGGTCCGGGCGAGATCGTCTTGGCAGAGGATGAGCGTAAACTCTGCCAAGCCTTGGAACAATCCCCGAGTGCGCTGCTCCTCTTGCCCGTCCTGGCTGAAAAAGCCCAGGGCAAGGTCAAAGGCATGATTTTGGTCCAGAACCCACGCCTGGCCTTTGCCAGAATCCTCGCTCATTTTGCGCCGCTGTATCCGTTGGCCCCGGGGATCCATCCGACCGCGGTGATCAGCCCGGAAGCCAGTTTAGGTCGGGATGTGCGGATTCACGCTTATGCTGTCGTTGAAGCCGGAGCGAAGATCGGGGATCGTACCTGGATTTACCCCGGGGTTTACGTCGGGCCGGATGTGACCATCGGGGCTGATTGCGTTATTTACCCCAATGTTGTCCTCAGAGAACGCGTGACCGTGGGTTCGCGGGTGATCATCCACCCCGGTGCGGTCATCGGTGCGGATGGGTTCGGTTTTACCACCGCTGATGGTGTACATCATAAAGTGCCGCAGATCGGTACAGTGGAGATCCAGGATGATGTGGAGATCGGCGCCAATACCTGTATTGACCGCGCAACGATCGGCAAGACCGTGATTGGCCGCGGGACAAAACTGGACAATCTGATCCAGATCGGACACAATGTCCAGCTTGGTCAGGGCAACCTGATGGCCGGCCTGTCAGGGGTTGCCGGAAGCGCCAAGACCGGCGACTATGTCACCGTCGGCGGGCAATCTGGGATTGTCGGTCATATTACCGTTGCCTCCGGTACCGTCTTGGCCGGGGCTTCGGTTATCGCCGGCAACATCACCGAACCCGGGTTCTTTTCCGGTGTTCCGGCGCGGCCGCACCGGGAAGAGATGCGCGCCAAAGCTGCCGCCCGGAAGCTTCCCGAGGTGATCAAAAACGAAAAAGAATTGGAACGGCGGATAGCGAAACTAGAAGAGATGGTGGCCAGGCTTAGCGCGGAAGCTCGATAATAGGTAGGATCATGCGAATTCTTGATCGTCATCTGCTCCAGCAAGTGGCGGGCCCTTTTGTCTTGGCCTTGCTCGCACTAATCATCTTGATGGTCAGCGGAGTTTTGTTCGAATTAAGTGAGCTGTTGATCGCAAAGAAAATCCCCTTCTTTGTGATTATACGGCTATTTTTTTATCGTTTTCCCCAGGCCACGGTCGAAGCCTTGCCGCTAGCCGCCTTGGTGGCCGGGCTGTTGGCCTATACGCGGATCGCTGCCGACAATGAGCTGGCCATTATCCGTTCGGTCGGGGTGAGTCTGCGCCGGCACTTGGCGCCGCTTTTGGCTCTGGTGCTGGTCATTAGCCTTTTTAGCCTGTACTTAAGCGAAAAAGTAGTTCCTCAAGCCAACCATGCTTTCGAAAATATCATTCGCCAAATTGTGCTCAAGAATCCCGGCGTCGAGATCGAGCAGGATGTCTTTTTCCGGGCCGGCAAAGAGTATTTTTTCTATATTGGTCAGGTCAACCCGGAGACCCTGGAGATGAAAGAGATTTTGGTGTACCAATTGCGCCCCGAGAGCTATCCCCGGTTGATTACGGCTGAATCCGGGGTGATTAAAGACGGCGTCTGGCTGCTGTCCAACGGGGTGGCCCGCAATATCGAGTCGGACGGTTTTGTCTCCGATGAGATCAAGTACACCACCATGCGTCTTGAGTTGGGCGATGGCTTGGAACGTTTCTTCGCCAATCAGAAAACTACCCGGGAAATGACCAGGGCGGAATTGGCTGAGAATATCCGTTTATTCAGGCCGAGCGGGGTCAATATCCGCCCGTTTGTCGTCGATTATCACCTCAAATTGGCCAGTCCCTTGGCCAGTCTGATCTTGGTCTTATTCTGCCTGCCGCTGGCCATCCGTTTTTTGCGTCTGCCCCGCTACCCGCGTTCAGTAGTAGTGGGCTTGTGCGTCGCTTTGACCCTCACCTATTATGTCACCACGCCCTTCTGCCGCTCTCTGGGCGTCAACGGACTCATCTCACCGGTCTTAGGTGCGTGGCTGCCAAATCTAGCGTATGGGTCTGTTGGCTTGTTGGCCTTGGCCAAAGTAGATTCTCTGTAGGAGTGAGAAAGTGCTGCTCCGGAGGGCGACAGCGTGGATAATCTTGCTGATGTTGTTGGTTTGGCCGGCCGCGGGGCGGGCTGACGACCGGGTACGCATCGTGGCCGCTGAAGGGCTCACCTGGCACCTCGCTGCGGCGGAATTGGTGGTGCTAGGAGAGGTTGTGGTCGAATACCGCGATTTCAGCTTATCCTGTACCCAACTGGTGGTTAATACCGAAAAGCAAATTCTCGCGGCGGGCGGCGGAATTGTTTTTCGCCAGGGGGATGAGGAGATCAGCGCCGCTTTCCTTCGGTATGACTTTGCGACTGAGACGGCCCACTTCGAGCAAGCTTTTGTGGTCTTAGAACATGAAGATCTGGCCGGCGAGGCTTTTTTAACCGGGACCGAGCTGATCAGAAAAGACGGCAATACCTTTGTGACCCAGGCCGGGTTAACAGGGTGTGACCTGCCTGTGCCGCACTATCAGCTCCAGGCGGCCGAGATCGAATACTACCCGGATGAGCGGATCGTCATCCGTCGAGTTTCTTATTACGAAGGCCGGCGCAAATTGTTTACCCTGCCGGTCGTCGTGATTTCCCTCAAAGAAAGCAATTGGGAAACCCCGAAAATCGGGCATAACCCGGAAGATGGCTGGTACATCAAGACGACCTACAACTATTTTCGCAATCCGGCCTGGCTCGGCTCACTTTTTGTCGATTACTATCAACTCCGCGGGTGGGGGTTGGGGTTTAGACACCAATATGAACTCTCCTCTGTGCTACCGGCTACGGGCTGGCTCTACTGGTACGCCAAACAAAACGGGTGGGAGGGGCAACCGCTCTCTTACCATGCGGCGATTCAGGTAACCCCTGAGCTTGCTCCCGGCTACACCGGTGAGTTGCAGGGGGAGTATCGGCTTAGCCATTACCGAGAGCGGACGAATGAGGAGTGGGGCTTGACAACGCGCTTGGCGTGGCAACAGGCGGCGGAGCGGGTTAGCCTCAGCTATCAGGCGTTGGACAAGAATCCGGCCGAGTTATTCACCGGCAGCGTGTATCAACAGGAACTTATCACACTGGCGTACGAAAACCTGCCGCGCCCTGATCTCCGTTATGCGCTCTCAACCAATTTCACCACCCGGCAACGCGTCGGACTGCCGCCGGAGGAGCCGAGCAAGTTCATCCAAGGTTGGGTCAGCCAGACTTTGCCGGCCTATACTCTTAATGTCAAGGCCGAACACAAGTACAATCCGCTGGTCGCCAGCGATGAGCAAAAACCGGCTTGGCAGAGCTACACGCTCTTACCCGAGGTACGGTTGACCACCCGCCGACTGCAGTTCGGCCGGACCACTCTACCGGTCACGGCTACGGTTAGTGCGAGTCGGATCCATGAACAACCGGGCGACCATACATTGATGCGGGCCGGCGGACAGTTAAATCTGACCGGGATTAGTCGGCGTATCGGCGCACAGGCGATGCTGACGACCACCGGAAGCCTGACCGGAAATTATTATGACACCAATCATGCGCAAGTCCAAGCCAACGCCCGGACCAGCTTGAGCTATGCGCCGAGTACCAACAGTAGGTGGATGCTGACCCATAACTGGACCGGTCGGCTTGGCATCTCCCCGCTCACCTATGATTTGGCGCGACCGACCCACAATCTCGAGGCCAGAGTCGATTATCTGCGCGGCAACTGGCGAACGTACCTGGCCGGCGGCTATAATCTGCTCACCAGCCGGCCGGAGGATCTGACGGCGGAAGCCGTTTATCGCCATAGCCGGCAACTCTATTCGAGTCTCCAGTTCGGATATGCTTTGGCCGACGCGGCCTGGCGGTATGCCAAATTCTCTGCGGCCTACCTGCCTGATGAACGGCATCAGCTCAAGACGGGTCTTTCTTACGATTTCACCCAGGAGATTTGGCGCGAGGCCAGCCTGGAGCTGACGCAGAGCCTTTCACCCCTCTGGAAGCTGGAGACCCAAATCCAATGGGACGGCTCGTATGGCGGTCGCCTCGTCAAAGGCCGAGTCGGCTTGACGCGGGATTGGCACTGCCGCCGGTACCAAATCTCGCTTGACCTGGTCCGCCAAGAGCTCTGGTTTGAGCTGCTCTTTGATCTCTTTCCCAATGAGCGCCTGCGGCTTGGCGCGACGGACAATGCCTTTCTGGTCGACGTAGAGCTCCCCGAGGGGGTGCTCGCCCGATGAAAGCATCGCTCAAAAACCTACTGCTCAGCTTGTTGTTGACCGGACTCATTGCCATGCTTTTGCTGATGAAACCGGGGGATGGCACCTTGATCTTTCAGAAGGCGGAGAAAGAAGTTACTTATCAGATGGCCGAGAATACGCTCATCGGCAGGAACAAAGGCGAGAAAATCTGGGAACTGGCGGTTGAAAGGTTTTCCATGGATGAGGGCGAGCGGTTGGTTCACCTCGCCGGGCAGATCAGCGGTACGATTTATCGTGATGGCGCCGAGCGTTACCGGTTTACCGCCACCGCCGGGGTTTACGACCGCCGGACACAAAACCTCGAAATCAGCGAGCAGATCGAGATTATTACCGATGAGGAGCAACGGATTACCGCCGGCGGGTTATTCTACGAACAACGGACCAATCGGGTCAGGCTCATTCCGCCGATCCGGGCTGAGTTGGGCAAATACACGCTGACGGCCGACCAAATTGTCATTGACCTTGATGCCGAGCTCTTGACCGCGACCGGAAATATCGTTATTTTTTCGGAGAATAACCAGGAAATTCGGTGCAACCAGCTCTATTATTATGGCGACAGCGATACCTGGGAGATTGTCGGGGCTGTCGAAATCATCAACCGGTTTGATTAGGGGCCAAAGGAGATGAACGTCTTGTCCAGAGGGATAATCATTGGTGTGGTATTGGCTTTGGCTTTGAGTTTTCAAGCGGTGACCTTGGCCGCCGAGGAGCTGCAGATCAGGGTCCTGGAGAACAAGCTATTTAAGATGGAAGGCGAGAATGTCCATATTATCGGGCTGCTCGAAATCTCCAAAGGGGATCTCTTTCTTACGGCCGGAGAAATCATCTACAATTCCGAGCTGAAACAGGCAAAGCTCATGGGGGCCCCTTATTTGCGGACTTCTGATGCCGAAGTCAGCGGGGACGAGATCGCGGCTGACTTCGACGCCGAGCTCTTCACCTTCGCCGGCGGGGTCAAGATTATTCAGACCGATCGCCTCTGCCAAGCCGATCAGGTCATCGTCGACAACCGCAAAGAGACCTACCGCTTGACCGGTAACGTCGTGGTCCTGGAAGAGAAAAATCAGAAAGAGCTGCGGGCCGCCGAGGTTCTCATCAGCTCAAATCCGGATCGCATCGAGGTCTACGGTCCGGTGGAGATCAGCTTTGTTCTGGACAAACAGAACGACGAACCGGAGGTGCCGGAGACGAGCGGTCCGACCGGCGAAGTCGCTGCCGGTGAGATCTACGTACAGGTGGAAAGCCTTCCGGTCGAGTATTAGCGCCTGTTGGGAAAATTAGTCAAGAAAGCGGAATCTTCCCCTGAGTAGGCTGGAATTACCTGTCAGAGGGCCTTCCGGCCTATGCTATAATGATTGAGAGGTTTAAGGGGGAGAAAGACCGTGATAAAGCGACTTACCTCTTTTTTACGCGCTGACACGTTCAAGAAAGACATTTTTATCCTGCTTGCCGTCACGATCTTCGTTGGCGGACTCTTTTCTTTTGGCCTGGCTTGGGCGGCAGACTTATACTTTGGCGATACGGTCAGCGGGCTGGTGGGGGAAGTTGGCGAGTATGACCTAATTTTGCATGTGCGCGAGGATGCACAGGAAGCGGCCATCCCGGAACTGGAGCGAATCTTGCGCGAGAGTTTGCCGGGGACCGTATATAAACAGGCCCCGACCGTGGTCGGCAAGGCCAATTTTTTGCTGGCTTTTCCGGAAGATTATAAAAACCGGGAAGTTATGGAACAGATCGACACCTATTTCGAGGCTGTCCCCGGCTATAGCGGGACAACCCTGATTATGTCTCCCACCTTAACCGTCCGCGGAGTGCAATTCGGCGCCAAAGGCCTGCTCATCGGAAGGTTGACCGAACTGCCGGAGATTAAGTACGCCTTCGTTTACGGTAGTAATGTGGTCGCTGCACTTGCCGAGGAAGTGGACATGCCCAAATTGACTGAAAAGATTGAAGATATTCTCGCTGAGTATCAGACCGTCGAGGTCAGATTTCCGATAGGCTATCAGATCGAGAACCTCGCGGACTTGGGCGGTCGGCTGGTCTGGGCTATTCAAGATAAATTGCAGCCTGAATTGGTGCGCGATGTGACTATGTCGGGGGAGACCGACGACCTGAGCGCTTTCATGGATACCTTGGTTGAAATGAAACGCTTTTTGCTGGGATATGCTTCTGAGGTCGAGATCGCCCTCGATACAGCGGCTCCCCTCAGGGTAGGCGAACGAGTGGTGATCCAGGGAGCGGCACCCCAGCCGCTGGTCGTCGGTGAGTCGCTGCGTCCGGACAATATTGTGATCGACATCATGTCGATTCACGGCAATACCGCCAAAGGAATGATTACCCAGGGGGATATCAGCGCGGTGGCTCCGGAGATCCTGGAGTTCTCGGCCGACTCTTCCGGTCCGGTGGTGACGAAGGCTTACCGCCTGGAGCGGGGAACCAAAGTGGGACCGCTGGTCGGCGAGACAACGATCCGCAACGACCGCTATGCGCTGTTGCTGGCGATTGATGAGAGTGTGAAACTCCTTGCCGAACTGGAGGTTATGGCCCAAGAGGCCGATGAGACCGGGCGCCATCTCTTGGAGACCCTGGATGCCTTTGAAGCGACTCTCGATCAGATCGCACAAGTCGAGGAAACTTTGCGATTAGTGAATGCCAGCTTAGATGGTCCGCTTGGCCAGCTGAGCGAGATCAATTTAGCCGATATCACCCGAGCGCTTCAGAATACCAGCGCCTCGATCGAGCTCTTGCTTGCTTCGATGGGTGTGGTCTCCGCCCCAGCGACCGGTCACTTGGCCGATGTGGAGCAGCGACTGGCCGAAGTCGGAGATCAGTCCGGCCTAGACCAGGTTAGTTCCGGCTTATCAGCGGTCAAAACTGAGGTCGCCGAGGGGGCGCAAGGCCTGGAACAGGTCCTCCAGAATATCAATCCGGTGGCCCAGCTTTTGCAGGGGTTCAAACAGAAGATCGACCAATTTGTCGTGCAGGTCGATAACTTCGGTTCGCTGGCCGAGAACTCCAATGTCGTTTATGAGCTGATGAGCGAGATTGGTGGTGCGACCTCGAGTGTGCTGGCCGCGATGGAAACCGTGGATGTCAATGCGCTCCGCCGCGACTTGGACGAGATAATCACGCGGCTCTCGGCCATCGGTGAACTGGATACCAATCTGGTCCGCGAGCAAATGAATGAAGTTCGCCAGACCTTGCCGGAACTGACCGATGAGCAGATCGGCCGGTCCGTACGATTAATCGACAGCTATATCGGGGGAGAGGTTATCCCGGGTGAGCGGATCCAGCTGCTCATCGATGGCAGGGTCACCGAGAAACAGCTGCGGCCGATCGTGCAAGAGGTCGCCGGTACCCCCGATTTTACGATCTACACCATGCCGATCGGCACTTTGGAACCGGATACGCTAGGGGTTGTCTTCAGCATCCTCCGCGAAGTGCGATCGACGATTGCCGGGCTCGCTGCTGTGGTCTTTACCCTGATCGTCTTGTGGTTGGATCATGCGACGATTATTAGTGCTTTACGCAAGCTCGTGCCGGGCCGGAAAAGATTTGGCGGGCGCTTTGCCCGGCTGATCCAGCGTTTGGAACCGGACCTGGCCGGGGTTTACGCTGCGGTAGTCGGAGCCGTGATCCTCTGGGGCACCTATCGGCTGGCCGGAGGGGCCATCCCTTATATCTCCACGGCCCACCTCTTTGTGTTGGGCGGTTTGGCCGGGCTGGGCACAGCAACTCTCGCGGAGCGGATCAGCCCGGTTTCGGAGACCGAATTGCTAGCCGGCCTGTCCCTGGGTTTGCGCAAGACCGATATCATGCGCGAACTGGTCTTGCCGGAAGGGCGGCCGGGTGTGGCCAACCTTTTAAACCGGAGACACCTGCGTTTTAAATAAGGAGCTGTGACCGATGACGAAAAAGCACTTGGAGATCAAGGGGCTGAAGAAATACTACGGATCATTTCCGGCGGTGCGCGGGGTCGACCTGGAGCTGGCCAGAGGGGAAGTTGTGGTGATTATGGGCCCCTCAGGCTGTGGTAAGTCGACGGTTATCCGGTCGATCAATCGCTTGGTCGAACCGACGGCCGGCGAGATCTATTTTGACGGGATCCCGGTGCACAGCCTTAAACCGGAGCAGTTGGCTCCGCTCCGCCGCCGGATCGGCTTTGTCTTTCAAAATTTCAACTTGATTCAGCGCCTGACCGCGCTGGAGAATGTGATGCTGGGCCTGGTTTATGCCGGACTGGACAAGAAAGTGGCCCGCCGCTTGGCCGAGGAGGCCCTGGCCAAAGTGGGGCTGTTAAGTGCTGCCGACAAATTACCCCGGGAGATGTCCGGCGGCCAGCAGCAACGGATCGGCATCGCCAGGGCGCTGGCTTTTCAACCGGAGTTGATGCTCTGGGATGAACCGACCGCCTCTTTAGATCCGATCCTGGTCCGCGAGGTCTTGGATGTGATGGAGGAGTTGGTCCGCTCCACCGGAACGACTATGCTCATTGTCACCCATGAGGTGCCGTTTGCCCTCCGGGTGGCAGACCGAATCCTTCTGATGGCTGAGGGTAAAGTGATCGAGGAGGGGGCTCCGGCGGAGATCTTTCAGGCGCCGACCTCAGAGGTGGGCCGGAAATACCTGGAGATTATCAACTCAGAGGCTAAGGATGTCGCGGAGATCAGCAGGAGAATTCTCCAACCTAGAAGAAGTGAAGGTAAATTATTACCACAAGCGGGAGAGTGTATTGAGAGTGCATGAAAAGACCTTAGCCCGGAGCATCAGCTATCACGGATTTGGACTGCATAGCGGGGCTGAGGTGAATTTGACGATCCATCCTGCCCAGGCCGGAACGGGCATTTTCTTTCGCCGCGTCGATCTACCGGGCCAACCGGAGTTCAAGGCTGCAGTGAGCAATGTGGTCAGCACAGTCCGCTGTACAGCGTTGGGCCTGAACGAAGAGGTTAAAGTCATGACGGTCGAGCACCTGATGGCCGCCTTGCATGGCCTCGGTGTGGACAATGCCGTGGTCGAACTGGACAACTGTGAAGTGCCGGTCACTGATGGCAGTGCGGCGGTCTGGGTGCGGTTGATCACCGAGGCCGGTTTGGTCGAACAGAACCGGATCCGCGAGTATCTGACTTTGCCCGGACCGGTCTGGGTCGAAGAGCGCGGAGCCAAATTGATTGCGCTACCGGCCGAGAGTTTTTCCGTCAGTTATCTCTTTACCTCCGACCATCCGGCGGTCGGCAATCAGTTTGCCGAATATGCGGTTGAGCCGGAGGTTTTTGCCGAGAGAATCGCTCCGGCGCGTACCCTGGGTTTTGCCCATGAGGTCGAGGTCCTGCGCAAACAAGGCCTGGCCCTAGGGGGCAATCCGGAGATCGCTGTGGTTATCGGGACAGAAGGGTACCTCAACGAGGTCCGCTTCCCGGATGAGGTGGTCCGGCACAAGGTCCTTGATCTTATCGGCGATCTAGCGCTGGTTGGCAGGTTAAAGGCGCAGGTGATCGGGATTCGCTCCGGGCATCATCTCAATCATCTCTTGGGACAGCAGATCTTGGCGACTTTAGGTAACAGCCGGTAACAATCGGTTAGTGTAAAGTTTTAGTAGGTGAACAAGGAAGATAAGTAATGAGATAGAAAAGAGACCTCGCAAATCTCACTTTTGAAAGGAGCGAGGTCTCATGAAGAGCGATGTCAGCAGCATCGCCTTCAAC
>JAAYHC010000090.1 GCA_012735535.1 Bacillota bacterium
GGATTGAGATGGTTTACCCCCGTATGGGGGTTTTTGTTTGGCCCCGGGAAGGAGTAGCCATGATTCAACAAAGGTTAAAGGAGCTTTTATTACAAGAGAATTATACCGCGGCGATCGAGGTATCTGAGGCTTTGCACCCGGCTGACGTGGCCGAGACCTTGGCGCTGATGCCCTTGGCTGCACAGATCCGCTTTATAGAATCTTTGGGCGCGGAACGGGCTGCTTTCGTTTTGCAGCAAATGGAGTTGGCTAATCAAGCCGAGATTATAGACAAGCTCGGCCTGGAAAAGGCGACTGAAATCCTCACGGTGATGAGCACCGACGACGTCGCCGACTTGTTGGGCGAATTTCCAGGGGAAGTTCGCGGCAAACTGCTTGCCGCCATGGGGGCGGTCGGCCAGGAGATCAAGCAACTCTTGAACTACGACGAAGATACTTCAGGCGGACTGATGGCAACCGAGTTCATCGCCATTCAGGAAGGCCAAACGGTTGAGCAGGTCTTGGCTTTGCTGCGCCGGTTGGCCCCGTCCGAGAAAAATGCTTACTATATCTATGTGGTTGATGATGATCAAACCTTGACCGGCGTGGTCTCACTACGTGAGCTGGTTATCAGTCCGTTAGATACAAGAATTGAAACGATCGCAAAACGAGAGGTCATATCGGTCCCGGAAAACCTGGACCAGGAAGAAGTAGCGCGCATTTTTGAAAAGTACGATTTCCTGGCTTTGCCGGTTGTGAATCAAGAGAACAAGATTGTCGGTGTTATCACCGTTGATGACGTCTTAGACGTGGCCGAGGAAGAAGCCACCGAAGATATCCTCAAAGGCGCTTCGATCAATCCGCTTGATGAAGGTTACGACAGCACCAGTGTCTGGACTTTGTTCAGTAAGCGCATCGTCTGGCTGGTGATCCTGATCTTTGTTAATTTGATTTCTTCGGGGATTATTGCTGCCTATGAGGACGTGCTGTCATCAGCCCTCGCTTTGGCCTTCTTTATTCCCTTGCTAATCGATACCGGGGGCAACACCGGATCGCAGTCGGCTACCCTGGTCATCCGCGCGCTGGTTACGGGTGATGTCGAAATGATGGATTGGGGCAAGGTTTTTTTGAAAGAGCTATTGGTGGGAGCTTGCCTGGGTACGGTTCTGGGGGCGGCAGGGGCTGTGTTAGGCCTTTTCCGCGGTGGGATCGAAATCGGCTTGGTGGTCGGCCTGACGATGATGGCTATCGTTGTGGTATCCAACTTGATCGGGATGATCCTACCTTTTGGACTGACTTTGTTACGTCTGGATCCTGCGGTGGCGAGCAGTCCCTTGATTACCACGATATCGGATGCTACGGGGCTATTGATTTATTTCGCGATCGCGTCGCTGATCTTGAACCTGTGAGCGCTTGAGCCATCTCCGAAAAATCTCTATTCGGGCTTTTTGAAGCGATTACCGGTGTTAGCGTAAATTAAGAACGCGAAAACGGCAACTGTGAACATCGCCCAGCCTAATCCGATAATCCACGGCTTACCCACGAATTCTCCGATCGCTGGTATGATTGTAATTGCTGCTAACAGAAAAAGAAAGTTGCCCATCCCCGTAAATAACGCTATCTCGTCATAGAGTGCTTTGTCTTTGGGGGACGCGGTATTGTAGCCGGCGATTAACCAGCTCCATCGCTTGTATTTGATTAGATAACCCAAGAACACAATCACCATAGCGGTGACTAGGCCAATCATCGAAATCACCTCGGCGCTGTTGCCGGTATATCTCTATTTTACCACTA
>JAAYHC010000091.1 GCA_012735535.1 Bacillota bacterium
ACCGAGTTATACCATGATATTCAGTCCTTCCTCATTGAAGAGGGAATTGCCGATATGGTGGAGGCTGTACTTGAGGAACGGGGCGTGATTATCAGATTTCGGGACAGTGTGCTCTTTGATACGGGTCGGGCGGATATCAGGCCGGACGGCGCGAGAATAATCGATACTATCGCGACCTACCTGGTCAGAATACCTAATCACGTTAGGATCGAGGGGCACGCCGATAATGTTCCGATCCGTAATGCCCGTTACCCATCCAACTGGGAGCTGTCCACGGCGCGAGCCACTTCGGTGATTCGGTATTTATTGACGAAGACCGATATTAGTCCGGAAAGACTTTCGGCAGCGGGGTACGGAGAATACCGGCCGGTTGCTCCCAATGATACCCCGGAGAATAGAGCGCGCAACCGGCGAGTTGATCTCGTGTTATTGCGCCTGGATTTGAACGCATTGGAACCCAATTAATATAGGAGGATTATCATGGCAGACGATAAAATAGTCGAACGGAAATTACAGCTCGACCTCAAACTGATTATTTTCGGGATAGCCTTATTGATCTTAGCTTCGGTATGTACTTCATTCATTACCTACCTCTTCTTTACCTCCGCCAATCCTCCGGAGAAAGTGAAAGAGGCACAAGAACCGGCTATTCCTGAATTTGGTCCTACCCATGATATCGGGGTCTTTACGGTGAATCTGAGCGGCGACAACAACCGGCGCTTTGCCCGGGTTGGCATTACTCTCGAATTGGCGGATCAGTCAGTGATTCCTCTGGTCAATGAAAGGTTGCCACAGATCAGAGATACCGTTATTTCCATACTCAGCCTTAAGAGTATGCAACAACTGTCCGATGTGGAGGGTAAGCGGTTATTGCGGATTGAATTGGCTAACGGTTTAGAGAGAGTTCTCGGGAGCGGCAAAGTCCAAAATGTCTTCTTTACCGAGTTCGTCTTTCAATAAGAGGGGGTGAACCCTGATGTCCGACATTCTATCCCAAGCTGAAGTCGATGCCCTATTACAGGCACTTAGTTCGGGACAAGTCGATAAGGAACAGATTGTCAGTGAAGAACGGCAGACCAAGGTAAAGAAATACGATTTCCGCCGGCCGGACAAGTTTTCTAAGGATCAGTTGCGGACCTTGCAAATGATCCATGAGAACTACGCCAGGTTTTTGAATACAAGTTTGTCCACTTATTTGCGTTCGGTTGTCGAAGTTTCCGTGGTTTCCACCCAGCAGATGACTTATGAAGAGTTCATTCGCTCCTTGCCGGTGCCCACGGTTGTTACCATCTTCCAGGTGGAGGAGATGGGCGACGCCGGTATTTTAGAGCTCAGCAGCGGTCTGGGCTTGATGATGGTTGAGCGACTATTGGGCGGCGGGCTCACTATTCCGGCCCGTTCCCGTGAGCTGACCGAGATCGAGATCAACATCTTGGCCCGAATTCTGCAGCGGTTTTTGTCGCAGCTCAAAGATGCTTGGGCTAACTTGGCCTCGGTGACCGCTACAATTGACCGGATTGAAACCAACCCAGGTTTTGTGCAGATTGTGGCACCCAACCAAATGATTGTCTTAATTACGTTGTCGGTCCGGGCGGGAGAGGAAGAAGGCTTACTCAATCTATGCTTGCCGGACACCCTGTTGGAGCCGGTCTTACCTAAGTTAACCGCACATTATTGGTTGGGCAGCTCTTCTAAAGAACCGGCACCGGAGCAGCGGGCGGCTATTGAAAAACGCTTGATCTCCACCGAGGTTGATGTGGTCGTAAAACTTGGTACCACGCACCTGACAGTCCGTGATCTGCTTGATCTCCAGCCAGGTGATGTGATCGCCCTGCCGTCACGGATTGAGGATCCGATTCCGGTATATGTCGGGTCAAGTCTCAAGTTCTATGGTAAGGCCGGTACGAAAGGGAACAGAATGGCGTTGCAAATTACCCGGGTCCACAAGGAGGCTGAACAAAATGACCGATAACTTTCTTTCGCAAGCCGAGATTGACGCCCTGTTAAATCAGGCTTCTCCCACAGACGATGTGGCTAAGTCGGCCAAAGCTGTTTTGGACAAAATGATTGCGGTATTAGGGCAATTCATCAACAAGACGGTTGAGGCTGAGAGATTGGAGCCGGTCGAAACGGACCGGGTGCAGTTGATACCCGCTCTTTCCGGCTTAGTCCTGATTCCGATGCAGTTTACTCCGCATGGCCGCTGTGTGGTGGCGCTCGACGAAGAGGTGGCTGCCAAGGTCGCCGCGGTGGCGATGGGCCAAGACGGCAGCAATGCGGTGGCGGTAGATGAGATGGGTTTAGGCGTCATTCAAGAAGCCTTTAGTCAGATCGCCGGCGGCGTGGCGACCGAGGCGGCGAGCAAAGCTAAGACCAAAGTAGCCGTCGGTCCGGTTAACCCTGTGATCTATACCGGAGATCCCCAAGAACTAGATCAGGCGTTGGGCACTTCGGAAGTGGCCAGTAGCAAGACCAACCTGCATCTTGACGATTTGGTTAGTGGTGAAGTCTGGATTCTCGTTGATGCGGATTTTGAGGAGTATTGGAGCGAGGCGGTCGAGGAGGCTGCTGCCACCGCAGCGATTCCGGTGACGCCACAAGCACCGCGCTCTTATTCCCATACCCCACCGGCTTCCGCTGCGGCGCAGCCGGCGAGTGAGGTAACGATCAAAAAGGCGGTCTTCGAACCGCTCGATAAGGTGGATTCCGGCCAGTATCAAAACATCAATTTGTTGATGGATGTTCCGTTGGAAGTGACCGTCGAACTTGGCCGGACCAAGATGCAGATAAAAGATATTCTCTCCTTGGGCAAAGGATCGTTAATCGAACTATCCAAGCTGGCGGGTGAACCGGTAGATATCATAGTCAACGGAAAGCTCCTGGCCAAGGGTGAAGTGGTGGTTATTGACGAGAACTTCGGGGTTAAGATCGTCGATATTGTTAGCCCCGTCGAAAGGGTTAACAACCTTCAATAGAGAATATCTCGAAAATAGGTAAGAAACCACGGAAGAAGTTACAAGTAGTGACAATAGGAGGATGCTGCTGAATGGGAAGGCGAATACTGGTTGTCGACGACGCTGCCTTCATGCGGATGATGCTCAAGGATATCCTCACCAAAGCCGGTTACGAAGTGGTCGGTGAGGCGGAGAATGGCGCAGTCGGCCTCCAGAAGTATATAGAGCTTAAACCGGATCTAGTAACAATGGATATTACGATGCCGGAGATGGACGGGATTACCGCAGTCAAAGAGATTCGCAAAGTGGACCCGAATGCCAACATCATTATGTGCAGTGCTATGGGGCAACAAGCTATGGTTATCGACGCTATTCAGGCGGGTGCTTCCGATTTCATAGTTAAGCCTTTCCAGCCACAGCGGGTTCTTGAAGCGGTAGAAAAAGTGCTGTCTAATTAGCCCCCGGCGGAGGCGGCATGGTCAGTTTTTACGAATGGTTAAGAGTTGTTCTGGTTACGGCCGTAATGATCCCCTTGGTGTACCTGTTTACGCGGTACTTTGGCCGCCGGTATACCGGGCTGATGCACGGCCGCAATTTTGCTATACTCGAACAATTTCCGGTCGACCAGCATAACAAACTGCTGTTAGCCCGCCTAATAAATAAGTATTATGTCTTAAGCTCCTCGGCCAAAGGGCTGGAGGTGCTTCTGGAAATTACCGACCCGGAGTTGGTTGCTGAATTGACTGAGCAGGCAAGGAAGCCGGAATCAGGCAGCTCTTGGTTCCAAGCATTATTTAACCAACGGCCGCAATAATGAGGATGGTTCCTGGTGAAACGCGTATTAGTATCAGCTTTTGTGGTTTTTCTCGTCGTGGGAACGGTTTGGCAAGCTAATGCGGCTCCGCTGTTTCCCACGATTTCTTTTGGTGTGACTGAAGCAACCGAACCACAAGAAGTTGAGTTAAGCCTGCAAGTCCTGTTTCTACTGACAATCCTATCCTTGGCGCCTTCGATTTTGATCATGATGACCTCCTTTACCAGGGTTGTGATTGTCCTTTCTTTTGTGCGCAACGCTTTAGCCACCCAACAGATACCACCCAATCAGGTCTTAATTGGTTTGGCCTTGTTCATGACTTTTTTTATCATGGCGCCAACCTGGCAGACAATTAATGAGCAGGCTCTCCAACCGTATCTGGCCGGTCAGCTGGATGCGGAAACCGCTTTAGCCCAAGCGATGGTGCCAATCCGCGAGTTCATGTTTAAACAGACCAGAGAAAAAGATTTGGAGTTATTTGTCTCGATGGCCCGGACCACTCGTCCGACAACTATTGACGATGTCGCGACAACGACGCTGATTCCGGCGTTTATCATTAGTGAGTTGAAAACGGCTTTTCAACTTGGATTTATGATTTTCATCCCGTTCATGGTGATTGACATGATCGTGGCCAGCACCCTGATGTCGATGGGGATGCTGATGCTGCCGCCGGTCATGATTTCCTTGCCGTTCAAGATTTTGTTATTTGTGCTGGTTGATGGCTGGCATTTAGTGATTGAATCGGTATTACGGAGCTTTGTGTAGGGGGTGCGGGCGATGACTCAGGCTTTTGTGGTCCACCTCGGCCGCGAGGCGTTAACCACCGTGCTGATGGTCTCGGCCCCGATGTTGGGTTTAGGGCTGTTAGTCGGCATTTTGGTCAGTATCTTTCAAGCGACCACCCAAATCCAGGAACAGACACTCACATTTATCCCTAAAATTGTCGCGGTGTTGGTTTCTGTGGTCATTTTTGGCCCGTGGATGCTTGCCCGGCTGGTCGATTTCACCACCAATTTGCTGACCAATTTACACATCTATATCCGGTAGGTGAGCACAGCCGTGGAGATGCTGGCCTCCTTGGCAGATCAGTTTAATATCTATCTGCTCGTAGTGATCCGGATCAGCGGGATCATTGCTGCAACGCCGATTTTTGGCGCCAGAAACGTGCCGGTGGTGATGAAAGTAGGGTTGGTCCTGCTTACCTCTTTCTTTATGCTGCCGGTGGCCACGGTGCGGACCGATGTTTATGCCATGGGCTTGGCCGAGTTGGCTTTGCTGATCGCCAATGAGTTGTTGATCGGCCTGGCGATGGGATTCATCATCTCCCTGGCTTTTATGTTTGTACAAATCGCCGGGCAAATGATGGATGTCCCGATGGGTTTCAGCATGGTTAACGTGCTCGATCCTTTACTCGGGCAACAAGTGCCGATTCTTGGCCAGTTTCAATACGCGATTTCGGTGATAGTTTTCTTGAGTATCAACGGCCATCACCTGATCTTAAAGGCGTTGGCGGACAGTTTTAGCCTTATTCCGCTCGGCGGGTGGAGTTATTGGCCAGGTCTCACGGAGATCATCAGCAAAGCTTTTGTGCTTGCTTTTTCCTTAGGCCTACAGATCGCCTTGCCGGTGGTGGCGGTTTTGCTCATTGTCGATATAGCTTTGGGCTTAATCGCGCGAACCGTTCCGCAGATGAATGTCTTTATTTTGGGTTTCCCCCTTAAAATCATTGTCGGCTTGGCTTTCGTAATGTTGCTCTTGCCGATGTATGTAGTTTTTATGGAAAATGTGTTCAGCCCGTCGAGCAAGTTGTTTGAGTACCTGAGAGCGATATTGGGAGGAAATCACCTTGGTGCCTGAGATCCGGTGGGATTTACAATTTTTCGCCGGTGAAAAAACCGAACAGGCCACCCCGAAAAAGCGGCGCGAGGCCAGGAAAAAGGGGCAAGTACTCAAGAGTCAAGAACTGACGACGGCGATACTGCTGTTGACGGTATTCATTCTCATCCACTCTTTTAGCTTGACCCTGGGCAGACAATTGACCGGATTTGCCACCGACTGGCTGTCCTCGATTGCCGGAAGAGACTTGAATATTGCCTCCGTTTCTGCGCTCGCGTTCGAACTGGTGCTGGTTTTTGGGCAAGTGATGGCGCCGATCTTTTTGGCGGCGATCCTGATCGGGGTGCTCGTCAATTTCCTGCAAGTTGGTGCTTACTTTCAATTTGATTTAATCCAGCCCAAGTTGGAACGGATCAACCCGCTCAACGGCTTAAGACGCATGTTTTCCACGCGCGCCGTGGTCGAAATGTTTAAGAGTCTGGCGAAGCTGGCGATCATTTTTGGGGTTGCCTTCCTGACGATTCGGCCGCTCTTAGACAAAATACTGGTCTTATGGGCGATGCCTATTTCCGCGGCGGTGGCCTATGTGGAAAATGCGATTTTTACGATTGGCTGGCGGGTTGGCTTGGCTTTATTGGGTTTGGGCATCTTTGACTACGCTTATCAGCGCTGGGAATACGAGCGGAACCTACGGATGACCAAACAAGAGGTCAAGGATGAGTATAAAGAGACCGAGGGTGACCCGCTGATCAAGAGCAGAATGCGGCAAAGAGCCCGCCAGATGGCGATGAGCCGAATGATGCAAGCGGTGCCTGAGGCTGATGTGGTGATCACCAACCCGACCCATATCGCAGTGGCGTTGCAGTACGATGCCAAGACGATGACTGCCCCGACCGTGGTAGCTATGGGGCAGGGCTATATAGCCCAGAAAATCAGGGAGATCGCCCAAGAACATGATATCGTGATCGTGGAAAACAAGCCTTTGGCCAGGGCGCTCTTTGAAACGGCCGAGATCGGTGAAGTGATCCCGGCAGATCTTTACCAAGCAGTAGCCGAAGTCTTGGCCTTTGTTTATCGACTGCGGAAAAAGAGATTTAATTTATAGGAGGATAACCTGTGCCAACAGTTAGCGTACGCGATCAAGGAGCCAATAAGTATGCAGATGTGATTATCGCCAGCGGCATCGTGCTGATTGTGCTGATGATGGTTATCCCGATCCCTCCGGCGATGCTGGATTTCATGTTAGCCTTAAACATCAGTCTGGCGATCTTGATCCTTTTGTTAACTTTAAACATCCACGATGCCCTGGAGCTTTCGGTATTTCCCTCTTTACTGCTGGTAGCCACCTTATTTCGGTTGGCGTTGAACGTTTCCTCAACTCGGTTAATTCTGTTGGAAGCCTATGCCGGCAATATTATTCAAGCCTTTGGCAATTTCGTGGTGCGCGGCAACTACGTGGTCGGGTTTATCGTCTTCTTGATCCTTGTTATCATTCAATTTATCGTCATTACCAAGGGTGCCGAACGTGTTGCCGAAGTTGCCGCCCGCTTCACCCTTGACGCCATGCCCGGCAAGCAGATGAGCATCGATGCCGATTTGAACTCCGGCTTGATTACCGAGGCTGAAGCCAGACAGCGCAGGCGTGCGATCGAGCAAGAGGCGGATTTTTACGGGGCGATGGACGGTGCGTCGAAATTTGTCAAGGGTGATGCGATTGCCGGTATTATCATTACCGTCATCAATGTTATCGGCGGCTTTATCGTCGGGGTTTGGCAGATGGGGATGGAGTTTTCGGATGCTTTGCGCACCTACACTCTGTTAACCGTCGGTGATGGTCTGGTCACGCAGATTCCGGCCTTGATCATCGCGGTCTCGACCGGCATCATCGTCACCCGCGCCGCCTCCGACGGCAGCATGGGCACCGATCTCAGTGTACAGCTCTTCTCGCAGTACAAGGCGTTATTCATTGGCGCCGGGGTGTTGCTGGTTTTGGCGGTCTTGCC
>JAAYHC010000015.1 GCA_012735535.1 Bacillota bacterium
GCGATGTCTACGCCATCGCTCTTCATGAGACCTCGCTCCTTTCTGTCTATCTGTTGGTGCGAGGTCTCTATTTTTATCTCCACACGCGTTTTTCCTGCCACCGCCTACCAAAACTTTACGCTAACCCCGGGGAGTCTTTTTCCAGCTGGGCACAGACTAAAGAGGGCCCTATCTTACGACAGGGCCCGTATTTTATGGAGTTGGCTGTAAGGATTTAAGCGTCTTTGCCGGTTACGCGCCGGTACCACTTCGGATAGTGTGATTTGGCGAACTCTTCATCAACCCAGCCGGTGGTGATGCCCTTAAGCGCAGCTCGCATTTTCGGGTGGATCAAGCTCAAGAACATATGCACCATCAGCATACAGGTCATGAACATCCAGCTTAAGTCGTGCACCGGATAGGCGATCAGGACCAACCAAGACGGGAAGATGTTCGGGAACCACATGATCAATCCGCTGACGCTGAGGGTAAACAAGGTGATAATGGTTAACAGAGAGTTAACCTTCTCACCGGCGTTGATAAAGTCGGCCTCCGGAAGATCGTCAGCATGGCGCCCCATGAACTCGGTCACGATGTACTTGGGCATGAACGCGATATCTTCGCCTTTCCAAGTAAAGGTAACCTTTAACCATTCCTTCGTCGGTTTGCCGCCGCCAACAAGGAGGATCAGCAAAGCGAACAAGGCGTATGGAAGCGCAACGACACGGTGGATAATCCTGGCGATCTGAATTCCGCCAAAGAGATAACCGATCCAACTGGTCGCCGGTACATAGATGGCCAACCCGGTTAACAGGAGGAGCAAGAAGGTGACGGTGTGAATCCAGTGCGCAGCCACTTGCGCCTTAGTAAACCGGTAGACCTTTCCGTCTTTTACCGTACCGATTTGCGGCTCTTTCGCTCTAGCCATTTATTTCACTCCCCCTTCTACATGAACTGGCGGCTCCTTCGGCTTCTGCACGTAGTTAAACCATGCAGCCACCAACAGCAACACGAGAGTGCCGCCGAGGGCGATGTTACCGATCGGACGAGCGAAGTTCTGCCAGAATTTGACCTGCCATGGTACCTGAGTGCCATGTGGCGGCAGTCCGTACACGGATGGGTCTTCGGTCAGGATATACAGGACCGTACCGCCGGCCTCCTCGTTACCATAGATGGTCGCGTTCGGGTGAGTCCGTTTTACGACGGCCAACCGTTTGTGGGCGGCCACTTCCATGTCTTGCCGTTCGCCGAACATAATGGCTCCAGGCGGACAAGTCTTAGCACACATCGGGGTCAGACCGTTTTCGATCCGGCTCACGCACAGGTTGCACTTAGTGCTCTTGTGGTTGACGGTATCGAGTTTGGGCACCCCGAACGGGCAGTTCTGTACACAGTAGCCGCAGCCGATACAGAGGTCATGGTCAATCCAGACAGCGCCTTGCGGACTACGCTTGATCGCATTTTTCGGACAAACCATGATGCAGGCCGCCTCAGTGCAGTGCATGCACTGACGCTTGCCGAAGATCCAATCGACCCGGCCGTTGTTGACCACCTCGGTCATCTTAACCACGGTGTAGGTCTGGGTGGCAAAATCCTCTTTGGTCTGGTATGACCCGTTGAACGGCTGGATATCGGCTTCTAAGTCGTTCCAGTTCTTGCAGGCTACCTCACAACCGCGGCAGGCCATACACTTGGTGGTGTCAATGAACATGGTTTTTGCCATTTATTTCACCCCCCTAATGTTGACAAGGAAGGCCTTGTATTCTGGGATCATGGTGTTTCCATCTCCGATATGCGGCGTCAAGTTATTGGCGGTCGCACCTGTGGCGATACCCTGGAAACCGTAGTGCCACGGTAAGCCGACATGGTGGACTTTCTTGCCGTTAACTACCATCGCTTGCATCCGCTTGGTGACCAAAGCGTAACACTCGATCTCGCCGCGCGCTGAGGAGACAACTACCTTTTGTCCGTTCTCGATTCCCAGTTCAGCTGCCAGATCCTCGCCGATTTCGGCGAACATGTACGGCATGACCTCGGCCAACCATGGGAGGTTACGGGTCATCGCACCGGCCTGCCAGTGCTCGGATACACGGTAGGTCGTGCAGACATATGGGAATCTGCTGACATCACCCTTATCATTCATCGGGGTATCCCAGAGCTTAACCACCGGGTTGAGGTTAACACTCGAGAGGATGTTGCCGGTCGGCGTCTCCCACGGCTCGTAGTGCTCAGGCAATGGACCTTCGTTACAAGCCGAGTACAGACATCCAACCCCTTCCGGCCTCATGATGTAGGCATTCTGGCCACCAGCCGAGAACGGTGAGGTCGTCACACCAAAGTCAGGCACGTCATACCCGACCCAGCTGCCCTGGGCCTCATCCCACCAGATGTTCGCCTTATCCTCCGCCCACGGCTGTCCATACGGATCGGCCGAGCAGCGGTTGTAGATGATCCGGCGGTTAAGCGGCCAAGCAAAGGACCACTGGAGGTAGTTGCCTACGCCGCCCGGGTCAACGGTGTTGCGCCGCTTGAGCATATTGCCTTCCTCGGTGTACTGGCCGCAGTAGATCCACACACCGCAAACGGTAGTACCATCATCTTTAAGCAGACCGAACGAAGAAAGCTGCTTACCGGTGGTCAGATCATAGCCATTGATCTCTTTGGCCACTTTGTCGATATCCGGATGGCTGCCTGTGCCATAATCCCACCACATCTTGAGGACCGGCTCATCCTTCGGATCGGTACTGCCTTTGTATTTCTCCACAATTTTGTTGCGCAATTGATGGATGATCTCGAGGTCAGCTCTAGAATCGCCCTTCGGCGCGATGGCCTGCCAGCGCCACTGCGCCCAGCGGCCGGAGTTGGAAATTGAGCCTTCTTTCTCAAATGAACCGCACGCCGGTAGGAAGAAGACCTCGGTCTTGATATTCGCCGGGTTCACTCCCGGACGTTTCCAGAAAGCAGCTGACTCGTGCTCCCACAAATCAACGACAACCAGCCAATCCAGGTTCTCCATGGCCTTGGCTTCTTTGCCGGAGTTCGGACCACCGACAACCGGGTTCTGACCCCACAGGAACAAGCCCTTGATTACACCCTCATACATTGCTTCGAACAAAGCGATGTGCTCGTAGTTCCGATTCGGATCCCTCTTAGGCAGCCACTGATAGCCGAACTCGTTCTCCGGAGTTGCATTCGGACCATAGAAGGCCTTGAGCATACTGACCATGAACTTCGGCTTGTTAACCCAGTATCCTGATTTCGGGGTCTCGGTCCGGTGGTAATCAGCCAAGGTGGCATAGGCCGGAGTAGCGACCGCAGAGTTCAAATAGCCCGGATACAGATGCTGCAACAGACCCATGTCCGTTGAACCCTGCACGTTGGACTCGCCGCGAAGTGCGTTAACGCCACCGCCCGGCAGACCGGTGTTGCCTAACAGCAACTGCAAGATGGCATAGCTGCGAACATTCTGCGTACCAACGGTGTGCTGGGTGGTACCCATCGCATACAGGATCGTACCCGTTTTATCCGGTGCACCGGTCGCACAATAGGCCTCGGCTACCTTGAGGTAAAGATCTTTCGGCGTACCGGTGATCTTGCACACGGTATCTACATCATAGCGGTCATAATGCCGTTTCATGATCTGGAAGACGCAGTTCGGATCCTGCAAGGTCATATCCCGCTTGTAGTTGCCGTTTTCATCAGTTTGGTAGGCCCAAGTGGTGCGGTCATACTTCCGGGTCTTCGGGTCATAGCCGGTAAACATGCCATCGCTAAACCCATACTCCGGATGAACCAGGAAAGAAGCGTTGGTGTAGTTCACCAGGTAATCATACTGATACAGCTTGTTGTCGATCGCATACTTGATCAAACCACCGATAAAGGCGATATCGGTACCGCTGCGCATCGGAGCGTAAATGTCCGACAACACTGAGGTCCGGGTATAACGGGGGTCGACGTGGATAATCTTGGCTCCCCTCTTCTCCCGCGCCTCGGTTAACCACTTGAAGGACATCGGATGGTTCTCAGCAGCATTCGAACCGATGATCAAGGCACAATCGGTGTTTTTAAAGTCAATATAGTGATTGGTCATTGCTCCTCTACCATACGTGGGCGCCAGACCGGCGACCGTAGAGGAGTGTCATATCCGAGCTTGGTGTTCTAAGTAGACAACACCAAGCATCCGCGCAAACTTGTGCAATAAATAGCCCTCTTCGTTGTCAAGGGCAGCTCCGCCCATGTTCGCAATCGCATGACAACGGTTAACGGTAATTCCATTCTGCTCTCTCTCGAAATACCGGTCACGCGTCTCTTTAACTTTTTCAGCAATCCGATTGAGCATCCAATCCCAATCTTTTTCTTCCCACCTATCACTACCGGCAGCACGGTACATCGGCTTGGTAAACCGTTTTGGACTCTCATATACCTGCCGAACGGCTGCCCCCTTGCTACATACCGCTCCCTGGTTGATCGGATGATCCGGATCACCCTCGGAGCCAATAAGCTGACCGCCCTTGGTGTAGATTAAAATACCACAACCACAGGAGCAGTACGGGCAAATAGTCGGGGTGGCCTGGCAGGATGCTGTCTTTAATTCGGGAACCTTGGCCTCTATGGCATCAAGGTTGAATCCCAACTCCCGTACAAAGAGAGATCCTGCGGTCATCCCAGAGATTTTAAGAAAATCCCTTCGACTAACGCGCATCTTGAGACTCCACTCCTTTCTCTATTTCAGACTCGCGGTTCCGAAAATCCGACTGTTCACCTCCAATCTACGGAACCGGACGAATCAACAGCGGATTAAAGTGACAAACTAATACATTAACATTTTATCGGGCCTGCCACTGAAACCCAATGAAAAATCTTGGAAGTAGTCTGAATATTCTGAATTATTTCGAGCGTGACGCTCCTTGCTTTTGCCCTTCTTCCCTTCTTCTCTGGTGGATTATATTCTAAGGCTCCTGCGAATTTCCTCTTTTCCGGAGGGGGTAAATTTTGATATTCGTGCCAAATAGAACGAGATTTCTACAAAAAGTAGCTTTGATCTGGGGTTTGAGGTGTTAAAAATAGTGAAATTCGTGTAGATAGTAACGAAATTAGATAGGAGGCCATTAGCGGCCTCCTATCTCGTAATTTACAGATTTTTTCATTTTTTACTGGTTAACTAACTCAGGATCCTGCGTATACCCTTCTTTCTGAGCTAACAGATCCAGTTCCATCGTGAGTAAATCTTCTAACAGCATATATGGCTCAGAAGTCAGCTCCCGCGCATCTAATACTTTAATGTAGCCTTTGCACTTTTCGCAGACATCGATTTGGTATTGACTATCCTCAATCTGCAAATAACGCACTTGTTCGTGACCGGATCCACAATATGGACACTCTAACCGTTTATACTTCCAGACCGTATCACATAGTGAACAATATAAACTGCGTTTACCGCCCTCGCCGTCCAGTTTGCCGATTCGCCCCGGGGCCCCGCACACCGGACAATAGGGGTCGGCCCAGGCATGCTCTTTGACCAGATGGCGCATGACTTCGGCATAGGCGATGTAGAAGGGGCGTAGGGCGTTGCGGACCAGAAAGGAAAAGAGTCTTTCGTTAACATTTAGTGCCTTGGCCCTTTCTACAATCGCGCCATCATCTTCGGTTACAAAAGAGCGGATTATCTTTTCGTAATCGTCTTTCACTAATCCGCTGAGCATCAGATCTAGTTCGGCTTCAGTCTCAGGCCGGTGGGTCTTAAGGATCTCGGCAAGCTTTGTAAAGAGGGCTTGAAATTGCTCGACGTCAACGGCGACCGGCCATTTTTTAACCAGAGGTTCCTGCTTTAACAGCTGACTCTCCGCCTCTTTCTCGGTTACGGTCCAGTCCGGCTCCGGTTGCTTGTTCGCCACTTTGATCTGCTCTTTGAGAATATCCCGGTGAAACTGTAGAATCTCCGCAAGCTCCGGGTGCTTTTCAATGGCCTGATCAAACTTTTTTAAAATCCCCTTATCCATTCGATTCCCTCCTCGATCATTGGCTTGACAGGTTAATTGCGCAATCCCTGCAGCGGAGCCGGAATACGCCCGCCCCGAGCGATAAAGGCTGCAGGGCTCTCCGTATTTATTTCCATCACCGGAGCTTTACCTAATAATCCCCCGAACTCCACCCACTCTCCGCTCTTTTTTCCTGGTGCTGGAATCAACCTGACAGCTGTAGTTTTGTTGTTCATTACCCCAATGGCAATTTCATCGGCGATGATTCCGGAGATTACCTCGGCCGGGGTATCGCCCGGAATCGCAATCATATCCAAACCCACGGAACAGACCGCGGTCATCGCCTCCAGTTTATTAAGGGTTAAACTTCCGCATTCAACCGCTCTGATCATCCCGGCGTCTTCACTCACGGGAATAAAAGCCCCGCTCAGCCCCCCTACATACGCAGAGGCCATCGCTCCACCCTTTTTAACCGCATCGTTGAGCAGGGCTAAGGCGGCGGTTGTCCCCGCACAGCCGGTTCGTGACAAGCCCATGGCTTCCAAGATCTCGGCCACACTATCCCCAACCAAAGGCGTCGGAGCCAAAGATAGATCGAGGATGCCAAATTCCACTCCTAACTCCTCGGCGGCCCGTCTACCGATAAATTCCCCGGCCCGAGTAATTTTATAAGCCGCCCGCTTGATCACTTCGCTGAGTTTGCCAAAGGGAGCCGGTCCGAGCCCGCGAACCGCCTCCAGGACGACACCGGGACCACTGACCCCAACATTGATGACATTCTCGGTTTCTTCCAAACCATGGACGGCCCCGGCCATAAACGGGTTATCCCCCGGCATATTGGCGAAGACCACCAATTTGGCGCAGCCGATACCATCCCGCTCCTTGGTCAGTTCCGCGGTCTCTTTAATAATCCGCCCCATTTGGGCAACCATATCCATATTAATTCCGGCTTTGGTACTCGCCAGATCAACCGAGGAACAAACCCGATCGGTCGCAGACAAAACCCGGGGTATCGAGGTGATGAGACGCTCATCTCCCAGGGTTGCCCCTTTGGCCACCAAGGCCGAGTAACCGCCAATAAAGTCGATACCGATATTTTTAGCCGCCCGGTCCAGCGCTAATCCGACCTCATCTGGCGCTTCGGTAAAAGAGTCGGCCAAAAAGGCAACCGGGGTGACCGAGACGCGCTTGTTGATAATGGGAATTCCGTACTCTTCCTGGATTTGCTGGGCCACCGGCACTAACCGCTCCGCCGTACGGCAAATCTTGTCATAAACCTTGGTTGCACACTGCGCTGCCGATGGCGCGGTACAAGCGCGCAGGCTAATACCAAGGGTGATGGTACGAATATCTAAGTTTTCAAATTCAACCATCCGAATTGTTTCGACAATTTCTTTGGGTGATAGGGGCATACTAACCTCCTAAACCGTATGCATAAAATCAAAGACTTCTTCTCTGTGGATATAAATCTTGACCCCTAACCGCTCGCCCTCGGCATTCAATAAGGTGCTCAGCTCATGAAAGCTGCAGGTCATCCCCGACAGATCAACAATCATGTTCATCGTAAACAGGTCTTGCAAAACCTGTTGGCTGATATCGGCTATGTTCACCTGCTGCTCGGCGAGGACCCGGGCCACCCCGGCAATAATGCCCACCTTATCCTTGCCGATAACGGTCACAACTCCCCGGTCGCGGTGGGCCTCCGGTTCGGTTAGGGACTTTAAAACAGATAATATCTCCGCTCTATCGGTCATGCTCCCACCTCTTACTCTTCATCGCTCGGTTCGGCTTCCTCCGTCCGCGCCATCTGGGCCACGGCCACCACAAAATCACCCTCGTCCAGGCGCATGATCCGGACACCCTGGGTGGCCCGGCCAAATGAGGAGATGTCCTCGACCGGAACCCGGATGATGATACCTTCGGCCGTAGTCAACATGATATCATAATCGTCGCGGACGATCTTCATGCCGACAATCGGTCCGTTCTTGGCCGTGACATTCATGGTTTTGATGCCGTAACCTCCGCGGCTTTGTAGGCGATATTCATCAATAGCCGTCCGTTTACCATAACCATACCGGCTAATGACCAAAACCTCGGAGTTGGGACGAACCACATCGAGGCCAACAACTTCATCGCCCTCTTGCAGCTTAATCCCGATGACCCCCCGCGTCATCCTGCCCATCGGCCGCACATCCTCTTCGGAAAAGCGAATGGACATGCCTTGTTTGGTCACCAGCATCACTTCTTGATTACCGTTGGTTAGGCGAACCCCGATCAATTCATCGCCATCGACCAAGTCAATCGCATTAATCCCATTTGACCTGATATTCTCGAATTCGCTGAGCGCCGTCTTCTTGACCCGGCCCATCTTGGTGCCCATGAACAAGTAGGCATCCGGATCAAACTCTTTGATCGGAATAACGGCATTAATTGTTTCGCCGGGCATGATTTGGATCAGGTTGATAATTGGTGTTCCCCGGGCTTTCCTCCCCGCTTGCGGAATCTGATAGCCCTTTAATTTGTGCATCCGCCCGCGGTTGGTAATGAAGAGGATATCGGCATGGGTAGAGGTGATAAAGAGATGCTCTACAAAATCCTCTTCTTTGGGCATAGCACCGGTAACCCCGCGGCCGCCGCGTTTTTGCGGCTTGTAGGTATCGGCGGGAATGCTCTTGATATAGCCCTGATGCGTGATGTTCACGACGATCGCTTCATCAGCGACGAGATCCTCCATTTCGAAGTCTCCTACTGCGCTGCCGATCGTCGTCCGGCGGGAATCGGCATACTGTTCCTTGACCTCGAGCAGTTCGTCGCGGACGATGGCATAAACTTTGCGAACATCAGCCAGAATCTCTTTGTAGTAGGCAATTTTGCCCAACAAATCCTGATACTCCGCCTCAAGCTTGTCAATCTCCAAGGCGGTTAAGCGCCTGAGCCGCATATCCAAGATCGCGATCGCTTGTTTCTCCGATAAAGCAAACTCGGCGATGAGAGCCGCTTTTGCTTCCTGATCGTCAGCCGATCCGCGGATGATCTTGATCACCCGGTCGAGATTGGCCACCGCGATCTTAAGTCCTTCGAGAATATGGGCGCGTTCCTCGGCTTTCTCGAGCAAAAACCGGGTTCTACGCGTCACGACTTCGCGCTGGTGCTCTAAATAATAGTGCAAGGCCTCAAATAAATTCATCACCTTGGGCTGATTGTCAACCAACGCGAGCATAATCACGCCAAAGGTATCCTGAAGCTGCGTATGCTTGAACAGCTGGTTTAGCACAACATGCGGATTAACATCGCGCCGTAGATCCATCACGATCCGCATACCCTGACGATCGGACTCATCACGGAGATCGGTAATGCCGTCGATCTTCTTATCCCTGACCAGTTCGGCAATCTTTTCGATTAGCGCAGCCTTGTTCACCATATACGGGAGCTCGTGGACAATGATCCGCGGCTTGCCGTTACTCAAGGTTTCAATGCTGGTTTTGGCGCGTACCTTGATCGAACCCCGCCCGGTCTGATAGGCCTTCTTGATCCCCTCGCGGCCGAGAATGATCCCGCCGGTCGGAAAATCCGGACCTTTAATGTACTTCATCAGACCATCAATGGTGATCTCCGGATCATCGATCATCGCTACCAGGCCGTCAATAATCTCACCCAAATTATGCGGGGGAATATTGGTCGCCATACCGACGGCAATTCCACTAGCCCCGTTGACCAAGAGATTCGGAAATCTGGCCGGTAAGACCAGGGGTTGCTCCAATGATTCGTCAAAGTTTGGCCCGAAATCAACCGTATTCTTGTCGATATCTTGCAGCATTTTAACGGCAAAAGGCGATAGCCTGGCCTCGGTATAGCGCATTGCCGCCGGCGGGTCACCGTCGACACTACCAAAGTTGCCGTGTCCATCGACCAAGCAGTACCGGTAGGAAAAATCTTGGGCCATCCGGACCATGGCGTCGTAAATCGCCGCGTCGCCATGGGGATGGTATTTACCCATGACTTCACCGACGATACGGGCCGATTTCTTGTGCGGCTTATCGGGCCACAGGGACAGCTCGCTCATGCCGTAGAGGATCCTACGTTGCACCGGCTTGAGTCCGTCACGGACATCCGGGAGCGCCCGCTCAACAATAACGCTCATCGCGTAGTTGATGTAGGATGTTTTCATTTCGTCGACTATCTGAACTGGTACGACCTTGCCGTCCGTGTATTCTATCATTTGGTCTTCCTCCTAAACAACGCGTACTCCTTAAATGTCGAGTGCCGTAACCTCTTTGGCATGGGCTTCGATAAACTCGCGCCGCGGCTCGACCTTCTCGCCCATCAACGTAGTAAAGATCTCGTCGGCCTCAACCGCATCTTCGATCGTCAACTTTAAGATCGTCCTGGTCTCCGGGTTCATCGTCGTCTCCCACAACTGCTCGGAGTTCATTTCACCGAGACCTTTATACCGCTGAATCGAAATCCCTGTCCGACCGACCTCGTCCAAAATCTTCTCCAGCTCGCTGTCGCTCCACGCATAATAGCGATCCTTGCCCTTTTTGACTTGATATAACGGGGGCAAGGCAATGTACACATGGCCGTTTTCGATTAACGGCCGCATATAGCGATAGAAGAAGGTCAACAGCAAAGTGCGGATATGAGCCCCGTCCACATCGGCATCGGTCATGATGATCACCTTGTGATACCTGGCTTTTTCCAGATCAAATTCATCACCGATCCCGGTGCCGAAGGCGGTAATCATCGCTCTAATTTCCTCATTGGCCAAGATCTTATCCAGCCGGGCTTTTTCGACATTAAGAATCTTACCGCGTAATGGCAGAATGGCTTGGAAGTGGCGATCACGAGCCTGTTTGGCCGTACCTCCGGCCGAGTCCCCCTCGACCAAATACAGCTCGGCCAAGGCCGGATCGGTCACCGTACAGTCGGCCAACTTCCCGGGCAAAGCCGAGATCTCCAGGGCGCTCTTACGCCTGGTCAGTTCACGTGCCTTCCGAGCGGCTTCACGTGCGCGGAAAGCTTGGATACATTTTTCGATTATCCGTTTAGCCGTCGACGGGTTCTCCTCGAGGTAAACCGTGATCGCCTCGGCGGTAACCGTCTCGACCAGCCCCTTCATCTCGCTATTGCCCAGCTTGGTTTTGGTCTGCCCTTCAAACTGCGGCTCCCGCAGCTTAACCGAGAGTATGGCGGTACAGCCCTCGCGCACATCTTCCCCGGAGAGGTTGGGCTCATTCTCTTTGAGCAGATTGTACCGTCGGGCGTAGTCGTTAATCGCCCGGGTCAGCGCGGAACGAAAACCGGTGAGATGGGTACCGCCCTCATGGGTGTGAATATTGTTGGCGTAAGAAAAGATGTTTTCGGTATACCCGGTAGTATACTGAATTGCAAATTCGACTTCCCCGCCCTCTTCTTTCCGGGAGACGTAAATAACGTCTTTGTGCAGCGGCTCCTTGTTTTTATTCAAATGCTCGACAAATGATTTAATCCCGCCATGATACTGGAAGACCTCGGAAAAACCGGTTCGGTGGTCTTTGAGTGTGATTTTCACCCCGGCATTAAGGAAAGCCAGTTCGCGTAGGCGGTACATCAACGTTTCTGCACTAAACTCCAAGGTCTCAAAGATCTGGTGATCCGGTTTGAAGGTAATAATCGTACCGGTATGATCGCTCGTGCCAACCACTGTCAATTCCCCATCGGGAATACCCCTGGTAAAACGCTGCCGGTAAATCAGATTATTCCGGTGGACATCAACCTGGAGCCACTCGGAGAGAAAGTTCACCACCGAAACGCCTACGCCGTGCAAGCCTCCGGAGACTTTATAAGCACTTTCCGTAAACTTTCCGCCGGCATGTAGGACGGTCAGAACAACCTCAACCGCCGGTTTACCGACTTTCGCCACATTATCGACAGGTATACCGCGGCCGTTGTCCGAGACCCGGACCGAACCGTCTTCATTGATCTCGACCACGATGTCGTCGCAAAATCCGGCCAAAGCTTCGTCGATGCTGTTATCAACAACCTCGTAGACTAAATGGTGTAAGCCCCGTTCATCGGTACTGCCGATATACATACCGGGACGACGACGTACGGCTTCGCGTCCTTCCAAAACCTGGATCTGTTCTGCATCGTAATGCTGATTATTTGGTGTTTGATTAGCCAAGTAGGAAACCTCCCTGCTACCTTAGGAAATTACCGAGATCGGACATCCTGCTGTCCCCGCGCTTTTTCAGGGTCTGCGTAGAAATTTGGGATAAGATTACCTTGTCCTTGGTAATCACAATCGATTTGGGCATGCCGTCGGAAACATCCGTACAGATCCCCTGATCCTTGCACTGTTCTAGGTATTTTCGCGTGATCTTCGAATGTGCCCGCAGGTTGTAATCGATTATCGCCACGATCTCATTATGCGGTACTACGTAGTCACCACCGATATGCAAAAACATGGTTTTCAACCCCCTAGTGTTGTGCTCGCTCAGTAATCCTGCCCGCCCGGACTTCGAAAACTCTCGCTCCGGCCAAATGGGTCGGATCGAAATATCTCGTTTCGGTAGCGGTGACCAAGATCTGCACCTGCTCCTTAACGGTATCCAACAAAAACTTGCGACGGAAAGCATCGAGTTCGGAAAAAACATCATCGAGCAACAAGACCGGATATTCGCCGGTTTCTTGATGCATATACTCGAGCTCGGCCAATTTCAGAGCCAAAGTAGCAGTTCGCTGCTGACCTTGGGAACCAAAGGTCCGAATCTCATTAGCATTGATCAACAGATTCAAATCGTCCCGATGCGGGCCATACAAGCTAATTCCGCGCTTGATTTCTTCTTTAGTTTTGGACTTGAGGTAATTCAGCAACGATTCTCGAACTTCCTCTTCATCCAAGTTTATCGTACCATCAAGTAGCCAACTGCGTTTATTCCGGTACAGTGGATAACTGGCGACATACTCTAAGGCCAGTGACTCACGTCCATCGGTGATGCTGCGATGCAACTCCTGCGCAGAGCGGGCAATCTGTTGAAGGGCAAAGACTCGTTTGACAACTAACTTCGCCGCTATTTCCGCCAATTGCTTGTCAAAAACCTCTTTCAGGTCGTCGGAGAAGTTGTCCGCAGTAGCCATCTGCCGCAACAACATGTTGCGCTGGCGCAAAACTTTGCCGTAATCAATGAGATTATAGCGAAACGCCGGGTTAATCTGGGCGAGTTCAAAATCAATAAAGCGGCGACGGTGGCTGGGCCCTCCTTTAACGATACTTAAATCTTCCGGTGTAAAAATAACCACAGTTAGATAACCGAGCAACTCGCTTCTTTTGGCAATCGGAAAACCGTTGATACTAATAACCTTACCGGCTTTCGGCTCATACTCCACCGTCAAACATAGATCACCACTGCGCGAGATGACGCGGGTCTGAACGCGAAATCCGTCGGCCTCCCGCTGATCATCACCGCGTCTGATCAGTTCACGATCATGGGCGGTGCGAAATGATTTGCCCGTGGCACAAACGTAGACGGCTTCAATAATATTGGTTTTACCTTGAGCGTTATCCCCGTAAAAAAGGTTTAATCCAGGCCCAAAAGCGATTTTGGCCTGGTCATATCCCCGAAAATTAGTTAATTCAAGCTCTGCAATCCTCACTGGTCAGACTCCATCGTTGTAACCAACCAGACCCCGGTATCAGCCAATTCCACCCGATCGCCGGGGTATAACTTTCTCCCGCGTCGTAGCTCAGTTTCGCCATTAACTTTTACCAAGCCGGACTTGATGACATACTTGGCTTCCCCGCCGCTGGCGACCAAGTTGGCATATTTCAACAACTGGTCAAGGGTGATATACTCCGTTGTGATCGTAATTTTTTGCATCTTCTCACCTTAACAGCACCGGCATAACAACATAAATATAATTCTCATCATTTACCGGAGCAATTACCGCCGGGCTATTGCGACCGGTCAGTTTCAGCTTAACCTGGTCGACATCGAGAATTCTGAGAACTTCGATTATGTAGCGGGCATTAAAGGCGATCTCCATGCTATCCCCCGCGACCTCACAAAAGATCTCGTCATAAGTCTCCCCTACATCCGGAACATTTGCAGAGAGTGAAATTTTCTCGCCAGAAACGCCAAACTTTACAACGCTGGCTCCCTCTCTGGCGAGCAACGATGCCCGCTCGACCGCCTGCATGAATTCTACCCGATCAACCGTTGCCTCCGTTGTAAAACTGGTCGGAATCGGTTGCCGATAGTTCGGGAATTGACCGTCAATCAACCGCGAAACAAATCTGGTTTCATTGATTTGAAATAAAATATGATTAGTACTCAGCAATATTTGGACCGACTCTTCGCTGTTGTCCAAAACTCTGCTGACCTCGGTCAAACACTTGGTTGGTACGATCACCTTAAATTGACCAAAGTTTTGGTCGAATGATTGAACTCGCAGCGCTAAGCGCGATGTATCGGTAGCGCAAAGGGTAAGGGTATTGTCGATAGCATCCCATAAAACGCCGGTGAGAAATGGTCTGGTTTCATCAAGTGAAACCGCAAAACTGGTTTCTTTAATCATCTTACGCAGCTCGTTTTGCGGGATCGTCCAGTAGCCTTCCTCTTTGGTCTCAGGTAGTGACGGATAATCCTCGGCCGGCATTGGGTTAACCACAAACCGTGAGCTGCCACTCTTAATTTCTACACTATTTTTACCTTCAACGACGCCGACAGTTAGGCCTTGGCTAGGCAGCTTGCGAATGATCTCGGTTAAATACTTAGCTTCGAGTACGACTGCCCCCTCTTCCAGCACTTTGACCGGCAGATAGCTCTCGATCCCCAATTCCAGATCGGTGGCAACCAATCGTAAGCGCTCATTTTTGGCTTCCAGCAAAATCCCGGAGAGGATAGGTAACGTCGATTTTGAGGGGACAGCTCGGCTTACCACTTGAAGTCCCTGATAAAATAGGTCTCTTGGACATTCAAATTTCATCATTAATACCGCCTTTCACCTGATTCACAAGCTTTACTATATCTGTAAACTATCTTTAATTGTTTAGCAGTAGTAGTAATAGAGCCTGTAGATTCTGTTGAAAACCGTCTCTAGGACCGACCGGTGGCGCACTTGTGCTGTGGAAAAGAATGTGAATATAGTGGACATTTAACCACAATATCCGGTCTGTTTACACAACCGCTCATCTATCCACACTATATCCACTTGCTTATACACAACAGTATCTACAGCTACTTTAAACTGCGAATTAACTCCTTAATTACTTGGGCTAACTCCGGATCTTGCTGAACTGCCTCTGAAATCTTTTCATAGGCATGTAAAACGGTAGTATGATCGCGTCCACCGAAGGCCTCGCCGATCTTGGGCAGCGAAGCATCGGTTAATTCGCGTGAAAGATACATGGCGACCTGTCTGGGGAATGCTACCGATCGACCTCGTTTGCGTGAATTCATTTCTGAAATATCAATTTCGAAATACTGTGAAACGACTTTTTGAATATCCTTGATCTCGACCTTGCTCTTTTTCACATTAATCAAAATGTCTTTGAGTGCTTCACTAGCCAACGAAACGTCGATGGGACGGTTCGTCAGTGAGGAATAAGCCACAACGCGTATTAGGGCGCCCTCCAGCTCCCGGATGTTAGAATTAATGTGTTCGGCGATAAAAGTCAAGGCCTCCGGCTGGATTTTGATCTTCTCTAGTGCAGCCTTTTTGTCGAGGATAGCAATTCTGGTCTCCAGATCAGGCGCCTGGATATCGGTGATTAAGCCCCATTCAAAGCGGGACCGCAAACGGTCTTCGAGTGTTGGTATCTCGCGGGGTGGGCGATCTGAAGACAATACAATCTGTTTGTTGGCCTCGTGTAAGGCATTGAAAGTGTGGAAGAACTCCTCTTGAGTTCGCTCCTTATTAGCCAAAAACTGGATATCATCGACTAATAAGACGTCGATGTTACGGTAGCGTTCGCGAAATTCAGAGGTTTTATCGTCTCTAATTGCGTTGATGATATCGTTGGTAAACTGTTCGGAAGTCACATACATGACTTTTGTTTCCGGTGAGTTTTCCAGGACGAAATGGCCGATCGCGTGCATCAAATGTGTTTTGCCCAGACCCACTCCGCCGTAAATAAATAGAGGGTTATACGCGCGTGCCGGCGCTTCGGCTACCGCAAGCGCAGCTGCATGAGCAAAACGATTGCTATCACCAACCACAAAGGTGTTGAAAGTATACTTAGGATTAAGCTTGGCCCGTTGAGCAGCGGTTTCCGCCGCCCTCGTGTCACCGTTGGTGGCCACAGGGCCGGCTATCGTTTCCCCAGGAACAAGGTAACGACAATTGACATTGGCACCGGAAACGGCGAACAGACCCTGTTTAATAATGTCGGTATAGTGATTTTCAATCCAATTGCGAACAAAGTCGTTCGGGGCTTCAAAGAACAAAGTATCCCCCACAATCTGTAGAGGCTTCAGCGATTTTACCCAGGTATCTAAACTGGCCTTCGGCAATTGGCCCTGTAGGTACTCTAATGCCGAATCCCAAAGCTTTTCTAGATCGAATGACACTAAGATCACCTAAAACTCCATATTGTCCTGCTCTAATTGCGGATTAAGCATCCGCTTTCCGCCTTCGGTCTGGATCAGCAACCCTAACTCCGTGAGCACCACCATGTCGCGATATGCCGAGCTAGGGCTGGTCTGAATATACTCGGCGACTTTTGATGGTCCTAGCGGTCCCTGGCTGCGCAACACGGTTAGGATTGCTCTCTGCCGATCGGTAAGGGAAGCAAATGGGTCCGCTTGAAGAACGCGTTCCTGTAGTCTTTCACCAACGGGAGGGCCACTTCCTGCCGCCGAAGTCTCGCGAACCGGGAGTAAATCCCGGGTACATGCGGTCGTCTTAGCCCAGAGGGTGACTACCGTTCCCTGCTGCAAATTGTCGGAGATTTCCAGTTGACCGCCGATTTGTTCCAGATAAAAGGAGACTAGCGGTAAACCCTGCCCCAGGCCGCGGATGTATCTCCTTTGTTTGGGTGTTGCCGAAGTAAAGCCTGGTAGGACGGCGTGGTCTTTCTTGGCGATACCCGGACCTTGGTCGGCAACCCTTACCGCACTACCATCGCTAAAGATGGTGATCAGCGGATCTGCAAACTCGGCATGTACCAAGTTATCGATTACTTCTTTAATCGCCTGTGAAGGTAAGTTGCCGCCGCATTCGCAATGGAGCTGATGGGTCTTAGTGGCCAGCGTGGTTAGCATGTTTTTTAGGTTGCGTTCGGTGATGACCTGCATTTCGCCGGACTGATTAATTGGATCATAGATGGCAAGTCTGGCCTTGAAAAGTGGCAAACGAAAAATTGAAATAAAATCCGACAGCCTGAAATGGCCCATTCCACATTTCACATCCCTGTAAATAGAACAATTATCCACAAGGGTTAACCTACGTTATTCCTGGTTTCCGTAATATTCGCGGTGAATTTATCCACAACCTGCTTTTTCAGTTTGTTAAATTAACAAACCGGACTGATGATAACGCTCAAAACCTCTTGCCAAGCGATTTACAGCGATTATGGAGGCAGAAAAAGATTCGCTGAACAATGCGGTTTTACGCGGTCTTAGCCAACTTTTCCACAAGTTTTCCACAGCCTGAAAATCAACAATAAATCCACAAAGTATACGGAGTTATCCACTGAAATATCCACAGGTTGTTTTGTCAGGAAACTGAAATGGTGAAAACTATTGTGGTAAAGAGGATTGCGAAACTAACAATCTATCCAAAGAAGTATCCACAAAGTTATCCACAATCTGTGGATGAACTCATTCTTGACTAATAATGGGCATTAAGATAAACTACTAATGATCCTTTCTCAATTATTATAGCATTGGTCGTGCTTATACAGGGGGTGGGTGCGGTGAAACGGACTTTCCAGCCAAATAATCGCAGGCGGAAAAGGGTTCACGGTTTTTTGAGCCGGATGAGCACTCGTGCTGGTAGGCGGGTAATTAGTCGCCGGCGTCGGAAAGGACGCAAGGTGTTATCAGCTTAGTTGATGATAATGAGGTCTCATCAGGGGCCTCATTTCATATTTATGGGAGTTATGATGCATAATAAACTGGTTACTCTCAGTGATCAAAGAGCGATCGCGCTGTTGTTTCAGCAAGCGAATGCAGCCTCTAACCGTTTTTTTGTAGTCAAAGCCCGGCCCAATGGCTTAGACTGTGCCCGGTTTGTGTTTGCTGTTGGTAAGCGCTATGGAAATGCGGTTCGGCGTAATCGGATCAAGCGACAAATTAGAGAAATACTCCGACTAAATCTGGAGTCGATTGAAGTAGGATTCGATTACGGCATTATTCCGCGCCGCACTTGTTTGGATCAGCCGTTTGTGCTTTTGCGCGATGCATTGCTGGACTGTATAGCCCGGGCTGCAAATATCAATAGAGGAGCAAAGGCGTGATGTCCTGGTTAGCCATTAAGCTAGTCCGCCTGTATCAGCGAGCGATCTCCCCGCTCTTCCCGCGATCTTGTCGCTTTTATCCGACCTGTTCGCAATATATGATTGAAGCGATAAGCAAGTATGGTTGTTGGCGCGGGGTTTGGCTGGGGATCAAGCGCATTCTGCGGTGTCACCCTTTTCATGAGGGTGGATATGATCCCGTTCCGTAGATTATTTGCCCAAACAGCAGGATTTTTTGTGGCTAGGTATAAATTTTTTCAGTTAGGTTGTTTTCTAAAGCAGAGAAGGTGGGGCTGACCATTGAGCTTTTTAACAAGTATTATCTCATCGGCACTGAGTTTTTTTTACGAGCTCACCCAAAGCTGGGGCTTGGCTATTATTTTGTTAACGATCGTCATTAGGCTGTTAATGCATCCGTTAACAGTCAGCCAGTCCAAGAGTTTGCTGGTGATGCGCAAATTACAGCCGAAAATGAAAGAGCTTCAGGAGAAGTATAAAGATAAACCTGAGGAGTACCAAAAACGGCTGGTGGCCTTGTATAAGGAGCATAAGACCAATCCGCTTGGCGGTTGCTTGCCGATGTTGTTACAGATGCCGATTCTTTTTGCCCTCTTTTACGTCTTGCGTGATGCTAACTACGGAGAAGCCGGTTTCTTGTGGATTCCTTCGCTGAGCGCCCCGGATCCGACATATCTGTTACCGTTACTCACGGCTGCTTCGACCTATATTCAAATGAAGTTAACGACCACCGACCCCGCTCAGCAGGGGATGATGTACATAATGCCGTTGTTTATCGGTTTTATCAGCTTGAGCTTTCCGTCCGGTTTAACTCTGTATTGGGTGATCAGCAATATTACCGGCTATGTTCAGCAATTACTGATTAACAAACGCTTAATGGCTTTGGATGAAGAGGGGAGCGTAGCAAATTGAGATCCATCGAATCCGTTGGCAGGACTGTCGAAGAAGCGATTGACGAGGCCTTGAAGAAGCTGCAGGTCACGCGAGACCAGGTCCAAGTCGAGGTCATCGATGAGGGCGCCAAAGGTATTTTTGGCTTGATCGGCACCAAATTGGCTCGGGTGAGAGTATCGCTAAAGCCCGTACCCCAGGAGAAAGTGGTGGTTGCCCCGCCGCCGCGACCGACCATTAGTGATATTAATAATGAAGCAACACCGGTGACCGCACAGCCCACGGAAAAGGCGAGCTGGGGTAAGGAGTTTTTACAGCAGCTTCTAGACAAGATGGGGGTTGAGGGTGAGGTCAACGTTGCCGGCGTCGGCGATGTCATCAGCTTATCCATTACCGGTGCCAATGCCGGGTTAATTATCGGTCACCGTGGACAAACCTTAGATGCAATCCAGTACATAACTAATCTGGCCGCCAGTAAAGCCGGATTAGAAGGTCCGAAGTTTGTCGTGGATGCGGAGAACTATCGCGTCAGACGCCAAAAAACCCTAGAGCAACTGGCGGAAAGATTGGCCGCCAAGGTTATTAGCCGGCGGCGTAAAGCGATTTTAGATCCCATGTCTCCGCAAGAGCGTCGGGTTATTCATCTCTATCTGCGTGACAATCCGAGTGTCTGCACCTATAGCGAGGGAAAAGAGCCTAATCGCCGGGTGATCATCGACCTGAAAAAATAAGCCGACTTTAGCTTGTCTTTGTCAGGCTGAGAGTCGCCGGCTTTAGTGCTGGCGACTTGTTTTATGAGTGGGTTTTATCGAAAAGCTATCCAAAGAGGTGTCTTTGGTGAAGATCCGGTTTGATCATGACACGATTGCAGCCATATCCACTCCGCTGGGTGAAGGTGGACTGGCTGTGATCCGGGTCAGCGGTGATGATGCCGTCGCGGTTGTTGATCGGGTTTTTGCCCCCGGAGGCAAAGTAAAGCCAGGTTTTCTTGGTTCGGTAGCCAGCCATACCGTCCATTATGGCTATATCCATAACCGCCAGGGGGAACGGGTTGACGAGGTATTGGTGACGGTAATGCTGGCGCCACGTACCTTTACCAGGGAAGATACCGTAGAAATTAGTTGCCATGGCGGAATTGTCAGTGCACAAAGAGTCTTGGAGGCTGTCCTCGGTGCAGGTGCCCGACTGGCCGAACCTGGCGAATTTACTAAACGGGCTTTTCTCAATGGCCGGATTGATCTGGCCCAGGCCGAAGCGGTTATCGACCTAATCCGCGCCAAGACCGAGGCCAGTCAGGCAGTTGCCCTGACTAATCTACGTGGTGGGCTCTCCGAGCGGGTACGCCGGATCCGCGAGGCCATCGTCGAGGTGCTGACCTATTTGGAGGCTTCGATTGATTTTCCCGAAGATGAGATTCCACCGCTTGAGCAAGATCTCGACCAGTTGCTCACCTGGGCTCGCTCCGAGGTCGCTGCGCTAATCGAGACGGCGCGCACCGGACGCATATATCGTGAGGGCCTGGCGACGGTCATCTTAGGGCGGCCCAACGTTGGCAAGTCCAGTTTACTTAATGCCTTATTAGGTGAGGAGCGCGCCATTGTCACCCAGATCCCTGGAACCACGCGGGACATACTGGAGGAACAGATTAACCTACGCGGCCTACCGTTACGAATTATCGACACTGCGGGTATTCGGGCAACCACCGATGAAGTTGAGCGAATTGGCGTAACCAGGAGCATCGAGGCTATTGAGCGGGCCGATATCATTCTCTTTCTGGTCGATTATTCCAGCGGCTTAACTCCGGAAGACTGGGAGGTAGCGGCCACCTTACCGGTGGGACGAACCATCTTGGTGGCGAATAAAGCCGATTTGCCGTCGGGTTCAGGATTCGGCGATCTGGTGGAACGCTTTGGCGAGCCGGTACTCATCTCGGCCAAGGAACATACCGGCCTCGATGAGCTCAAAGACCGGATCTTGGAGAAAGCCAGTGTAATTAAGGTGGATCGTACCGAGACCGTTTTGGTCACTAATCTGCGCCACCTGGAAGCTTTGCGACAGGCCTGCGAAAGTCTGGAGAATGCCCACCAAGCTTTTGTCGGCGGAATGCCGGCCGACTTAATTACCATTGACTTACATGCCGCAGTGGCTTATCTCGGCGAGATAACCGGGGATACCGCGTCTGCGGATGTAATAGATCGCATCTTTGCCAACTTTTGCATTGGAAAGTAGGGACGGGAATGGGTTTTGCGCAATCCTATGATGTTGTGGTTATTGGTGCCGGTCATGCCGGCTGTGAGGCAGCTGTTGCCACCGCCAAAATGGGTTTGCGAACACTTCTGCTCACCCTCAGTTTGGATAATGTCGGCCTGATGCCGTGTAACCCTAGTATCGGCGGGGCGGCCAAAGGGCAGCTGGTGCGGGAAATCGATGCCCTCGGCGGCGTTATGGGGATTGGCGTCGACCAAAACTATATTCAAATCAGGATGCTCAATACCAGCAAGGGCCCTGCTGTCCATGCCCTGCGCGCCCAAGTTGATAAAATAGCCTATATGCGCTGGATGAAACGGTTGTTGGAGGCGACCCCCAATCTCGACTTGAAACAAGGGGTGGCCACCAAAATCCTCACGCAGGGCGAGCGGGTTGTCGGGGTGCGTTTGAAGACGGAGATTGATATTGCCGCCCAGGCGGTCATTGTGGCTACCGGGACTTATCTCCGCGGCCTGGTCCATTATGGACTGGTCCACTATTCTTCCGGACCACAAGGACAACACCCGTCGGTGGAGTTAGCACACAGTCTGCTCGAGTTAGGCTTTGAATTACAGCGCTTTAAGACCGGAACTCCTCCCCGGATCCACGGTGATACCGTGAATTATAGCAAGACAACCGAAATGCCGGGAGAAGAGTTGCGGCGTGGCTTCTCTTTTCGCGCCCCCTTGCCGCAACGTCGCCAAGTATCTTGTTGGTTGACGTGGACTACTCAAGAAACGCATGAGATTATCCGGCGAAATCTCGACAAGGCGCCGATGTATACCGGAGAGATTACCGGGATTGGTCCGCGGTATTGCCCTTCGCTTGAGGCCAAGGTCTACGAGTTCCCCGATAAGCCGAGCCATCAAATCTTCATCGAACCGGAAGGTCTGGACACGAGGGAGATGTATCTGGCCGGTTTTTCGACCAGTTTACCGGAAGACATTCAGATTGAGATGATCCGGACAGTGCCCGGACTGGAAAACGTTAAAATCATGCGACCGGGTTACGCGATCGAATATGATGCCTTAAATCCGCTCGACTTAAAACCTAATTTGGAAACCAAAGCGATTAGAGGCCTCTTTTGTGCGGGGCAGATCAATGGGACCTCGGGATATGAAGAGGCGGCGGCCCAGGGCTTGATGGCCGGCATCAATGCCGCTTTAATGATTAAAGGAGCCGAGCCGCTCGTGCTTAAACGCTCCCAAGCCTATATTGGAGTGCTCATTGATGATCTGGTGACCAAAGGCACCCGCGAGCCGTATCGACTCCTGACAGCGAAAGCTGAATACCGGTTGCTGTTGCGCCAGGACAATGCGGATTTGCGCTTAACGGAACTCGGACATCAAATTGGCTTAATCAGTGATACGGAGTATGCCGCCTTTCTGCGCAAGAAAGAAAGCATCGATAAGTTATTGGCCAAGCTGAGAGCGGAAACAATCCAGCCCAGCCCGGCGGTGAACGAAAAGCTCGCCGGTTTCGGGCAGGCTCCGCTCCAACGGGCGGTGAGCGCAGAAGTCTTTTTGCGGCGGCCGGAGATTAATCTTAGCCTGCTGTCAGAGTTTGTCGAGCTGGAGACGGAGGAGATCGACCCGGAAGTCGCCGAGCAGGTTGAACTGCAAGTCAAGTACAGTGGCTACATCGAGCGCCAACAAGAACAGGTCGAACGATTTCTGAAGCTCGAAGCCAAGAAGATCCCACCTGATTTACAGTATGAATCTTTGCACGGACTGAGCTCCGAAGCGCGGGAGAAACTGGCGCGAGTCCGTCCCGAGTCCCTTGGCCAAGCGGCCCGTATTTCCGGGGTGTCCCCGGCAGATATCAACTATTTGGCGATCATCTTGGAGCAGCGTAGGAGAGGAAAGGCTTAAGATGAACACTTTATTCGAACTTGCCCCGGTCCTGACCGCCGGCCTAGCCCGGCTGGGGATATCTGTGGATCGCGCCGTGACCGAGAAACTCCTGCTCTTTGCCGAGGCGGTCTTGACGGAAAACCAACGGCAAAACCTCACCAGAATCACCGAGCCGGCCGCTGTGGTCAGCCGTCACTTGATTGATTCGCTAGCAGTTTTGCCATGGGTAAGTCGGGGTCGGCTCCGGGTGTGTGATGTAGGTACGGGCGCCGGCTTCCCTGGTGTGCCGCTGGCTATTGTCGTTCCCGAATTTGAGGTTACCCTCATCGACAGTGAAGGCAAGAAGGTTGATTTTCTCAAGCGCGCAGCGAGCGAATTGGGGCTAGCCAATGTGACTGCATTGCACCTGCGCGCAGAAGAAGCGGGTCAAGACCCGAGTCTGCGGGAGAGTTTCGCGATCGTGGTCTCGCGCTCGGTGGCTAGACTGTCCATTCTTTATGAGTACACGGTTCCGCTGCTAAGCATCGGCGGAACACTTTGGGCTTACAAAGGTGAAACCGCCCGCACGGAAGCGGCTGAAGCAGAGCCCGCCCTACAAATACTTGGTGGGGCTTTAATCGGCTGCAAAGACTATCAGCTGCCTACCGGTGAGACGCATACCCTCGTCCAAGTCGAAAAGATCGCGCCAACCCCGCAACGCTATCCGCGCCGGGCCGGCATTCCCGCCAAACGGCCACTCTGCTAGAGGAGATGTGCTTCATCCTGCCGAAAACTATCCCAGAGAATGTTTCACGTGGAACATCATGGGGGAGCTGTATAAATGGCCGAGACAATTTGGAGTAAATTATTGCGAAGGTCTCCGCACGCCGACTCACGCCCTTTGCTCCATCTGCCGATAGATTCGATTGCTCCTAATCCCTATCAACCACGGTGCAATTTTAGCGAGGAGGAGCTCCAGGAGCTCGCGGAATCGATCAAAACACACGGAATACTTCAGCCATTGGTTGTCACCACGTCTGATGGAGAAAAAGCGGAATATATATTGGTTGTAGGAGAACGGCGCCTGCGGGCAGCCCAAATGGCTGGGCTGACCGAGGTCCCCGCGATCGTCGCTCAGTACACGGACCGAGAGCTCGCTGAGGTAGCGCTCGTAGAAAACTTACAACGCAAGGATCTGACGCCAATCGAGGAGGCGATCGCATTCAAAAAGTTATTGGAGGAGTATGGCCTGACCCAACAGGAGCTTGGCGAGCGGTTGGGTAAGAGCCAGAGCGCGATCGCCAATAAGATTCGTTTGCTAAATTTGCCGGCGGAGGTCTTGGATTATATTTCCCGGGAAATGATCACGGAGCGCCATGGTCGCGTGTTATTGAAGCTCCAGCCCGAGCAGGCCAAAGAAGTGGCGGAACACGTGGTTAAGGCCGGTTTGTCGGTAAAGCAAACCGAGGCCTTGGTTGAGCAATTATTAGAAGCAAAAGCGAAAAAAGAAAGAAAAGTCATCCGAATCTTTAAAGATGCACGTTTGTTTCGCAATTCGGTTTTGCAGCTGGTTAAAGAGCTGCAGGCGAGCGGTTTGAAGGTTAAAGTGACGGAAGAGGATAATGCAGATAGTTATCAATTGACGATAAATATCTCAAAGGTGAGTAGGAGGCAGTCTTGATGGGGCGGATCTTGGCGGTGGTCAACCAAAAAGGCGGGGTTGGTAAGAGCACAACGGCGGTAAACCTGGCAGCCTATTTAGGTGCCGCGGGAAAAAAGGTTTTGCTGCTCGACATTGATCCCCAAGGGAATGCCACCAGCGGGATGGGGATCGACAAATCGAAGGTCGATAAATCAATCTATGACGTCTTAATCAATGAGGTCCCCGTATCCGAGGCGGTAGTGCAATGCAAGCACCCGGAACTGGCTAACGTCGATATTTTGCCGGCGACCATACAATTGGCCGGTGCAGAAGTTGAGCTGGTCTCGATGATGAGTAGGGAGTACCGATTGAAGACTGCTCTGGAAGGTTTAGGCGATCAGTATGACTATATTATTATGGATTGTCCTCCATCATTGGGCCTGTTAACGATCAATGCGCTTACTGCTGCGGATGGCGTTATCGTTCCGATCCAATGCGAGTATTATGCGTTGGAAGGCTTAAGCCAACTTTTAGACACGCTGAATCTGGTGAAAAAACACCTCAATCGATCGCTGGAGATTGCCGGGGTGCTGCTCACGATGTACGATTCGCGGACTAATCTCGCCCAACAGGTGATCGATGAGGTGCGGGGATATTTCGGCGACAAGGTATTCAAGACGATTATTCCCCGGAACATTAGGCTTAGTGAGGCACCGGGCTATGGACAACCAATTTCGCTGTATGACCCGAGCTCGAAGGGGGCCCAGGCGTACAAGGCGTTATCTGACGAGGTGATCGAACGTGGCTAGGCAAGCGCTTGGCAGGGGGCTGAAGGCCCTAATTAACACCGATGATGTGGCGGAAAATGAGGTGCGGGAGCTCGCGATCGGCGCGATCATACCGAATCCCTACCAGCCGCGCCGGGAGTTTGATGATGAGAAACTGCGTGAATTAGCTGATTCAATAAAAGAACATGGCATTATTCAACCACTTGTTGTAAAGGACGGTCAAGACGGGAAGTATATCTTGATAGCAGGTGAGCGTCGCTTCCGGGCAGCCCAGTTAGCCGGCTTGGAAACGGTGCCGGTGATCGTCCGTGAACTCGATCAGGATCAAATGATCCAGTGGGCCTTGGTTGAGAATCTGCAACGGGAGGATCTCAACCCCATAGAGGAGGCTTTGGCTTATCGTCGCTTGGCCGATGAGTTCGGTTTAACTCAGGAGGCAATTGCCCAAGTTGTCGGGAAAAGTCGGCCGGCGGTAGCCAATACCCTCAGATTGTTGACATTGCCGCAGCATATTCAGGATGCTGTTTCACGTGGAACTATTTCGATGGGCCACGCCAAATGCCTGATCGGGCTGGCTGAAGGCGCTCAGCGCCAAGTGTTTGAAAAAATCGTCTCACAGGGGTTGAGTGTCCGGCAGACTGAAGAAATCTGTGAGCGGCTGAGGCGGACCACTACCGATCACCCGTGCCAGACGCCGAAAAAGAGCAGCCGAGATCCCTATATTGCCGCCGCTGAAGATGAGCTGCGGTTAGCCTTGGGGACTAAGGTGCATATCGAATGGAACAAAAAGGGGCAAGGAAAGATCCAGATCGACTTCTACAGCGAGGAAGAGTTGAATCGGTTAATCGAGTTGTTAGGTCGGAGATAAGGTGAAACGAATGATTTATCTAGATAATGCAGCAACCTCCTGGCCAAAGCCGGAAAGCGTCTACCATGAGGTGGGGGATTTCCTCCGCCGAGCCGGGGCCAACCCGGGGCGCGGCGGACATGCCCTCGCCAGAGCAGCATCGGAGATGGTTGAGTCAGTTCGTAAGGACTTGGCTCATTTTTTCAACATCACCGATGCGAGTCAATTTGTCTTTACCGCGAACGCGACCGAGGCGCTCAACTTAGCTATCAAAGGGGTGCTCGCCAAAGGAGGGCATGTGGTTACCTCCAGCATGGAGCATAATGCGGTGGCCCGTCCGTTGTTTGCGCTGCAAGCGGCCGGCTCATGCCAAGTCTCGGTTGTGCAAGCCGACCACGAGGGTATGCTCAAGGTTGATGATGTTATTAAGGCGGTCGGTCCGGAGACGCGGTTGATTGTCTTAACTCATGCCTCAAATGTCACCGGCGGACTGCTACCCATCGAAGAGGTCGGCGAATTCGCCCGCCAGCGGGGGATCACCTTTTTGGTTGATGCCTCGCAAACGGTTGGCGAGAGACCGCTTGATCTCAATAAATTACCGGTTGATTTGGTGGCTTTCCCGGGGCACAAAGCCTTGTTGGGCCCGACCGGGATCGGCGCCCTTTACATTCGGAAAGGTTGCGAACTCGAGCCTTTACTCCAAGGCGGTACCGGAACGCATTCGGAACTTTTGGAGCAGCCAAGCGAGGTTCCGTATCGCTATGAAAGCGGTACGCTCAATACTAGCGGCATAGCTGGGCTCGGGGCCGCCCTACGCTATATTTCCGAGGTTGGTTTGGAGCAGATCAGTGCCACAATCCGGGAGCTGACCCGGAGCTTTCTGGAGGGTTGTGCTCAAATACCTGGTCTGCGCATCTTGGGTCCGTCTTCGGCAGAGATGCGGGTAGGGGTCGTGAGCATAGTGGCTGATTTTCTGAATCCCGATGAATTAGGCTATATCTTAGACCAGGTGTACGGAATTGCGGTGCGCGCCGGGTTACATTGTGCGCCACTCGCCCATAAGACCCTTGGGACCTTTCCCGCGGGGGCGGTTAGATTCAGCTTCAGCCATTTCAACACTGCGGAGGATGTGCAACAGGCTTTGCAAGCCTTACGGGAAATAGCTGAGCAAGCCGGGGGTTATTAACGCGAATGAGAGACTGTGGATTTACGGATTTAGGCTTTGCCAAAATCGACATCGACCGCAAACGTCGCTGTGGCTTTCCGGAGGTTATCTACTGTGCCGGCAAGACGGCAGATCAGGTTCAAGAGATCTTTTTTCATTTGAGCCAACGTGAGGAGCGGGTGATGGCCACCCGGGCGAATAGAGAACATTTTCAAGCCGTGGTGGAGAAGGTTCCGGAAGCACTATATTTTCCGCAGGCGAAGGTCATCACCAAAGGGCCGCTGCCGGATGATCGCCAGGGGCTGGTGGCTGTTGTCACTGCCGGCTCATCAGACATTCCCGTGGCGGAAGAGGCGGCGATCGTTGCCGAGTATCTAGGTTCGGCGGTCCGACGCTACTATGATATGGGAGTGGCCGGGATTCATCGAGTCTTGGCGGTGCGCGATGAGCTGAACACGGCGAATGCGATCGTCGTTGTTGCCGGCATGGATGGTGCTTTGCCTAGTGTGGTTGGTGGTCTGGTGGACAAGCCGGTTGTAGCGGTGCCGACCAGCGTCGGTTATGGAGCCAATTTTCAGGGATTGGCGCCGCTGTTGACGATGCTGAACTCTTGTTCGGCCGGGGTAGCGGTGGTCAATATTGACAACGGCTTCGGTGCCGGTTACTATGCACATATAGTCAATAAGGGGGTAGTAGCCGGTGGGTGAGGTTCTATATTTGGATGCCACCTTCGGCCTTAGCGGAGATATGCTGCTGGCTGCCCTTTCTTACCGGATTGATTTGGCGGAGGTTATCGCTCGCCTGAAAACTCTGCCCTTGGAACCCTGGCAAGCAGAGGTGACCGAGGTCACGCGCTGCGGAATTAGGGCGCGACAAGTTGTTTTTACCGGCTCCGGGGGCAGCGGGCTGCGCCACCTAAGTCAGATTCAGGAGTTGTTCAGGGCGAGCGACTGGCCTCCCGAGGTCACTCGGCTGGCCTCCACTGTTTTTTCGATTCTCGCTGAAGCCGAGGCGGAGGTGCATGGGGTCAGCCCCGAAAAGGTTCATTTTCATGAGGTCGGCGCTTTGGACTCGATCTTAGATATTGCCGGGTTTGCCTGGGCATATCACCTGGCCGGGCAGCCGCCGGTATTTGTCTCAACCCTACCTTTTACCGAAGGCACTGTCCGGACCGAGCATGGCCTAATGCCTGTGCCGGCCCCGGCAACTACCAGATTGTTGCAGGGCTATCGGCTACGCCAGGGGGATGTGCCGACCGGCGAAGCGATTACCCCAACCGGTGCCGCTATTTTGGTTGGCCTGGCGGCCAAGCAAGGTTGGCCTGACGGACAGCTGATCAGCATCGGCTATGGCGCCGGCCAACGCGATCCGGAAAATTACCCAAATGTGCTGCGTGCCCTCTGGTTAGAACAGGATAACCAGGCCGAGGCCGATGAAGTGATCCTGATCGAAGCCACCATTGACGACCTGGACCCGCGTCTCTACCCGGTAGTAATGGACAAACTGTTCAACGCGGGTGCGCTTGATGTGGCTGTAGCCCCGGTGGTGATGAAAAAGGGGCGCCCCGGTCAGTTGCTGCGGGTGCTGGTCAGGCCGACGGATTTACTTACCGCGGCGGGGATCATCTTTGCCGAAACGACCACGATTGGTCTCTCCTATACCACCAGGCGGCGCATCACCTTGCCCCGCTCGGTGATTACCGTGACCATTGGAGATATTCCGGTCAGAGTGAAGCTGGCACAGCTTCCCGAAGGATCCCTCAATGTCTCGCCGGAGTATGCTGACTGCTTAGCGGCCGCAGCAACTTTAGGGCGGAGTGTTAAAGAGATCATGTTGGAAGCGAGTTCGTTGGCGCTGCAGCGAAGGGAGTAAGAAGAATGCAATTTAGTCAAGACTTTCTCATTTGGGTTCTTACCGCTTTATTGGTGGTGATGGGGGCGAGCTTCATTTTGTTCCTTTCGGCCTACGGAAAGTTCCGTCGTTTAAATAAACATTTGGAGCGGATGCTTCCGAACGGAGGTGGGTTAGAGGATCTGGTCAACCGCTATCTATCAGAACTTGCGCAACTCCAAGAGGCACGGGTCCAGCTCGAGCAACGATTAGCGCAACTAGAAAAATGGGCCGAAACAGCTGTATCCAGGGTCGGTTTGGTCCGCTATAACGCTTTTCCGGGGGTTGGGGGAGATCAGAGCTTCTCGTTGGCCTTGCTTAAAGGCAATGGTGAAGGAATCGTTATAAGCGGAATCTATGGCCGGGATGATACCAGGGTCTATGCTAAACCGGTAAAAGACGGCCAATCGACTTATCAGCTGTCCACTGAAGAGCAGAGTATCATAGATGCATTGATGCATTGATCATTACCAAATAAGTGTGAGGTGGGATAAGATGTTTAGAAAAGAAGAACCAATTGCTGTTTCCCCGGACAAGTTGGATAAAATGGGGACACTGATCGCACCAGGAGCGCTTATTGAAGGCAAGCTGCACGCCAAAGGCATGCTCAGAATTGATGGTACGGTAACCGGTGAAATTACTTGCGAAGGAAACGTGGTTATCGGCAAAGATGGCAAGGTTGAGGCGAGGGTTGAAGCCGTCAACTTGACCATTGGCGGAGTGCTCAAGGGTGACGTTAAAGTTGCCGAACGGTTGGAGGTGCTCCCGACCGGCCGGTTGGAGGGTAACGCTTCGACGAAAATCATCGTTATTGAGGATGGCGGTTTCTTCTCCGGTAGTTGCGAAATGCCGACCCCGGAAGGCAAAATCGTGGCCAAAGCTAACCCAAACCCAGACTCCAAAAAAGAGTAGGGCGAATCTCTACGTTTAGCCGTCCGGCTAACTAAGTTTGTAGTGTCGCTGAGGCCTCAAGCAAACCGAGGTGAGTTTTAGTGGCTAGGGACAGTGCTGTACTGATTACCCTAGCCATATTCATGACCAGGCTTAATCTCGTGTTTTGTAGAACGAGATACTCCATGAATCCCCCGACATTGACGGTGCCGATAATGTGCAGATCACCGATACACGGAAGAGTTTTCTTCACTCCTGTCCCAGGGTATAATGGTCCGCTCTTGGCGCTGATGTAGCCGACATTTTCAGCCCGACCGAGGCAAGCATCAACGGCAATGATAGTAATCCCCTGGTGTAAGGAGTTGATTAATTCGATCTTTTCAACTAGGTTCGCGGCATGCACCGGCTCGTCCAAAGTTCCATATACATGCAGCCCGGGGATGGTATCAATTAGCTGAGATCCGATAATCGGCCCCAATGCATCACCGGTTGAGCGGTCGGTCCCGATGCAAACCAGAACTAACTCCGAACAGCCGGCGCGGATGGCTTGCAGTTGCTTGTGAATTGCTGTAGCTAAGGTCTCAGCGGCACAAGGGGCTTCCCAGTGCACTCTTTCAAACAGCAAAGCACGGTTTAATAGCGGTTGAGCAGGTGACTTGTTAAGCATACTCGGCCCTCTCCATCGCATTGTTTTCCGCGGATTCCGCATATACATAGGCAAGTATATGGGAAATTGTTGGAAAATATGCATGGATCTGAGGAGGGGGCTGAGTGCGTAGTAATTATCAGGACCTATGCGGGTTGGTCGCGATCTGTGTCGGGGCTGTCGTTGGCGCCGGCTTTGCCAGCGGCCAGGAGATTAACCGGTTCTTTGTTCGGTTTGGTTGGCTGGGGGTAGCGGGTATTGGTATTGCGGTGAGCATCTTCATCGTCTGGACCCGTTTCATCATGGCGACGGCGTACGAGCGAAAACTGACCGAGTATCGCCAAGCCTGCCGGATCTTGCTGGGGCCGCGTTTAGCTACCTTGGGAGATCTGATCGCCGGCAGCTACGTCTTTGCCGGGTTGGCGGTGATGATCGCCGGTGGCGGCGAGGCCATTGCGGCCTTGTGGCCAATGCCGACGCGGCTAAGCTCGCTTCTCTTTGCGCTACTGGCGGTACTTGGGATGGCTCGAGGAGCAAGCGGGCTGGTCAAAATCAATAAAGCTTTGGTACCTTTGTTGCTTATAATCGTTCTGCTCGTCTTAGCCGGTCAGCTAGTTCCGGATTGGCCGGCTGCTCCCGCCTTGGCCCGCATCTACCCGTTGATCCCGGCGCTACTTGCGGTCGGTGAATTCACGTTGCTGCCAAATTGGCTGGTGGCCGGGATATTGTACGCCGCTTTCAATTTAGGTACGGTGATTACGGTTTTTTCAGCTTTAGGAAATCATATTCCGGACACGCGCACGGGTAAATTGGCCGGGCTCTTCTCAGGGCTGATTTTGGGGTTACTTTTATTCTTGTTTTGGTCCGGGATCTATTTTACCCCCGGGGCCAGCCAGAGTACGCTGCCGATGGCTTACATTGCCGCCTTAGGGGGCTACGGAACCCGCCTTGCCTACTTACTCTTATTATTCCTGGCGATGTACACATCAGCGATTGCCGATCTTTTTGCTTTGAACAGCCGGTATCGAATCTTTGCTCGTTATCCGGCAGCCGGATCACTGTTGGTCGCCGCTCTGGCTTGGGCCGTGGCGCGGGCCGGCTTTGTGAGGCTAATAAATACGGTTTATCCCGCATATGGGTATCTGTGGACTGCAATGCTAATAATCGTGGTAATTCGACATCGGATAGCAGGTTGCCGTTAGGCGGGTTGTAGAATAATGCAGCATGAGCAATGGTGAATTTACCGCCGCTGAGGAACAATTAAATAAGGGAAAGATGTTGCTCCGCGAAGGACAGTTTACCGAGGCCGAACAGATCTTTCGGGGGCTAATTAACAATGGGGAGCTGGCCGGTGAGGCCTGGAATCAATTAGGCATCCTGCAAATTCGCCGCGGCGCTGATCCACAGCAGGCTCAGGAGTGTTTTCTGCGGGCGGTTGCGGAAAATCCGCTCAACCCGGCTCCATATTCAAATTTAGGTGCCTTGATGCACGAAGCCGGTGACCTGGCCGCGGCCGAAGACTTCTGCCGGCGTGCTTTGCAACTAGACCCCGATTATCCTCCGGCCCTGCACAATATGGGGGTCATCTACCGGAAAAAGGGGAATATCTGGACTTCGGTTAAGTACCTGAAACGAGCATCCAAAGCGGAGCTGCGTCGTAACCGCAACCGGAAGCGTTAAGGGGGTTTGGTGCAGCTATAGCGGTTTATATTGAGGTCACCCTGAATAAACGCAATATCTTGCTGGTATTTTTGGCGGCCCTGTTGGTCTTAACGGTAGGTTCTCTCGGCGGGTTTTACACTTATGATTTTTTACGGACCGATGTAATTGAAGGGGTCTACTTAGAGAATCTATCCTTGGGCAAGCTTAAGCGGGACGCGGTGATCCAGCGCTTGCAAGAATATCTTGAACCCCGCTTGCAAGAACCAATCAATTTTGAAGCGGACGGGGTTGTCGGCACATTGACAGCCGCCGAGCTTGGTTACGGCTTTGACTACGCTAAAATGGCCGATCAAGCCCTGCGGGCGGGGAGAACCGGCAATTGGTTTCTGCAACGTGCCGCGCGGCGCAGGATTCTCAAAGAGGGCTTATTTATCCGTCCGCAAGTGACCGTTGACCGCGAGAAATTTCAGCGTGCACTTGAGCCGCTACGGGAAAAAACTCAAGTGGAGCCGGTCTCCGCGCAGTGGGAGGTTTTACCGGACCGACGTCAGGTTAAACTAATTCCGGCCCAGCCCGGGCAGACCATTGATTATGACCGCCTAGCCCTGCTAGTTACGGAGCTGCTCAAGCAGGCTCCGCCTTATTCCGTATCCTTGCCTTTTCGCGAAATCAAGCCCCGGTTGGATACCGAAGAAGCAGTAAACCTGGGGATCACTGAGGTTGTGGCCTCGTATCGTACGTACTTTAGCCCGAGCAACACCAGCCGGGTGAAGAATATACGTTTGGCCGCCGAGTCGATTGATAACAAGATCCTGTTGCCTGGTGAAGTTTTATCCTTTAATCGCTTGACCGGTCCCCGGTTGCCGGAGTCCGGCTATGAAGAAGCACCGGTGATTATTAATGGGGAATTGGTCCCGGGTGTCGGCGGCGGCGTGTGTCAGGTTTCGACCACATTGTATAATGCTGCTGTCCTAGCCAACTTAACGATTCTCGAGCGCAATAAGCACAGTTTGCCCAGTGCCTATGTGGGGCTAGGCCGCGATGCGACCGTATATTACGATTACTTGGACTTAAAGATCCATAATGAAACTGTGCGGCCGGTCTTGATTAAAGCAATTGTCGGACGCGATTATATTGAAGTTCTCATCCTCGGCAAATGGGTTTATGATTGGCGGGTTCAGATCGAGGTTGAGGATTTGGAAACCATCCCACCGGTGTGGACGGAGCGTTATGATCCAAGTCTCGAGCCGGGGCAGCGGGTTATCGAGAAGGAGGCAATGCCCGGACGCAAAGTCAGAGTGTGGAAAAAGTATGTCGGTCCGGGAGGCGTTGTGAGCCGAGAAATCTTGAGCGTTGATACTTATCAGCCGATCAACGGAGTAGTAAGAGTTGGCAGTATGCCTAAAAATTGACACCCGTAACTAGGTGCAGTACAATATAGGTTAATTCCCGAGAAGAAGTGGAGGAGTAGAGTTATGGGAGAGTACGCATATTTTCAGGGTCAGTTTGTGCCAATCGAAGAGGCGAAGATTAGTATTAAGACTCACGCTTTTTTGTACGGCACAGGCGTTTTTGAGGGTATTCGAGCTTATTGGAACGAAGATGATCAGCAGCTATATGTCTTTCGGTTGCTCGAACATTTTCAGCGTTTAGAGCGTTCGGGCCGGATCTTCATGATGAAATCGCCGCTCACCGTCGAGGAAATGGTCGAGGTTACGGTGGAGCTGCTCCGAAAGAATCAGTTCAAGACTGATGCGTACATCCGGCCGATCTTATATAAATCCGGTACGGAGATCGGGATTCTCTGTAATAAGATGCCCGATGATTTTCTGGTCTTTGCTATTCCGTTCGGGGCTTATCTGGATACCAGCAAGGGTTTGAGCGTTAAAGTTTCCTCCTGGCGCCACCTGGAGGATAATATGATTCCGATGCGGGCCAAGTGTAACGGGGCTTATGCCGGTGCGGCGTTGGCCAAGAATGACGCGGCCAATGACGGTTATGGTGAGGCCATCTATCTTACTTCCGATGGACATGTCTCCGAAGGTACCGGCGAGAACCTGTTTATTGTGCGCAACGGGAAGCTGATTACTTCGCCCTGCACCGCTGATATCTTAGAGGGGATTACCAGAGCGACCGTGGTTACTTTGGCCAAGGAGGAGCTAGGCTTAGAGGTTGAGGAACGTCAGATCGACCGTACGGAACTGTACATCTGCGATGAAGCCTTCTTCACCGGTACGGCGGCCGAAGTCAGCCCGATCACCTCGATTGACCACCGTCCGGTGGGCAATGGTCAGGTTGGCCCGCTGAGCAAGTCACTCCAGACCCTCTTCTTTGACGTTGTGAAGGGACGTAATCCGAAATACAAGCACTGGTTAACTCCGGTCTACTAATTGGACGAGCTAAAGACGGGTGTTTTTGACACCCGTTATTTTTTTTTGCACTTTACTTGGAAATAAAAGGAAATTCCAGGCCTGCGATGAATTTTAGCTTGGATACGGTGCTTTTCTTGTTGCCAGCCGCGTAAAAATGGGTGAGACGTATTGTGCGGAGGGATTCTGCATGGCAACAATTAAGGCAGCCGTAGTCCAACTGTCCATCTCCGATCTCAGCCGGTACTCTTGGTCAGAGCTGGAAAAGAAGCTGATTTTCCTCTTTTCCCAGGGGATAGAGTCCGGGGCAGATCTCATCGTCTTTCCGGCCTTGACTGCGCTCTTGTTTTCTCCGGAGTCTCGCAAGACGATCGAATACGGGATCGATGCCAAAACGAACCAGTTGGTTGCCAGGCTCGGTCGTTTTTGGACCGGGGAATGGTTGGACTTCTTCACTTCATTGGCCAAAAACCACCATGTTCAGGTGGTCCCGGGGACAACTTTGGAGGCTTCCGACCGCGGACTGTTGCACCGGGGCTACTTGGTGGACAGAGATGGGCAGGTGGTCTTAACCCAAGAGCAGATCCATTTTTCCCCGCTTGATCAAGAACATGCCTTTCAACCCGGGGAACAAATCACGACGGCCCAAACCGATCAGGCTACCATTGGCTTAGTGCTGGGCTGGGATGCGTGGATACCGGAGATGGGCCGGGTTTTGGCCCTGCAAGGAGCCGATCTCATCATCAGCCTGCAAGCTGTCGGTAAGTTTTATGATTACCGTAAACAGTTGCTGGGAGTCTGGCAGATTGCTCAGGCCAATGGCGTATTTACCCTGGAGAGCTGCTTAGTTGGTCGGGCCGTAAAATTTGCTTACCAAGGATTGACCACCATTTGTGGTCCGGCTGCGCTCTATCCGCCGACCGGCATTCTGGCCCATATTGATCCACAGTTAACCAACCTTACCAGCTTGGATCTTGGTTACTTGATCTCACCCCAAAAGGAAAAAGAAGGGGTCTTGATCCGCAACCTCGATTTGGCGGCGGCTAAAGCTTTTCGTGATACCGCGGGACTTTTAAAGCTCTCCAAAGCTCACTGGGGCAATACCGGAGGTGATTTCGGTGATATCGCCGAGAAAGCTCATTGACAAAGTCAATTGGGAACCGGTGCGGGAGTTATACTACGAGGTGGAAACTTTCTTTCTTTTTCATCCCGAGCGGATCAAAAGTCTGATCGAATCATACGGCGCCAAGCCGAAAGAGCCGTGTGCTCCGCAACCCGGCCGGCTAGCCTTGGTGAAGAGAACGCAGTTGGCGGCGGAGTCGCTAACCGATTTGGTTGTCAAAACGAGCGAGCTGTTGGTGAAGGCGTGTGAGGTTGGGGCGGGCGTAGTGATTTTGACCACAGGGGCGAACGAGGTCTTGCTACAGTTGGCGCCGCTGGCGACAAGACGTGTTACCCGCCTGATCATGGATTCTTTTGAAGCTTTTTGGGGCAGTTTGGCCCGCAAATACCAATTGTGGATCATCGTCGGAACCAGAACCCTGCAAAGCCGCGCCCATAAACGTGAGCTATGTTATTGTTTTGATCCCGCTGGGAAATGCAGCTATCAGTTCAAGACTCATCTCTCGGCCGGGGAGGTCCAAGACGGTTATCTGCCGGGAAGACAAGTGAAGGTCTTTAATACCGGCGCGGGCCCGCTCGCGCTGGCCTTTGCCGGGGAGGAGCAATTCTTTGAATTGGCCCGGATTCAGGCGGCTCGGGGCGCGAAAATTGTCGTGCGCCTGGGCGAGTGGCCGCAAGAACTAGAGATCACCACTTTATCTGGGGAGTGGGGGCGGGCCCAGGAAAACAATTTCTATTACATTTCCGGTAAACGTATTTACTCGCCAACCTATTTGAGCATCGACGGGAGCGGTGTATTTGTCGTCGCCGAAACCGATGATCTTCCCTTTATCCAGATCGATGTGAATTTGGCCCGGCTGGCGCAGTGCGGGGAGGATCCTGGGGCGGTACCGGCCGTCAACCGGGAAATTATGACCGGCTACTTACCAAACTTGTACCGCCAATTATGGAATTTGTAAAGGAGTGATGATGGTGCCAAGGTTTTTTGTGTCTCCAGTGTGGACAAGCCTGCTGATCCTAATCCTTTGTCAGGTGAGCGGTCTTGCTGCAGAACCTAAGCTCACCATTGAACATATCGCCGGTCAAGGCGATGATTCGTACTCGGAGCTAAGCTTGCAGAGCGACTGGCGCCGGCCGAATGGCTGGCAAATCTCGGTGGATCCGTCAGTACGGGTTTACGGCTTGGCCGAGGTGGCCAAATTGCGGCTGGCCAATGAGCTCAAGATTGACCAGGCGATCGGTTGGGACAAGTTTAATTTCAACTACACCCGGTACGACCGGCCGGAAGATGTGGCCAATCAGTATAATCTGGGTTACGAGCACAAACGCAAAGTGCAGGCGTGGTGGAATCCTGGCGAGCAAGGCTCATGGGTCGCCAGGCTCAAAGGTGAGTACAAAACTTATCCGGAGAAGCCGCACCGGGACTATGTTGCCGGGGAATGGGAACTGTATTCCGAATCCAAAGAACCGGTCAATCGACCGAATTGGGCCGACCATCTCTGGTCTACGGGGATCTTCGATTTCACGGTGAATCGAGCATTAGACGGGCAAGACTGGTTTTTGGACGGCTGGGTTCTAGGTGAGGTTTTGCTCAATAGCGGCGAAGACTACCGGTACCCGTGGGCCGAATCTGAGGATATTATCTCCACCAAATTAATCTCCCGGATTGGCGGCGGTTGGTCTAACCACTATCGTAATGCCCAATATACCTGGCGGGTCAAAAACTACGAAGTTCAGTGGCAGCAGCAGCTCAGCCCGACCAACAGCCTTAAGTTCGGTTATCGGACTATCGATAAGACTTACCCGGCTAAACTGACCAAAAGCTATCATACCCGCGAACATCTCCTGCGGTGGCTGGGCAATGGAGATAAAGCCACAGTCGAGGCCGGGTTTACATACGATTCTAAGCGTTATTTGGCCGGGAAGGTCGTTGAGGAATACCAGGTGTGGGCGACGCGTACCGGGCGCGGAACTTGGCCGAACTCGCTGAAATTGCAGGGTCGGCTCCAAACGGAACCAGCGTGCAAACCGGATGCTTCAATCGCAACCACTTTCGCAATCGAACTGCCAAAAAGCCGGAACTGGGCGGCTAAGCTCTCCGTGAAAGCTGAGCACAAGTGGGAGGAGCTTGTTTCTCACAAGACGACTGCTACTGCTAGCGTGTCAATTATCCGGCACTTGCGGAAGCAGACCGATCTCAGTCTGGCTTTTGAACGAAAACGAGTCTGGGAAAGGCAAGCGGTCAGCGACGATTGGGGGGCCAAGATCGGACTGAAACTGGCACTGTAGTATGGCCACCGGTTTTCCGGGGTATACCAATGCTGGATCTCGGAAAACATGGGAGGTATTAAGTTGCAAGTCTTTCTTGGTGTTGATGTTGGATCGGTAAGCACGAATTTTGCCCTGGTCACGGCCGAAGGTAAACTGGTCGAGTCATTATATATCCGAACCAAGGGCAATCCTATCCAAGCCGTTAAAGATGGATTGGCGCGGATCCGGGATCTGATTCCGCCGAGTGTCAAGGTTGTCGGGGTGGGGGCTACGGGGAGCGCCCGTCACTTGACCGGGGTGCTCATCGGTGCCGATGCGGTCAAGAATGAAATTACCGCCCATGCGGTAGGTGCTTTGCAGTTTAATCCGGAGGTACGAACCGTTTTGGAGATCGGCGGTCAGGACTCAAAGATCATTATTATCCGCAACGGAATAGTTGTTGATTTTGCCATGAATACGGTTTGTGCTGCAGGGACCGGCTCATTTTTGGATCACCAAGCAGAGCGGTTGAACATTCCCATTGAGCGCTTTGGCGACCTCGCCCTACAGTCCACCACCCCGGTACGCATCGCCGGCCGGTGCGGGGTTTTTGCCGAGTCGGACATGATCCACAAGCAACAAACAGGTCACCGTATCGAGGATATCATTGCCGGGCTTTGTCAGGCTTTGGTGCGCAACTATCTTAGTAATGTGGCCAAAGGCAAAGAGATTGCTCCGCCGATCGTCTTTCAAGGGGGCGTTGCGGCGAACAAAGGAATTAAAGCCGCCTTTGAAGCGGCTTTGGGTCAGCCGGTACACGTATCACCTTATTACGGGGTTACGGGCGCAATTGGCGCCGCTTTACTCGGTAAAGCTGCGGCTGAACAGAGCGGCCGGACCAATTTTAAAGGATTTGAGGCCGCTGAACTCAACTACCATGCGCAAAGTTTTGAATGTGGCGGCTGTCCAAATCGGTGTGAAGTCGTCCAGATCTGCGTAGACGAGACGGTCCTAGCCCGCTGGGGTGACCGCTGCGGCAAGTGGGCAGAGGGGGTTGGTGCGGGGACGGTTGCCTAATTGGTAGTTTACGGCAAAGTAGCAAGTAAAAACAGGATTTAGGGGTTCCGCCTCGAATAGAATTATGGTCTACTACCTACCTTTCAAGGAGGCCCCTATTAAATGCAAGCACCACTAACTATCTTTGCCGGCACGTCCGTCCCTGAGTTGGCTGCTGAAGTAGCTCAACTACTAGGTCAAGAGCTTGGTAAGGTGAGTATCAAACGCTTTGCTAACGGTGAGATTTACGTCCGATTCCAGGAAACAGTTCGCGGCAATGATGTTTTTATCTTGCAATCAATTTGTGCACCGGTCAATGATAACCTAGTTGAGCTGCTCTTGATGGTTGATGCGCTCAAACGCGCATCTGCCGGTCGGATCAATGCGATCATCCCTCATTACGGATACTCGCGCCAAGAGCGCAAAGAAGCGCCCCGCGAACCGATCTCCGCGCGGATGGTGGCGGATGTGCTCACCGCCGTTGGGGTTGATCGGGTGATTACCTTTGACCTTCATGCACCGGCGATTCAGGGCTTTTTTAATATCCCGGTGGATCACCTGACGGTCTTGCCGTTGTTAGCCGACTATTATCGGAAAAAGAATCTGGAAAATGCGTGTGTGGTCGCGCTTGATGCCGGCGGGATCAAACGAGCCGAGAAACTCGCCAAACGGCTTGACTTGCCCCTAGTTGGTATGTATAAGCGCCATCCGGAGCATAACGTTTCCGAGGTCACCCATGTTATGGGCGATATTGAAGGAAAAATTCCCTTAATCATCGAGGATATGATCGATACCGGCGGAACCTTGCTTGAAGGGGTCAAGGCGCTGCTAGCTCATGGCGCCCGGCCGGAGATTCACGTTTGTGCGACTCATCCGGTCTTCTCCGGACCGATCTTGGAGCGCTTGGCCCACCCGGCGATCAAAGAGGTTTTGGTTACCAATACCATCCCATTAGGGCCGGAAAAGCAGCTTGATAAGATTAAGACCCTTTCCATCGGGCCTTTGACGGCTTCCGCGATTATGAGGGTACACGAAGAGTCGTCAGTCAGTTCATTGTTTAATTAAACAGCTTACAGACCTGCTAGGAAAAGGGGCCCGCGAGCGGGCCCTTTGTTTTTCTAGAGGAATAGGGGTTAGGCTCACGAATAAACTAGTAGGGATAAGAGGTGTCCCGCGATGAGCAAACCAAAAGGATATCAAATGATCTTTCGTTGGATTGGTTGGGGGGCCACTGCTGCCAGCACAATTTGGGGCGGGCTTTTTTATCTCCGGTTTAACAACCCGATCGTAGACGCATTTCACGATGTTTCGGCTCAGGTTGCGGCTTTGCAAGCAGAAGCCGTCTCATGGCAAATCGCTGGTATGCTGCTAATTTCCAGCGCCATAATCTCCCTCGGTATAGGTTATCTCGGCCGGGGAGCCACCGAGCCGCCACCAGGTGAAGAAACGGCGGAAACCGCCAAGAAAAAGATGGTCGAGGGAAGCTGATTGATTGATTGATTTGCATGTGCATTCAACAGCATCAGACGGCCTTGATCCGCCGGAGCTACTGGTAGCCAAAGCGGCCCAGGCTGGAATTACTGTCTTAAGCTTAACCGACCATGATACGGTAGCCGGTGTGGCTGCGGCTGCTCAGGCGGCTGCAGCTTATCCAGTGACCTTTATACCGGGTATTGAAATTACCACCGACTATTTGGATACCGAGGTGCATTTACTAGGTTATTTCATCGACCATACCCATCCTGGGCTGATCCAGGGCTGTGCCGACATTCATAATCAGCGGCGCGAACGAGCGAAAGAGATCCTCGCCAAGTTACGGAGCTTTGGTTATGAACTAGATTGGACCGATTTCCCGGAGGCTGCCGATCCTCACAGCTTTATCGGTCGTAGTCACATTATGGACAAATTGGTCGAGAAAGGCTTAGTTGCACCGCATAACCGGGATCTTTTCTTCGATGCCTTTTTAGCGAAGACCGGCAAAGCGTATATTCCCCATTATTACATTACCCCGCGGCGGGGTATCGAGTTGATTGTGGAGGCCGGCGGAGTAGCGGTGTTGGCCCATCCGGGCAGGATGATCGGGGACTGGGACTTGCAGGAGCTGGTCAACTACGGGATAGGCGGTATCGAGGTCTGGTATCCCTCCCATTCAGCGGCGGAGGTTGCCCGCTATCTTGAATTAGGGCGCAAATATGGTTTGGTTTTGACGGGTGGGACGGATTATCATGGCCGCGGCACCCAAGTCCTAGGGATGCCGGGGATTCCGGAGCAAACCGCAGCCCTCTTGAAAGAGGCTGCGAGCAAGGGGGGAAAACATGGCTAAACGGTTGTACCGGTCGCGCAAAAATGTCATGATCGGTGGGGTGGCGGCCGGCTTGGCCGAGTATTTTGATGTCGATGTCTCCATTATGCGGCTCATCTGGGTGATCGCGGCGTTAATGGGCCCGGGGGTATTAGCCTATTTGGTTGCCTGGGTTATTATACCCCAAGAACCCCTGGTCCCTGAATATGTGGATACGGAACAGGTCGGCGATATTTGGCAAGCCGTGGATGGCTCGCTATTTCCCGAAGAGAAACAACGTACGGTGGCGATTGTGCTGATCGGTGTTGGCCTTGCCCTCTTGGCCCGCCGGATAATACCGGATTTCATTATTGCCTGGGCGTGGCCGTTGGCTTTAATTGTTATTGGAGCGTACCTCTTTTATCAGCGTAAAGAAAGAGACTAACTTGATAGCCGTTTTCTTTCTTGGAGAGCCGGTGGCGAGCGGGTAGTCGGCCGAAGGCACCGGCAGGGAAAGGGCTGCTACGGCAAGAAGATACTTGGCACCACCCTGCGTATTGCGGGCTGTTATCCGTTAACGAGGTCAGTGCAGCGCGCAGTAAATATTAATGTGTTAGGATGGAAGTTTAATGTCATTACGGTTTTCCCTGAAGTATTCGGGACATAACCGTTCCGGTTTGCTGGTCTACCCGGAGCTCTTAACCCTTTATTATCCCCACCTCGGGAAAGATGGGGTAATTCTGTGGCTCTTTTTGGCCATGCAAGCCCAGACCCAACCCGTGACCGATACCGCAACGGTGGCGCGCCAGGTTGATCTTTCCTTGGCTCAATTTGACGAGGCTTTGGCGCTGCTCTTGCAGTTTGGGTTGGTTTCAATCGAAACGGCGCCGGATGGTGGACAAGTTATCTTGGTACACGATCCGCTCCCGGAGCCGGAGTTTAAAGCGATTTTCGGCACTGAGGCTGCGGCTGCCGCTGAGGAAAGCGGGGCGGCTCGAGTTACCGCTACCTCCTCATCCCCGTCGCAAACAGTCGATCCGTTTGGTGATCTATTACGCTATTATGAGGAGAAAACCGGTTGGATTACGCCCAAAATCTCTGAAGATTTGGCCAAGTGGGTCGATGATGGGTTTGAACCGGCCGTAATTAAAGAAGCAATTGATGAAATGATGCAAAAAGCCGATAGCCCGCGTTATGCTTATCTGAATGCAATCCTTCTCTCCTGGCATAAGAATGGCTGGTTGACCCGGCAAGATTTGGAACAAGCCAGGGCCAAAGCCCGGAAAGACGCGTTCCAAGGGGTGCCGAATGCGGCAGCTTATCGGGAGCCGGATTCTGAAGATATAGCGCGGATCCGCCGGTGGAAGGAGTTATTCCCAGATGAGTATGATGCCTAATCCTGCTTTCGATCTTAGTTACCAGTATCCCAGCGATATTCCGGCCGAACGGCGGGTCTTGGGTATTCTGGTCAAATTTCCACATTTGATTGATGAGGTTGTTGATTCTCTCAAACCCGAGTATTTCTTCGATCGGGAGAATCGCCTGATTTACCGAGTGATCTTAGAACTATATCAAGAGCAAGGTACGGTTTCCTATACCCAGATTTATAACCGCTTGCGCAAAGAGCCGGAGATTGTTGCTGCCGACCAGGTGCTGATCAAGCTCACCGAGTCGTTTATCAGCAAAACAGAGTTGGAGCCGAGCATCGAAACGCTGCGCGCGGCCTACGGACGACGCAAACTGCTCGCTGCTGTCGAAGAAATCGAAAAGCTGATCGCACATGACGACGGAGATCTGACCAGCCTACGCGAACGGGCTCAAGAACTGATTTTTGCCGCAACCAGCGATGAGAACGGCGGACAAGACGAAATCTGCGATTTAAAGGCGATCCTCAGCCAGTGTTACAACAATTTGCTCAATCGGTCGGAAGGCAGCCAACCTTTTGGCCTCTTGGTGCGCTATCCGTCCATTGACAGCTTGACCACCGGTTTTAAAAAGAAAGACTTGATCATTTTGGCCGGGCGGCCAAGTATGGGTAAGACCGCGCTGGCGCTCAATTTCGCGGTTAATGTGGCCAAGCGGAACATTCCCGTACTCATTTTCAGCTTGGAAATGGATAGCGAGCAGATCGGCGACCGGATCGTCATCGGAGAGCTTTTTAGCTTGCGCGACCGGAACGGGGAGCCGCTTATTACGAGCTATGAGTATAATACGAAGCTCACCGATGAAGGAAAGGTCAGGCACGCCTTAAATGTCTTTAACTCGCTCAATGACCTGCCGCTGTTGGTGGTCGACAAGCGCGGCCTGACTACCGTGGAGATTCGGGCCAAGGCGCGCAAGGTCAAAAGCCAATATCCGGATTTAGGGTTAATTATCATCGACTACTTACAATTAATCAAACCGCCGGCAGATCAAAACCGCAACTGGGCGTTGGTCGTCGGCGATGCCGTGCGCGAACTGCGCGATCTGGCCGGCGAACTCGGCGTCCCGATTATTTTACTATCCCAGCTGAACCGGGGTGTCGAGGCTAGGGATAACAAACGGCCGGTTATGAGCGATTTGCGGGATAGCGGAAACATCGAAGAATTCGCTGATCTGGTGATGTTTGTTTATCGCGATGAATACTATTATCCCGACCAAGCCGAAGCCAGAGGCACCAAAGGAGTTGCCGAGGTGATCATCGGCAAGAACAGAAAGGGGCAGACCGGGAAGGCGATTCTCCAGTTCATTCCGGAATTCGCCAAGTTCGTGGATATCACCGATCGGGAACCGGATAATTAAGAGGAAGAGACAGATGGTCGATTTGTACCAGGATTTCGCCAAAGCCAAGATACTGTTAATCGCTTCATATGAGGAACTGCTCAAGGCGAAGATAATTAGTGAAGCACAGTTTGAGGCTATTTTAGCGCTGCTGGATGAACTTGATACTACACCCCAATCCGAGCTAATAGCGCGCTTACAGGCCATCTTCGATCGCGAGCGAGGTGAGCAAAATGAATGATCGACATGAATTGGAACGGCTCTTGGAGGGTAAAGTTATCAAGCAGGCCGATCTCAGTAACGGTACCGTTAAACTGGTTTTTTCAGATGGGACGAGATTTGAGCGCGAAAAAACCTTCGAGGGAATGATTCACGCCACGCTCTATAGTACAACCGGTGAGGTCATTTTTAGCACCCGGATCTGAATTCGTCCGTTAAATATTGGATAGACTACCACCGCTTAGATCAAGTCACTTGTTACGTCGAGGTGAAGAACGAATGATTGATCAGGAGCAGGTGGTAGCTAAGCCAATCTCTCCGCTCTTGGCCGCCATAGTAGGCCTATGCTTAGGCATCGCCCTATCTTTAAACTGGTATCTGGCCGGTCTACGTACGGTCACCGTGCTGGTCGACGGGGTTAGTTTTGAGCATCAGACCCGGATGCGCACGGCAGCAGAGGTTTTGGCTGAATTAGGCATCCCTGATGAGTGCTTTTCCTTGCTTGCTCCCGACTTGCAGAGCGAGCTGGCTCAGCATACGGTTATCGAGCTGGCCTCGAAAGAGGAGCCAACATTAGTCCCTGCTTCCACTATTCCATTACCGGATTTTAGCGCCGAGTACATCACCGAGCAGATCACAATTCCCTATAGTGTTACCAAGAAGCCTGACAGCACCCTTGACAAAGGGACCGAGCAAATAGTAACACCTGGTCAGGAGGGTTTACTTGAGCGTATACGGAAAATAGTTAAGAGAGACGGCGAAGTGGTAGCCGATGTACTGATTATGGAGAAGGTGTTGGCCGAGCCGGTGGACCAAGTGGTGCTGGTCGGGCAAAAAGAACCGGTTAAGACTGTCGCCACCGAAAACGGTACCTACCGGTACCGCGAGGTAAAAGAGATGCTGGCCACCGCCTACTATCCCGGTCCGGAATGCACCGCTCCATATACTAACGGGCTGACCGCGATCGGACTAAAAGCAGGGTATGGCATTGTTGCGGTCGATCCCAGGGTTATTCCGCTGCGTTCTCGGGTGTATATCCCAGGGTATGGGATTGCGATCGCCGGTGATGTTGGCGGAGCAATCAAGGGCGACCAGGTTGATTTATGCTATGAAACCCTGGAGGAGGCTATCGCCTTTGGCCGTCAATGGGTCAAAGTTTATATTCTCGAGTAGATAGTAAGGATCGACAGATGAGTTTCGAGCTCTACAAACCCTCTGTGGTGCAACAAGTACTGGCTCAATATGATCTTCAGACCAAAAAAGCCTTTGGCCAAAACTTTCTGGTCGACCGGAATGTCCTCGCCAAGATCTGTTCCGCTGCAGCTTTTGAGCGGGACGATTTTGTTTTAGAGATCGGACCCGGACTGGGAGTACTGGCTGATTTCGCAGCCGATCAGGTCGAGCGCTGGTTGGCTGTTGAAATTGACCGCGATTTTGAGGAGCACTTGGCCCGGCTCACCGCAGCTCATCCTAACTTTGAAGTCATCTATGGTGATTTTCTTAAGTTATCCCTACCTGATTTGGTGGGGACCAGGTGCTACAAGGTGGTTGCTAATCTGCCGTATTATATTACGTCCCCTATTATCACCAAGATTATCTCGTCGCAGACCAACTGGCAACGCCTGGTCTTTATGGTTCAATTCGAGGTTGCCAAGCGTTTGACGGCGACTCCCGGCACTAAAGACTACGGATCCCTCACCCTTTATCTGCAATATTATGGCCAAGTTAATTTGGTGGCGAAAGTCTCACCAAATTCATTTCTACCGCCACCGGAGGTGGATTCAGCGGTAATCGCCATCATTAGACACCCGGAACCACCAGTGAAGGTGGAGGATGAGCAGCTAATGTTTGCCATCATTCAAGCCGCTTTCCAGCAGCGTCGGAAAACACTTGCTAATTGCCTGAAAAACGCACCAAATCTTAATTATTCCTCGGAACAAGTTGATTGGGCTTTGGCGCAGGCCGGCATTAGCGGCCAGCGGCGTGGTGAGACCCTCTCGCTAAGTGAGTATGCCCGGCTGAGTCAGGTTTTTGCGCAGTTGTGAAGCCGGGGGATAAGCAGTATAATAAAAGCGTGGTTGTCTGGGACAAAGGGGGTGCCCAGTAATGTCGAAAGAGTACTATATAAGCCCCAGCCGGGGCAGACTCTCGTTTGAAGAGGTATTTGCGGACATTATCGAGTTCGTCAGTTCTGAACCCCAACTGCGCCACAAACTGATTATCGGAACCGATTCGCAGTTTCGCGAAGAAAATGGCTCCTGTTTTGTGACGGCCATTATTGTCCATCGCGAGGGCAAGGGTGGTCGTTATTATTACCAAAAATATTATGACTCCTCATACAGCGCCAACCTTAAGCAACGCCTCTTTTTCGAGGCTTCCCAGAGCCTTTCGTTAGCAGGACGGCTGGCGGAGAGATTGGCCGAGAACGGCTATGCCGATCTTAATGTGGAGATCCACCTCGATGTGGGCGAGATCGGATCCAGCCGGGAGATTGTGCGCGAGCTTGTCGGCATGATCATCGGTAGCGGCTTTGAAGCCCAAATCAAACCTAACTCCTTCGGCGCCTCCACCGTTGCTGATCGTTATACCAAATAGCACTTTCCAGGCAGGGTTTCCATAGACTGTAAGAGCATTGCCTATGGAGGGAATATCCATGCCGGAAGGTGCCGACCTAATTATCAACGGCAGATTTCTTGATCCTAAACACAAAGCAGTAAAAGGTAATACCGGGTATTTGGTTCCACTACGCCTCGTCGCCGAAAATCTCGGCGCTGAAGTGGATTGGACGCCGGGACGCGGTTCAATTGTCGTTAGCAAGAAAGAGAAGAGCTATGAGTTCCATGTGGGAAGTACTTTGGTATTAGTCAACGGAGAGCGGCAGAACCTACCGGAACTGGTCCGGTCTTACCACGGGCATGCCTTCGCTCCGGCGGCATTTATCGCTAAGGCGTTGGGGGCGAATCTTAGCTTTAGTGAAGATACCGAAACCTTAGCTTTGATCAGACAAGAGCCGGCCCTGGAGGGCCAAATAGTCGTCCTGGCGGCTGCCGACGGCAATCCGGATTGCACCGTGACTATCGATGGCTTGAGCGAAAAGCAGTTGACCTACGATATCGCTGACCGGGCGCGACGTTTCTTAACAGCTGCCGGCGCGGCGGCGCTGGTGGTTGAGCAGCCGGCGGAGGCAGAGGGGCAGAGACCGACGCTACTGCTAAGTGTGCACATAAATTCGTCCACCGACCTAACGCTGGAAGGTATCGAGGCCTACTATTATTCGCACTGGCAGAGCCAACGCTTGGCAGGCATAATTTTAGCGGAGATCGCCGCGGAGACGCGGGCGGTAAACCGTGGCGTGAAGGAGGCCAGCTTCTACCTCCTGAGGCATGCCGGTTGTCCCACCTGTCGCATTGAATGCGGTTTTCTGACGAATGCTCAAGACCGAGCCAAATTAGCACAGCCGGAATACCGGGAAAAAATCGCGGTTGCCATATTCCGCGGGATCAGGTCATATTTTGAAACGCACCCCGGGAAAAATTATTGACAAAACCTGAGGGGTTAGACTATAATATCTACTTCTTGATTAACGCCTGCTCTTATGGTACACTATAAGTGTATCTTTAAGAGAGGTGATGTAGGTGGCAAAGGCACTTCCGCGGTGTAACAATGTCCTCAAGATTATCAAAGACAATATGGATAGTCTGGTAGGGCAGCCTGTTACGATTAAAGCCAACCGCGGTCGTAAAAAGGTTCTTGAAGTAGAGGGTATTGTCGAGCAAACATATCCCAAGGTTTTCGTGGTCAAGCTTCAAGAGGATAATCTAGCCACCCGACTTTCCTACACGTACACAGATATCCTAACCAAGACCGTAGAAATCAGCGTAAATGGTAAAAATGTCGGGCAACAATTGTTGAAAGCGAATGCCTGATGGGGAGGGGCTCCAAACGGAGCCCAGTTTGCTGTATAGGGCATGACAAACCGACCAACCTACACTTGGAGATGGTCGGTTTATTAATAAAAAAAACAGACCTTTCGGTCCGTTTTCATAAAAGTATTGGGGCACTTACAACCAGATATTATTGCAATTGACTGACTTCGTCAACACATTCTTTGACGATGCGTTCGTGATCTGCTGTGGTAAGTACCCGTCCAATAAGCTTACCGGCAGCGTGAACAGCCAGGTCCGCAATTTCATCGCGAATGTCTGCCAAAGCTTTTTCTTTCTCTTTCTTAATCTGAATTTTTGCTTCTTCAATCATCTGTTGGTAACGCGCTTCAGCTTCAGCGGCGCGTTCTTTAAGAATGGCTTCTGCCTTTTTGTTGGCTTCGGCGATGATGTTGGCTGCTTTTTGGTCAGCACCCTCCATTTGGCGCCGATATTTGGCCAAGATTTCTTCGGCTTCCTGTTTGGTGGCGGCAGCTTGCGCTAAAGAGTTTTCAACGTGCTCTTCCCGCTGTTTCAACAAGTTCATTACCGGCTGCCACCCAAATTGTTTCAGCAGCAGGAAAATGATGGCCAGGTTGATCACCTGAAAGATTAATGACCAGATGTCGAAATTCTCAAGCATAGTTTACAACTCCTCTTTGGGACGGGTTTTCCGAGTGCAGGGAAGATGCCTGACGGCAACTCCCTGCACTTCCACACTTAAATCAGATTTTGGTCCACATCAGGATCGCCATAACGAAAGTAAACAGAGTAAGTGCCTCCATCATGGCTAGAGCCAAGATAAGGGTGGTACGGACATCGCCAGCGATTTCCGGCTGACGAGCCATGCTCTCCAAAGCTTTACCGGAAGCGAAAGCCTGACCCATGGCTGAGAACACTGCGACTATTGCTAGTGTTAAACCAACAGCGAACAAGGATGACATCTGCATTTTCCCCCCTTTCCACAAGGCAACAAGCTTATAAGATTAGTGCCCCACAACGAAATCAGCAATGTAGGTAATGGTCAGCAATGTAAAGACAAATGCTTGGATAAAGCCCATGATAATCCCGAGAATCTGAACCGGCAGGGGGAAAATCAAGGGAACCAATATTGCTAATACGGTAGCAACCATTTTTTCGCCGAACATATTTCCGAATAGACGGATGCCGAGCGAAAAAGCGTGGGTGAACTGCTCCATCAGGATCAACGGATTGTAAAAGTGTTTGATGTAGTGTCTAAACCCATTGGCCTTGATTCCGTAGTAGTTCACAAAGATGATTGCGCAAATAGCGAAACCAAAGGTTGTATTCATATCGGTCGTTGGTGGCAACATCCCTGGGATAAACCAGGCTAAGTTACAAACTAGAATGAAGACGAAAATAGTGCCCACAAACGGGATGTACTCGCGCCCCTTGGGGCCAATGACGGTCTCGGTCAGGCTGCCGATAAACTCGACGGCCATCTCGAGCACTTTTTGTCCGGTCTTGCGCGGGACAAACTCCAGGTTGCGGGTTAACAGATAACATCCGCCGATGACAAGCGCAGCTAGCAACCAAGTGTTAAGGATGGTGCTGGTAATTGTGATCGGGCCGATATGGATCTTCGGAATTGGAGCAAGGTGCGCCAACACGTGATTAAGCTGTTCGAACTTATCGGCCATCATGGCAGCCAAACCTGTCTCCCCGCCGTGGGCTTCCGCAGCTACGGTTGCTGCATGCTCAGCCGCTTTAACGATTGTTGCGGGTAAGAAAAACACTCAGAACCCCTCTCTTTCTTTGCGGAATTAGTACTTTTTTATCTCGCCACGCGAATCCGTTTCAATATCTTCGTCTTTTTCTCCACGAATTCGCCGCAGGGCTTGCCTTTCCTTCTCTGCGACCATCTCTTCAAAGTCGGTGAGTAAACTCCGGGCATGAGATAAAGACTCTTTTGCCTCGGCGACCCGGCGCCGATGTTGCTCCTCTTTATCGAGCATACTCTCTTGCATATTAGCTTCGAGACGTCGGGAGTCCTCAAGGACCCGGATCATCTTTTCAAATTCGCGATAAATTAAATAGCCGGCTAAAGCCAGTCCGACGACCAGAAAGGTCGGTGTGGTGCCGAAACGGTTATCTAGCCAGGTCCCACCAAAAAAGCCAAATAATAAATAGAAGATCAATGATAGACCAAAGGACAACCCAATGTTAATGTGTTTGAAGCTTGCCCAGGTACTTTTTTTCACAAAAACTGACCCCCTAGATAATCATGGAGGGACAAGTGCAGTAAATCTAGTAGTAAACGTTAATATGTCAAATATTTAAGAAATTAGCGCGCACTGTTCATATATTCTCGCCAATGGGTTAAATTCCTTTCAACTAAATAAAAATACCAGAAGAGCGGCCGCGTTGCTTGACGCCGGCTTAGCTATTTGGTAAACTTTGCATGCCTATCAGCAAAGGAGGCGGTTGTATTGTCTTCAGTTATCATCGTCGGTGCCCAGTGGGGAGATGAAGGCAAAGGGAAAATCACCGACTTATTGGCCCGCGATGCGGACATGGTTGTGCGCTACCAAGGCGGTAATAATGCCGGGCATACGGTCGTTGTTGGCTCGGATACTTTTAAACTGCACTTGATCCCTTCTGGAATATTATATGCAGATAAACAGTGTATCATCGGCAACGGCGTGGTGATTGACCCGGAGGTGTTGTTGGCAGAGCTGGATTCTCTGCGCGCTCGCGGGATCAGCGTCGATAATTTGCGGATCAGCGAGCGAGCCCATGTCATCATGCCGTACCACCGGGTGCTGGACCAACTGGAAGAGGCCAGCCGGGAAGCCAAGATCGGCACGACCGGGCGCGGGATTGGGCCGTGCTATGTGGATAAAGTGGCGCGGACCGGCATTCGGATTGGCGAGTTGGTCGAGCCCGAGTTGCTGAAGAGCCGTCTCCAAGAGATACTGCCGGCCAAAAATCGGCTGCTGCGTGGGGTCTATCAACACGAGGGATTTGCTTTGGAGCACATTCTGAATACCTGCTTACCACTGGCAGAGCGGCTAAAACCATTGGTCGGGGACACGACCGCCCTTGTTAACCAGGCTGTTGCCCAAGGAGCCAAAATTATCTTCGAGGGTGCGCAAGGAACGCTACTGGACATCGATCATGGCACATATCCCTTTGTCACTTCTTCTTCGGCTTCCTCCGGCGGAGCCGCGATTGGCGCCGGGGTTCCGGTGACCAAGCTCAATAATGTCTTAGGGGTAGCCAAAGCTTACTGCACCCGGGTTGGAGAGGGTCCATTCCCGACCGAACTCAAGGATGCACTGGGCGAACGAATTAGGGAGCGAGGCCGCGAGTTCGGTACGACCACCGGTAGGCCGCGCCGCTGCGGCTGGCTCGATGCGGTGGCTTTGAAGTACTCGACTGAGGTAAATGGGTTGACCGGACTTGCCTTAACCCTGCTGGATGTTCTCGATGGGTTTGAGACTGTTAAGATTTGTGTGGGGTATAAATATAAAGGAAAGGTTTTAGAGCGGATGCCGGCCCAGGCGCATGTACTTGGAGAGTGTATCCCGGTTTACCGGGAGTTGCCCGGATGGCCGGAGGGTAGTACTCGGCAAGCCTCCTGCTTCGATGATCTTCCGGTGCAGGCCCAGGATTACATTAAGTTTATCGAGGATTTTACCGGTGTACCGATCGTGCTGGTTTCGGTCGGTCCGGCGCGGAACCAGACCTTCCAACGGGCACCGATCCTCTAAAGCGTGGCCGGAAAAGGTCGACAGGAGTGCCAGAAAAATAATGGCGCTTACCCTCTTGCGTTAAAAGTAACTTGACGCTATACTATATGGGTGTGGTTTGTCCGAATTGCGCGAATTTGGACATAGACCCTGCTAGAGTTGCTTGACAGCTATATCGAAATGTAGTATGCTATTAAAGCAATTGGAGATGAGCCATTAGCTCAGTTGGTAGAGCACCGGACTTTTAATCCGGGTGTCCCGCGTTCGAGTCGCGGATGGCTCACCAGTAAGTGCCCCCATCGTCTAGAGGCCTAGGACACCGCCCTTTCACGGCGGCGGCAGCGGTTCGAATCCGCTTGGGGGTACCATATTTTATCTAGCGGTGCCTTCTAAATATCAGTAGAAGGTTTTTTTGTCTCCGCTTGCTATTCTGCGAAAAAGTGAGATATAATATATTACA
>JAAYHC010000016.1 GCA_012735535.1 Bacillota bacterium
ACGCTTTGGCTTGATCGCTGGTTAGGATGTTAGCACCATAGATCGCAACAGCAGTGGCCGCCGATAACTTGAGGAACCCTCGGCGGGAGGTTGGCCGATTCACGCCAAAAAACTCGGCGATCGTCGCAGCCGGATTTGTTCTTTCATCCATCATCATCTCGTACCTCCTTTGGTCGGGACCAATTCTGAGAGAGTGTATTCCGAGGAAAACCCCTGCTACCTGCCGCCAACTAACCAGTGGGTCAGAATTGCCAATCAATTGCGCTAATTACGACATGAAATGTAAAAAATGAGAACAGCAAGAGCCGACCCCTCAAGGGTCGGCTCATTGCCGGAGTGCACGATGATGATATTAGCCTAGTAATCCAGCTGCCGCCAACCGATCAGCTGCATCTTTTAGGCCCAAGCGTTCTAGTGTGCGCCTGGTGGGCAGGCCCTCTTTCGTCCAGCCACACTCTTCATAGAAGAGATCTTTGGCCAGCTCGATATCCTCTCTGGTCAGTCTGTTGCTGCCAGGAGTGAAAGGTTCGCCGCCATCTTCGAAGACCCAATCCGGTGCAATATCATGCTTGTTGCGCATATCTCTGGTGTTCATCTCCAGAATCGTCAAGCAACGGTGCAGGTTGAAGATGCGTTCGGCTACCAGGTCGAGCTCTTCTTCGGTCATCTTAATACCGGTGGCCAGGCTGAAGTACTTGGCCTCCAAGGCGGTATCGCCTTCGTAATTGCGCTCTTTGAGCGGGGAGGCGACCCATGGGTACATCCAGTTGCACAAGGACAGGCTGTCATGGAGCTCTTTGCGAATAGTTGCCCACTTCGCCGCCTTGGCCTTGTATCTGTTCATCGGAGTCCATCTACCTTTGGCGTCAACCGCATCCGGTGAACCCCAGGTCTTCTCGGCCAGTTTCTTGGCGACCTCAATCGGCAGACCGCTGTTCTGGAAGTTGGTATGGGAGTGGTTCTGGGAGTCGCGGTTATACTGCATATTGATGAGCGCACCAATCTGGGCACTGTCTTCGGTGGAGTGATGATACGGGTGACCCATCTTCCAATATTTGTACTTGTTCTTCTTGAAGAAGTCCGGACCGAAGCCCCAAGCCTTGATCGTCCGATCAGCCGGCTCGCCGATAGCATAACCTAAGACACCTTCACGGTAGGCAATCCGGCGATAGAAATCGAGCAAGAAGGCCGCATCGCCATTTTCGAAGAGGTCAAACGGGATGCTCTTGTACTCAGCTTCCGGCAGAACCTTCTTCAAAATGCCGTTCTCATACGCATAGTGGAAGACTTTCTCCATCAGCCCGTAGTTATCCCAGATGCCGTAATCGTCATTGAGGTGTTTGCCTAACAATCTGGCTTCGGCTCTCTTCAAATCGGCATCCGCGCCAGGGAAGTTGATGAAGACGTTGGTACCGGCGGACCAACCCAAGCAGGTGTTGGCAGCATACCGGCTATAGCCGTACTTCTCTTCCAATGGCGGATAATCCATCTGCGCATGGCAGCGGATCGGGCACGCATGGCAACCGCCCATCCGCACGGTGTGTTTTTCACCGAAGTTGCGGCCGAAGTCAAAGGAACCCTTCTGGCAACGCAGACCCAAGCTCTGCATATCATGCGGGTCGCAAGTACCGGTTTCGACCGGCGGATTGGCAGCACCCCAGAAGTGACCTTTGCTGGCAGTCCAGCGGCTACCACTCGCCCAGTACTCGGCCCAGGGCTGCGGGCTGTTCGGCACGACGTGCTGGTTGTTCGAACCGGCCAAGGTCAGAGCATACTGGATGAGCTTTTTCCATTCGGCTTTGTCGGCAGCGATCTTCACCGAACCGGTACCGCGCACGCCGATGGCCTTGAGGTTCTTGGCGCCCATGACGGCACCGCCGCCACCGGAGTGGCTATAACCGGTAATGATCGAGGACATCGGAACCATATTTTCCCCGGCCTGGCCGATTGCGGCGACCTGAGCTTCCGGTCCCATCTCCGCGTTGATTTCCGCGGTCGTTCTGTAAACACCGTTCCCCCAGAGGCGTCTGGCATCGCGGAGTTCAACCTTGTCATCCTCAATGCAGAGCCAAACCGGATGTGGGGCTTTACCTTCAATGATGATCGAGTCCCAACCGGCAAACTTGAGCTCGGCAGCGAAATGGCCGCCAAAGTGTCCGGTTGCTACATAGATGTCCGGATCAACCGCAGGCCAAATCGTCGTCACAGCAGTCCGGCTGTTACACGGAGCACCGGTACCGGCCAGCGGCCCGACACCAAAGATGATCTTATTGGCTTCGTCAAAAGCACGAGTTCCTACCGGCACCTCGTCCCAGAGCACTTTATACGCCAGCCCGGTGCCGCCTAAGAAGTCTTTATACTTAGCTAAAGTATCTTCAGCAGTGATTTTTCCGGTTGTTAAGTTGACCCGTAGGGTCTTACCGGTCCATCCACCAATATTTGCCATCACATTCACCCTCCTTCTCTATTAATGGCAGCCACTGCAAGTGGCATCAACAGACAACAATCCCGCCTGACGAACCGGGCTCTGTTTGGTCAGGTCGCGCCAAGCGACATACCGCAAGCTTCCGGTCGGACAGGCCTCGACACACTGCGGCTTACCATCACACAGCGTACACTTGGTGGCTTTGCCGATCTCTTCGTCGAAGCTCATCATATCCCACGGGCAGGCACGCTGGCAGACTTTGCAGCCGACGCACTTTTCGGTGTTGACCACGCGGGCGTTGACCGGACCCTTGACCTCAATCGCGTCATTGGGGCAAGCGGTCGCACAGGGAACCGGATGCGGGCACTGTTTGCACATATCCTGAATGATCAGGAAGTTGCCGTACTTACCCGCGTTGCGCTGGAAGCCGAACTGGACACCTTGCGGACCATAGTTCAGGTTGCGCGCGACTTTAATCCGGGATACGGTGGGTGAGGACTTGCCATCGTTGTACTCGGTACAGGCCAATTCACAGCGCCGGCAACCGACACAGCGTGTGGGATCGGATACCAGTACTCCTTTGGCATTCTCCAAGATGTAGATTCCACTGGACGCTTTGGCTTGATCGCTGGTTAGGATGTTAGCACCATAGATCGCAACAGCAGTGGCCGCCGATAACTTGAGGAACCCTCGGCGGGAGGTTGGCCGATTCACGCCAAAAAACTCGGCGATCGTCGC
>JAAYHC010000017.1 GCA_012735535.1 Bacillota bacterium
ATAGCTAGTTCCAAGGCGTTAAGCCTTCTAGCCAGAAGCGTTCTTTGCGGACTACCCGGTTTGGAGTTGGCGTAAACAGTCTGAATTGAGGGCAATAAATCAACAAGTACCTGACGAGCTTCAGCGATCTCGGTCTGGGTATAGCCAACCGGTTTGCGACTCCACGCGTGCTCGAGCATGGCTAAGCCGATGGCAAAGGCTTTGAGTCGTCTCTCTATTAAAGTCGTCTTTGCTCCTTTTTCCGTCATTTGGGCCAGAGCCTTTTCGGTCTTTCGGATGGTCGATTGAAAAGATTTTATGGCTTCGATTCTTTGTTCTGTCGGTACATTTTCCATACCATTAATCTGCCCCCTTTTCGCCCAGTAGTACCCTCACCAATCTGGCCCCTAGCACAAAAACAGCTTCGCAACGCACAAATTGTCAATAATTGGCACTGGCCGAGGCCAATCCCCGTATACTCTGTAATTGAAAGGGGATGAACTAAATGGAAAAACCTAACCTCTGTCAAGAATTCGCCAAAATTCTTGACGGGTCCATTCTCAGCCAGAACCCCTGTACTGTTTTGCGTTTACGCAACATCAAAGCAGAGATATTGGGCAGACCTAGCCGCTCCAGCTTAACCCGTGGCGCACTCTTTTCCTTCGAGTCGCCAGATGCACAGGGGCGAACGCTTAACCTGGGGGAAACAGTCATACTCCAACAGGAAATCAACCCTTTTATCTCTGCTCTCCGCAAACATGATATTCTGGTCACTGCGTTACACAATCACTGGTTATTCGATGAACCGCGCTTATTCTATATTCACTTTGCCTCCATCGATGAGCCGTTGTCTTTTGCCCGCAAAGTCGCTCAAGCCTTTTCCGTGTTGAAAGACTAAAACCAGCACTTCATGTAGATACGCGGCTCCTGAACCTCCCAGGAGCCGCACCCCTTCTACTGCCGGCTAGCAGCACAATTGCTAAACAAACAGAATCAAACTAACGGCCATCAACATCATCCCGCCGATGAGCGCGTAAATAGCCAGGTGATGTTCGCCGTACTCCCTGGCGGAAGGCAGCAACTCATCGAGCGCAACAAAGACCATAATGCCCGCGACAAAGGCAAAAACGGCTCCCATTAACGCCTGACTCATAAAGGGTCTCAAGATTAGATAGCCCATTAAAGCCCCGACCGGCTCCGACAACCCGGATAAAAAGGAGTATAAGAAGGCTTTCTTTCTACTGCCGGTCGCATAATAAATTGGCACCGAAACAGCTATACCCTCGGGTATATTGTGAAGCGCAATCGCCACCGCAATCGGAATGGCGATCTGCGGGCTCTGCAGCGCTGCGATAAAAGTGGCGATCCCTTCGGGGAAGTTATGAATGGTAATCGCAAAAGCCGTAAACAAGCCCATGCGAAGGAGCTGACGATTACTTTCCGCTTCTTCCCGTTTTCTAACCTGCTCGATATGGTGGCTATCCTGTGGGCAGTCGGCACAGAGTTCTTCGATCGAATGCAGCTCATGCGGGTTCTCGGAGGAAGGAACCAGGCGATCAATCACGCCGATTAAGAACATCCCGGCGAAAAAGGAGATGATCGTCGCCCATGAGCCTGGCACCGGACCGAGTTCGCCTACCAGACTGTGTTGGGCTTCCGGGAAGATGTCAACCAGCGAGACATAGATCATCACTCCGGCCGAAAAGCCCAAACTAATTGCTAAGAGTTTCGGATTACTCTTCTGGCTGAATAAAGCAAGCAAACTGCCGATGCCCGTGCTGAGACCGGCAAATAACGTCAGCGTGAAAGCGAATAAGACATCTTGCATTTTTCAACCTCCAAAGCTATCTTTGGGCGTTATTTGCTCAGATCGGTCCGCTGCTCTATTTCCGTAACACACTCTGTTTTAATTTTATTAATCAAAAATTGTAAGGCTGCTATCACATGTGGTCTGATATCTCCGCCGATCATCACATACATAATGTCGTCGCCGACTTCCAACTGACCTTCATTGAGCCAGACCTTAACACAGAAGATCCCATCCATCTGATAGGTCTCCGCGATCGCCGCCTCCACTTTCGCCGCATCATAAGAAAAATACATCCCGGTGACCACCGAGCCGTCATCAATCCCCTCGCGCACTTTAGCTTTGGGCGTTTCCCTGACGATCCCATTGTGGATTAAAAACATCCCTTCTTTGCCCGCCCGAGGATCGGCTTTGGCTTCTTTGAGCCATTGATCGATAGACGGAGGTGCTTTTTTGGTGCTCTGACTAGGCATGTCGTGATTCACTCCTCACAGATCATTTCTGTACCAATTTCGACATCGGCACCGGCATACCTAGTACGGCAGGACTTTCTCCAAGTGAATTGTAAATACTCTTAATACCGATTTTCCGGGCTGTTCAGAGGGGTGAGCACACGATGATTGATTACGAGCGCTTAAACGAAGCTTACGAAAGGCGCGGTTTCTACGCTTTACAGCTGGAAGTAGGCGATGTCTGCCGCCAGAAATGTTCGTATTGTTATATGAACGCTCTCGAAGAACCGAAAAATACCCTCTCGGACGAACAGATCACCGCAATCTTGCACGATGCTAAGCGTCTCGGGATTGTGGCGATCGAGTGGTTGGGTGGTGAGCCGCTCCTGCGCGACTCGATCTTTGAGCATCTGCGTTTAGCCAAGCGCTTAGGCTTACGTAACAACATCTGGACCGGCGGCTTGCCTCTGGCTGACGAAGCGGTGATGGAACAAACCATCGCGTTGGCTGATCCCGGCTTAATCTCGGTCCATGTTTCGACGGTCAACCCGGAACTTTACGAAAGACTGCATCCGGGCGCCTCGAGAAATGATCTGTTTACCATTCTTAGCTGCGTCTCGGAGATTCTGGCTAAGGGCTATCCGGCGTCGCAAATGCTCAATTCGGTTACCTTTACCGGTCTACAGCCCGCCGAGGATCTGATTGAAACCATCGACTATTTTGAACATGAATTTGGCATCAAGACCTCGCTCAACGTTTACCACACTTACTTGCGCCCCGGCACACTTCCGGGAAAACTTCAAGAGTTTATCCCCTCTCCGGAGGCCGTGGCAAAAGTTTACGCGCGGTATACCGAGCAATGGGGCGGACGGGAGTTGCCGATGAACTGTGTCAATAAACAGTATTGCTCCGCTAATCTGGCTGTCCTGTGTGACGGCAGCGTTACCCCGTGCGCTACGATCAGAGAAAAAGATGCTCCGACAATTCACCGCCAATCGCTGTACGAAATCGCCATGTCCAGGCGCGACCACCTCATCTTCGCGCCGTTCAGGGAGCGGAGCAATCTACCGGCGGATTGCCAAACTTGCCGTTTAACGCACATTTGTTTTGGCTGCCGGTCCCGATCTTATGCAGCCGGGCAAGGCATCTACGGCAAGGACCCGCGTTGCTACCGACATCGCCAGGCCTGATTAACTAGATTTCGACCACCCCGTCGAAGACCTTGATACACTCTCCGGTCATCAACACCGCCTCATCGGTATAGCGAATAATCAGCTCACCGCCGAGCACGGTCACCTTGATATCGGTATCCTTATCCGCGTACCCGTTTAGCACCGCCGCCACCGCAGAGGCACAGGCTCCGGTGCCGCAGGCTAACGTTTCGCCGCTACCACGCTCCCAGACCCGCATCTTCAGATGGTTTCTGCCCATCACTTCGACAAACTCGGTGTTCACACGATCAGGGAACAAAGCGCTGTTATATTCAAATTGCGGGCCGATTTCGGCCAAGTTCAGCCGGTCGACGTCATCACAGAAGATCACGCAGTGCGGATTACCCATCGAAACGCAGGTAATCTTATATTCTTGACCGCCGATTATCACCGGTCTGGCAATCACGCTCTCGCCGGGTAGGTTCACCGGTATCAGCTCCGGTCGCAGCTCCGCCCGGCCCATATCCACCCGCACCGACCAGACCTGGCCGTTTCTGGTGTAAAGCTTCAACCGCTTAATGCCGGAGGCCGTTTCAATCGTCATCTCCCGTTTGCGGACCATATTGTTATCATACAAATATTTAGCGATACAGCGAATCGCATTGCCGCACATGCGCCCCTCACTACCGTCGCGGTTGAACATCCGCATCTTGGCATCTGCAACCTCGGAGCGCATAATCAGAACTACACCGTCAGCTCCTACACCGTAATGGCGGTCAGCCAGGAGCACCGACAGCGACTCCGGCGAGTTGATCTCGAGATCGAAACAGTTAATATAGATATAGTCGTTGCCGCAACCCTGCATTTTGGTGAATTCCAGCTTCATTCGCTCGCTGCGTAGGTTGTTGATATCAATCAACTCGGTATTGATCTCGCTATAGCCGGATAAGAGGCTGTCGGCGAGGGCGTTGGCCGTGTCAACAGAGGTTAAACAGGGAATCCCTAAAGCGCACGCCTTCCGCCGCAACTGGATCTCATCAGAAGCGGGATCCCGGCCACTGGCCGAGGTGGAAATAATGTAGCTGATCTTTCCGCTCTCGAGCAAGGTCGCCGTATTATCCTCAGCGCACTCGTGGATTTTCTCCACCTTCTGCACGACCAAGCCTTTACTGGCCAAGAGATCCGCCGTGCCGCTGGTGGCGTAGAGCTTGAAGCCACACTCGGCCAGTTTTTCGGCAACCGGGATGATCTCCGGTTTGTCGCTGTCGCGCACAGTGATCAACACGCCGCCATGCTTTTGCAGTTTGTACCCGGCCGCCAAAAGGCCTTTGTAGATGGCTTCTTCGAAGTTCTTGCCGATGCCCAGCACCTCACCGGTAGACTTCATCTCCGGCCCGAGATGGGTATCCACATCTGTGAGCTTCTCAAACGAGAAGACAGGAACTTTGACCGCCACATAAGGCGGGATCTTCGCGAATCCGGAGCTATAACCGAGGTCGGCCAAACGCTGCCCTACACTGACCCGGGTGGCCAGGTCGCACATGGGCACCCCGGTCACCTTGCTGATGTACGGCACGGTCCGCGAAGCGCGGGGGTTTACCTCAATCACATATAGTTCATCCTGGTAGAGCACGTACTGAATGTTGACCAACCCCTTGACCTCGAGGGCCAGACAGAGCTTTTTGGTCAACTCGAAAATCCGCTCAGCCAGGTCATCATCGATATTAATCGCCGGATAAACGGCAATGCTGTCTCCGGAATGAATGCCGGTGCGTTCGATATGCTCCATAATTCCGGGTATCAGCACATCAACACCGTCGGAAATCGCATCAACCTCAATCTCCCGCCCGGCGAGGTACTTATCGATCAAGACGGGGTTTTCTTGTTTTTGACGCAGGATGATCTCCATGTACTCGGCGACATCCTCCGGCTCATGCGCGATGATCATATTCTGCCCGCCGAGGACATAAGAGGGCCGGAGGAGTACCGGAAAGCCGAGTTTTTCAGCTGCCACCAGCGCCTCTTCTTTGCTCATCACGCAGAGGCCCTGCGGACGCGGTATGTTCAACTTGGCAAGCAAGGCATCGAAGCGCTCTCTGTCCTCACAGATGTCGATGCTGTCGGCTGAAGTACCGATAATCGGCACGCCGCGCTCATGCAGCTTTTTGGTCAGCTTGATCGCCGTACCGCCGCCAAAGGCAACGACCACGCCCACCGGCCGTTCAATTTCGATAATGCGCATGACATCTTCGAGACAGAGCGGCTCAAAGTAGAGCCGATCGCCGGTGTCGAAATCTGTCGAAACCGTTTCGGGGTTATTGTTGATCACAATAACCTCATAGCCCAGTTTTTTCAGCGTCCGGACACAGTGGACACTGGCGTAGTCAAACTCAATCCCCTGTCCGATACGGATCGGTCCGCTGCCCAGCACCACAATGCGCGGCTTCTCCGATTTTTCGATAAAAGGCAAGGCCTCATTCTCAATGCCCTGATGCAGCGAGTAGAAATACGGAGTCTTAGCGGCAAATTCTCCGCCGCAGGTATCCACCATCTTATACACCCGCGGCTCGGGCACGGTCGTCCCGATATTTTTCAGCCGGTGCAAGAACCACGGGTCAACCTTGGTGATCTCGTAGATTTCGTCAATACTCACCCCGCGTCGGATGGCCTCATAGAGCACAAAGATCCGCTCATCGGTGACTTGCCGGAGCATGGCCCGGATCTCGTCATCGCTCTTGGCGACCAGTCGCGGATGCACCAGGCTGTCCAGCCCGATCTCCGCTCCCCGCACCGCCTTGAGCAAGGCCTCCTCAAAGGTGTCGGCGATCGCCATGACCTCGCCGGTAGATTTCATTTGCGTGCCCAAATCCCGTCTGGCATAGACAAACTTGTCAAAAGGCCATTTGGGCAGCTTCACCGCCACATAGTCTATAGTGGGCTCAAAGGCCGCGTAGGTATGGCCGGTAACCTCGTTGATGATTTCGTCCAAGGTGTAACCGATGGCGATCTTGGTCGCGACTTTAGCAATGGGATACCCTGTCGCCTTACTGGCCAAGGCCGACGAGCGCGAAACGCGCGGATTCACTTCGATGACGGCATACTCAAAGCTCTGCGGATTCAGGGCGAACTGGCAGTTGCAGCCGCCCTCTACACCCAAGGCTTGAATGATCTCGAGCGCTGCCGTGCGCAACATTTGGTATTCTTTGTCGGAAAGGGTCAGAGCCGGAGCTACTACAATGCTGTCACCGGTATGGACGCCGACCGGGTCAAAGTTCTCCATCGAACAGACGGCAACGGCATTACCCACTCGGTCGCGGATCACCTCAAACTCGATCTCTTTCCAGCCGGCCACAGATTTCTCCACCAGGACCTGGTGAATCGGCGAGAGGGATAAGCCGCCCGCGGCGATCTCCATCAGCTCCTGCCGATTGTGTGCAATCCCGCCTCCGGTACCGCCCAAGGTAAAGGCCGGTCGGATGATAACCGGGTAGCCGTTCTCCTCGGCAAAAGCGAGCGCGGTCTGTACATCGTTGGCAATCGTCGACGGGATCACCGGTTGCCCAATCCGCTCCATGGTTTCTTTGAACAGCTGTCGGTCCTCGGCCTTGTCAATCGTCTCCGGCGAGCTGCCTAATAGCCGCACATTCAACTTGTCCAAAAAGCCGTCGCGCGCCAGCTGCATACAGAGGGTCAGACCCGTCTGGCCGCCGAGTCCGGACAGGATGCTGTCGGGCCGCTCCTTTTCAATAATTCGTTTAACGGTGGTCAGCGTTAAGGGCTCGATGTAGATTCTGTCGGCACTGTGCTTGTCGGTCATGATGGTGGCCGGATTGGAGTTAACCAGTACGATTTCAATCCCGGCTTCCCGGAGCACCCGGCAAGCTTGTGTACCGGCATAATCAAACTCTGCCGCTTGGCCGATCACAATCGGTCCGGAGCCGATAACCAATACTTTTTTGATGCTTTTATCGAGCGGCATGCGCTTTACCCTCCATCTTTGCTATGAATAAATCAAAGAGAAATCTGGTATCCTGTGGACCTGCACAACCTTCCGGGTGAAATTGCACCGAGAAGGCGGGCGCCTGTTTATACCACAGCCCTTCGCAGGTACGATCATTGACATTGATAAACCACTCGCTGGCGATTTGCGGATCGATGCTCTCCTGCGTTACCGCGTAACCATGGTTCTGACTGGTGATATAGATGCGGCCGCTCTGCAGATCTTTGACCGGATGGTTAGCCCCGCGATGCCCGTATTTGAGCTTATGGGTCTTACAACCGGCAGCCAAGGCCAACAACTGGTGGCCGAGGCAGATGCCGAAGAGCGGTATGTTCATCTGTAACAGTTCTTTGCAGTGCTCGATGATGGTCGTGTTCACAGCCGGATCACCCGGCCCGTTGGAGAGCAGGATTCCATCCACTCCTAATCTCTCGATCTCGGCCGGCGGAGTTTCGGCGGGCAGGACCCAGAGATCACACCCGCGCTGCAGCAGCTCCTGTTTGATATTCTCCTTGACGCCGAAATCAAGCAGCGCCACCGTGTATTTGGACTCGCCCGCTTTATAGAAAGTGGGTTCGCCACAGGTGACTTTCTGAACAGCATTCTCGATCTTATACGCGCGGATTTCGGCGAGCGAAACCTCATCCGGGTGGGTTGTGGTAATCCGCCCGTTCATCACCCCGTGTTCTCGGATAATTCTGGTCAGCGCCCGCGTATCGATGCCGGAGATGCCGACAATACCGCGCTTTTCCAAAAAGCTCTCCAGCGGTCCCTCACTGCGGAAGTTGGAAGGGGTCGGGCAGGGCACTTTAACGATATAGCCAAGCGGACCGCAGGCGGTGCTTTGAAAATCGGCAGAAATAATGCCGTAATTGCCGATCAAGGGAAAGGTCTGGAGAACAATCTGTCCGTAGTGACTTGGGTCGGTAAGGGTCTCCAGATACCCGGTCATCCCGGTGGTAAAGACGATCTCTCCGGTGACATCACCCGCGGCGCCAAAACTCTCTCCCTCAAAAACCATTCCATTCTCCAAAATTAAGTACACTTTACTCATCCGCTACTTCTCCTCTGCCGTAATCTAGCGTGTACGCGGACACCTCTGAGTTTTTTCTTACATCCATGATAACTCTCCTGAGGCCATTTGAACAACGGTATTCTTGGCAAACCTGCTTAAATCCTAGCGAAAGTCGATTCGATATTTTAATGTTAATAATAGCGAGTAGGGCTCTACCGGTCTAGCACTAAAAGCGGGAAACGCAAAAAAAGGAATAACAGGATTCCCAGAACAATCCATATAACTCTTAATCGGAAAACCATGCGCAACCGTAATCGGGTTTACTGAAATGGGGTGTCGCTGTGAAAACTAAACTGCTATTGTTACAAGTGTTGGTTCTAGGATTAATCATTTGTTCCTCCCCATGCGCTGGAGCTGAGAAATTAAGTTACTTGTGGAACAGTATCTTTAATCCGCCTAAATCAGGTACGCTACGTCTCGAAGATGGTTATCAGGCAACTTATTATCAAATCAAGCTCGGCAAGGAGCAACCGGAGGCGCTAATCTTTTTCTTTACCGGTTCCAGCCCGGAAAGTCTCCGCTATTATTTTAAATCCTACTTCAAGGGGCTCGACATCAACGCCACAGTCTTCGCCCTCCAAAAAAGGCATGTCCGGCAGTTCAGCATCAAAGCGAGCGAACAATATATGACAGATAACTATCTAGAAAGATGGTTAAGTGATGATGCTTACTTTATCAAATACATTTTAGAGAACTACGATCGTCCTTTGCCACCAAAAATCATCGCCTTTGGCGTATCCGAAGGCGGTAACCGGGCTTTGTCAGCCGCTGCGGCTTTTTCGGAGATCACCCATCTGGTCGTTTTGGGTAGCGGTGGTCTCCCGCAAGCCGAGGAGTTAAAAATCCTTAGCAAGTATTACGGTGGAACACCGGAATTTTTTAATCAAAAATATCAAGAGATTCTGAGCGATCCAGATGCAACAGACCGCTTCTTTCTCGGTTGTCCGTATAAATATTGGTCTCACATTTTATTCTTTGACCCCTTACCTTACTATGTGAATCTAGACAAACCGATATTTGTGGCCTTTGGCGAAAACGACCGCAGTGTCCCAGTGCAATCTGGATATGTCCTTAGAGATAGATTTGAGGAGTTAGGTAAAGATAATCTTTTCTTTCTGGAGCTGCCGGACTGTAACCATGCCTTTGTAGACAGCCAGGGGGTATCCCAGAAAAATAAAGTCTTCGCTGCTGTACAGGAATGGGCTGGACTATAATACTGTATCATCCCTAGTGATGCACCTCGTCGCCACGGCCAAAAGAAGCGTTGCACAAAAGGACTGATAGTAAAATAACCGATAAACCTTTCTGCACCAGTCGTAATACTTAGCGCAAGCTAACAACGACCAGACCGATTACCGCCCATACTGCCCTTTACCCAACCCTTTTTCCCACCGCATCCGCTCTTACCACTGATCATGATTCGACCTTTTTTGATTAGAAAAGTCGAGCATAGTTTAAATAGCCTTGGTATTATGTAGATACGAAAGGGGGGAAACGATGTTAAAGCAATTAAATCAAGTGGTCGATTATATCGAAGACCATTTGACCGACAATTTGTCACTGGAGAAGATCTCCCAAATCGCCGGGGTTTCGGACTATCACTTGCGCACGGTCTTTTTTCACCTCTCCGGGTTGACCCTGAGTGAATACATCAAAAACCGCAGGCTCTCTGAGGCCAATAAAGATCTCCTGCAAGGCGCAAAAGTTACAGATGTCGCTTTCAAGTATGGTTATCAATCCATCGACGGTTTCACCCGAGCCTTTAAGAGCTGGAGCGGCTTCTTGCCCTCGGAAGTTGCTAGAACCGGGGTTAGCAAAGCCTTCCCCAAACTTACATTCATCATCACCGTCAAAGGAGGAGTTTCTATGGACTTTCGAATCGTTGAAAAACCGGCCTTTAATTTTGTTGGGGTCAGCAAACGGGTCCCAATGCAGTTTGAAGGAGTGAACCAAGAGATCGTCAAGCTCGCCCAAAGCATCACCGAAGAGCAAAGACGGGAAATGCGGGCCCTGCAGAATATCGAGCCGTATGAGATCGTCAATGTTTCGTATGATGCTGACGCCAAGTTCTTAAAAGAAGAAGGCGAATTGACCCATCTCATCGGAGTGTTGACAACCGCGGAAGAGGTCAGCTATCGCTTGGATAAAGTACCGGTCGCAGCCGGCACCTGGGCGGTATTCCCAAACGAAGGACCATTCCCCGCCACGTTACAGAATACCATGGCCAGGATATACTCGGAATGGCTGCCCGCCGCCGATTACGAACTGGTCGATGCCCCGTCTTTTTCCTTCACCAAGCTGAATGAGGAAAAACCGGATTACGCCTATAGCGAAATCTGGATCCCGGTGCGGAAAAAGTAGGCCTTACAAACTACGCAGCCTGGCCAGAGCCTCTAGCACATCGTTTCTATCGCCAAAGGCCGATAAGCGGAAAAAGCCCTCGCCATTGGCCCCGAAACCGGCTCCCGGCGTGCCGACGATCCCGGCTTTGGCCAGCAAGTAATCAAAGAACTGCCAGGAGTTCATCCCATCCGGGCATTTGAGCCAGATATAGGGGGAGTTTTCACCGCCGACAACCCAAAAACCGAGGTCTTTCAAGGTCTCCGCGATCAAGCGGGCGTTTTCAAGATAATAGGCGATATTGGCTCTGATCTGCTTTAGGCCTTCGGCGGAGAAGACCGCTTCCGCCCCGCGCTGCACAATATAGGAAACCCCGTTAAATTTGGTGGTTTGCCGCCGCAGCCATAGTTTGTTGATGGCGGTTTGGTTGCGAACCAGCTCATGCGGCACAACCGTATACCCGCAGCGGACCCCGGTGAAGCCGGCCGTTTTCGAGAGGGAACAAAACTCGATCGCACACTCTTTGGCACCCGGAATCTGATAAATGCTCGTTGGCAAGCTCTGATCTTGCACAAATGCTTCATAAGCGCTGTCAAAGAGGATCACCGCCTCATGTTCCAAGGCGTAAGCAACCCAGCTCTCCAGCTGCGCGCTGTTGTAAACCGCGCCGGTCGGGTTGTTTGGTGAGCACAGATAGATGATATCCGGCTTGATTGTCTCGTCCGGCAGGGGCAAGAAACCATTCTCCGCAGTTCCGTTCACATAGATGATTTTCCGCCCGGCCATTATGTTGGTATCGACATACACCGGATAAACCGGATCAGGGATCAGTACGGTATTGTCGGTGCTAAAGATATCAAGAATGTTGCCCAGGTCGCTTTTGGCGCCATCGCTGATAAAGACCTCGCTATCGGAAAGCTGGACGCCCTTTTGCGCGTAATAACCACAAACCGCTTGCCGCAAAAAGGCGTAGCCCTGTTCCTCGCCGTAGCCGCGAAAAGTCTCGCGCACCCCCATCTCCAGTACCGCCCGCTGCATCGCTTCGACCACCACCGGCACGAGCGGCAAGGTCACATCGCCGATGCCCAGCCGGATGATCTCCCGCTCGGGGTGTTGTTCCTTGTATTCGCGCACCTTTTTGGCCACCAGCGAGAATAAATAGCTCTCTTTTAGGTCCAAATAGTTCTGATTGATCTTCACGGCCTGCCTCCCTTACCGTACTCAAGCGGCGGCGTGCGTTTATGCTTGCTCGCCGCGTGGTATCGTTCAATGATCGCTTGATCTCGCTCATTTACTACGCCGGTCAATAGATATTCATCCAAGACGCGATAGGTAACACCGAGTTCTCCCTCATCTGTCTGACCGTCAAAGAGGCCGGCCGAGGGGGTTTTGCTAATGACGCACTCGGGGGCCTGCAAATAGCGAAGAAAAGCATAGATTTCGGTCACGGTCAGGTCAGCGATCGGATTAAAGTCATAGGCGCCATCACCCCACTTGGTAAAGTAGCCCAGGTAACCTTCGCTGCGGTTGCCGGTCCCCGCCACCAGCCTGTTTTCGCTCGTGGCAACTGCATAGAGGGCCGTCATGCGCAGGCGGGGAGCGATGTTAATCAGCGCCCGCTCCGGCAGCGTGGTCGTCTCAGCCAGCGCGTTGATCAGCGCCTCCCGCACCGGAGTCAGATCCACCACCCGCGTTTCTATCTCATACCGGCGCGCGACCGTCAGGGCATCATTCATATCCTCACGATAATTGCGTTGGGAACCGCAAGGCATGATCAGACCAACCGTGTTGGCACACGCTAGCTTGCAGAGAATGCCGACAAGCGCGCTATCTTTACCTCCACTGTTCCCATAGACGATCCCTTCGGCTTGAGCGGCCGACAGCGCCTCCCGAATGAAAGCGATCCGATTCTGTATTTCCTGTTCATAGTCCCTGGTCATATCTCCACAACCCCAACAAAAACCTTTTGACAGTCTCCGGTCATGAAGACCGTCTCACCCGTATATTGAATGGTTAGCTCACCACCGGAGAGTACTACTTTGATCTCATCATTTTGATCTGCATACCCGTTGAGGACCGCCGCCACCACAGCGGCACAGGCGCCTGTTCCACAGGCTAGCGTTTCCCCGCTGCCCCGCTCCCAAACCCGCATCTTCAAATGGTTTCGGCCGATTATTTGTACAAACTCGGTATTCACCCGTTCGGGAAAGAGCGGGTTATTCTCAAACGCCGGTCCGACCTCGTTAAGCTTGAGCCTGTCGACATCCGGACAAAAAACCACACAGTGGGGGTTCCCCATGGAGACACAGGTAATAGTATATTCTTGGCCGCCGATCAGGATCGGCCGAGCCACTACACTCGCACCGGGCAGCTGCACCGGAATTAGTTCCGGCCGGAGCTCCGGTCGGCCCATATCCACCCGGACCGAGGTGACTTGGTCATTTTCGGTATACAAGTTCAGTCGCTTAATCCCGGAGAGTGTCTCAATAGTCATCTCCAGTTTCCGCACCAGGTGGTTATCGTACAAATACTTGGCAACGCAGCGAATTGCATTGCCGCACATCTTCCCCTCACTGCCGTCGAGGTTGAACATGCGCATCCGCGCATCGGCAACTCCTGAGCGCATGATCAAGACCAAGCCGTCGCCGCCGATACCGAAATGTCGGTCGGACAGGCGTACGGCCAACTCCCCCGGGGCGTCGATTTCCCGTTCGAAACAATTGATATAGATATAGTCGTTGCCACAGCCTTGCATCTTGGTAAATTCCAGTTCCATCCTGATACCTCTACTCATACATCTTGAGGATTCTTTCGGCCACTTCTCGTTTGGGAACGCGCAGATCCATCGCCTGTTTTTCGAGGTAGCGATGTGCCTCCGGCTCGCTCATTCGCAGATAGGAGATGAGGATACACTTGGCCCGGTCAATGACGCGAATGTCCTCAATCTTCTGTTTTAAGCTGGTGTTTTCCGCTTGGATATTTTTAAGCCTGGAACCGGCTGATCTGGCCAGTTTCAACGCATACCAAAACAATGTCTTGTTAATCGGCTTGGCAACGGTTAAAACCCCGTATTCTTCGGTCTCGGCCGAAACTTCCTCGAAAAACTCGGCTTTCACGACCAGAATAACCTGGCTGACACCCTGGGAGGCGATCTGCCGCGACAAGCTTTCGCCTGATTCGTCGCGTAGCGGCGCATTAATCACCACCAGATCATAATCCCTCTCCAAGAGTAGACGCCGCGCCTCGCCGCCGGTTTTTACGGTGGCAATATCCCTGAAGGAGGCAGCGCTCAGCATCTCCCTCAACAAGGCCAAACTTTTTTCGGTCGAAGAGACTATTAAAGCGCTCTCCATCAAATCGCCACCTCAGGCTCCCTCGCCAACTAAATAAGGCTAAAGTATCTCTCGCGGTAGAAAGCTCGTTTGTCTTCAGCCGCGGCAAAAGCGGCCGCCTCTGCTTTCTTAAACGCGACAAATTTGGCCAGTAGCTCCTCGCCGACAACGGCTTTGACCAATGTACTTCTCTCAGCTAACTCGATCGCTTGCTCGAGGCTCGCCGGCAAGGCGGTCAGCGACTTGGTCACACTCTCATCCGCAGTATAGAGGTCGACATCGACCGCCGGAGGCAAGGCCAGCTTGGCCTCGATACTTTCCAACCCGGCAGCCATGATCAAGGCAAAGGCCAGATACGGATTGAGACTAGGATCGGGTGAGCGCAGCTCCATCCGCACCCGCTCACCGATCGCGGCCGGAATCCGCACAAGCTGGGAGCGGTTTTGCTGAGACCAGGAGACATACTTCGGGGCCGAAAAACTGCCGAAACGCTCATACGAGTTACATAGCGGGTTGAGAAAGAGAGTAATCTCCGGCACTTTAGCCAAGATGCCGGCGATAAAGCTCTCAGCAACCTCGGCATTGCCGCCGGCTACCTGCTCAAAAAGGTTCTTGCCGGATGGCAACTGCGTCAAAGAGATATTGATATGCAGCCCACTGCCGGGTGCTTGCGGCAAGGGCTTTGGCATAAAGGAGGCAAACAAGCCGTTGCGCGCAGCGATCGCCTTGACCACGGATTTGAAGATCAACAGATTGTCGGCGGCGCTCAACGCATCACTGTACTTGAAGTCAATCTCGTTTTGGCCTGGACCCTGTTCATGATGGGAGGTCTCGGGTTTGATCCCCATTTCCTCCAGGCACAAACAGATCTCACGCCTGATATTTTCGCCTTTATCCAAGGGCGCAATATCAAGATATCCGCCTTTGTCCAGAGTGACCTCGGTTGGGTCGCCGTTTTCGTCGGTTTTGAACAGATAAAACTCACATTCCGGCCCGATCATACAGAGATAGTTCCGGCGCTCAAATTGCGCAATCACCTTTTTGAGCACCATCCGACTATCATGGACGAACTCCGAACCATCCGGATTTTTGATGTCGCAGATAAAGCGGACCACCCTACCGGGACCTGGCCGCCACGGCAACACCGTTAGCGTCGCAGGGTCAGGGAAGAGCAGCAAATCTGATTTGGCAACATCGCGAAAGCCTTTGATGGCCGAAGCGTCGAATGATACACCATGCGCAAAGGCTCCCGGCAACTCATCCGGCATGATCGAAATATTCTTTTGGAAACCGAAAAGATCGCAAAACCCCAGCCGGATGAATTTGACATCGTTCTCCTTAATAAACTGCAACACTTCATCGGCAGTGATATTCATTCCGCTCCCTCCTGTTTTCCCGTCAGTGTGCCGTATAAAGCTTTTTATACGGGCTTTTGGCGTTCGGCTTCAAGACATAATATTGATCGAAAGCAAATTGCTTTAAGTCCAGATCGAAAAGGCCGGCGAACTCGGCGAGGAAAGGCATTATCTCGCCCATTTCGGCGTCCGAGGCGATTTCAGCGGTTACTTGCGGCGGTAAACCGGAGAGCTTTTGCTTTGTGCGGATGTAGATTCGTCCGCCGTGCATCCCCGTACCGGTAAAACTGCCTACCGGGATCTCCTCCACGCCCAGACCCAGTACGACAATCAATCCTCCGGCCAGATACTCACCTAGAAAACTGCCCACTTTGCCGCCGACCACAATCACCGGTCTTTTCTCCTGGTATTGCTTCATGTGGATGCCGGTGCGGTATCCGGCATTACCACGAACATAAATCTTACCCCCGCGCATCGCGTAGCCCAAGGCATCTCCGGCGTGGCCATGAATAACGATCCGGCCGTCGTTCATTGTGTCGCCAACCGCATCTTGCGCATTGCCGTGCACCACAATCTCCGCTCCGTCCAAATACGCTCCTAAAGCATTGCCGGGAGTGCCGTAGATAATAATTGATTTGTCCTTACAACCGCTGCCAACAAACGGTTGACCGTAACAATTGTCTATCTGCACCTCACCTGGTGCCGCTTTGACCCGTTCATTCAACTCTCTGAAAGGAAGGTTCTCCGCCGACAGGTGCATCAAAATCAGTCCCCCTGGTTTCATTAATGCTAATATTTCCCCTGGCAATACAGATACCTGCAGGCCTATTCTCCCGCATGCTTGATTCCTAAGATCGCCAGTTCTTTCTCGGTCAGGCCGATGCCCCGTAGCATCAGGCGATTACCGATCAAGCTCTCGATGGAGTTAATCCCCATCCCACCCATCATCTCTTTGATCTCGTGCTGCCAGGCAGTCAAGAGGTTGACCAGGTGCTCCGCCCCTTTCTCAGGGTTCAAGCGTTTCACCAACTCCGGTACCTGGGTGGCGATCCCCCAGTTGCATTTGCCGGTGTGACAACTGCGGCAGAGGTGACACCCGAGGGCGAGCAAGGCCGCCGTCCCGATGTAGACACAATCCGCGCCAAGCGCGAGCGCCTTGACGATGTCGGCGCTAGAACGGATACCACCGCTAATGACCAGCGAAACCCGGTCCCGGATACCTTCGGCGCGCAAACGTTGATCAACACTGGCCAGCGCCAGTTCAATCGGGATACCTACGTGATCGCGGATCCGCGTGGGTGCCGCCCCCGTACCGCCGCGGAAACCGTCAATGGCAATGATCTCGGCGCCGCTCCGAGCAATGCCGCTGGCGATAGCTGCAACATTGTGCACCGCCGCGATTTTGACAATGATTGGCTTTTGGTAGTTGGTTGCCTCTTTTAAAGAAAAGACCAGTTGACGCAGGTCTTCAATAGAGTAGATATCGTGGTGCGGAGCCGGTGATATAGCATCGCTGCCTTCCGGAATCATGCGGGTACGGGCGACATCACCGACAATCTTCGCCCCCGGTAGATGTCCGCCGATACCCGGTTTTGCTCCTTGCCCGATCTTAATCTCAATGGCGGCTCCGGCGGCCAAATAGTCCGGATGCACACCAAAGCGACCGGAGGCCACCTGAACGATGGTATTCTTCCCGTAGCGATATAGATTCTCATGCAGGCCGCCCTCACCGGTGTTGTACATAATGCCGAGTGTTTCGGCTGCCCGCGCCAAACTTTCGTGCGTGCTATAGCTGATCGAGCCGTAACTCATCGCCGCAAACATCATCGGCATCGTTAATTTCAAGTGTGGCCCTAGCCTAGGGATGATGCGACCGCTGGAGTCACGCTCGATCCGCTGCGGCTTGGGACCAAGAAAGACTCTGGTCTCCATCGGCTCACGCAAAGGGTCAATCGATGGATTGGTGACCTGCGAAGCATTGATGAGGATGCGGTCAAAGTAACTTGGATATTTTTGGGGATTGCCCATGCTGGAGAGCAAAACACCGCCCGTGGCGGCTTGGCGGTAAAGCTCGTTGATGGTCGCGCCGCTCCAATGAGCATTCTCTTTATACGTGTTGCTGCTTTTGACAATCTTCAGCGCCCGCGTTGGACAGTAGACAACACAACGCTGACAATTAACACACTTGGCCTCATCACTCACCAGCTTGTGGGTTTCGGCGATATATTCATGAACCCCATTGGCGCACTGACGCACACAAACTTTACAAAGATTGCAGCGGTCCTGGTCCCGCACAACTTCATACTCCGGGTAGATAAAAAAATCGCTCGCCATTATGCAGTACCTCCGTCTAATCGAATAACCACCGGCTCTCCACCCGAGGGTGACCAGACCTTGGTTAAGTTGGGCTCAAGAATCCTGATAGCCGCTTCCTCGCTCGCCATGTACACCAGATTGTCTTTTTCGCCGACAACCAGATTGCGCAGCTTCAACCGGTCGTTAAGCGCCACCAACCCGCCGGTAAAGCCGACAATTATCGAAAACGGGCCGGTGATGAGCATGGGGGCAAAAACGTTACGCAGATATTCGTGGAGCTCCCGCTCTGCCGGTTCCATTTGCTCGATGATCTGCCAGAAGGGGGCAGCAATCACCGCGGCGATTTCCGCAAAGGTGAGACCGATTTTGCGGTGGAAATAATCGATGATATAGGCAATCACTTCGGAATCGGTCTGAAGAGTGCACTTATACCCATACATTTCAATCGCGCGGCGATTGGTATCGTAGGAAGAGATTTCGCCATTGTGGACGACCGAGTAATCCAAAAGGGCAAAGGGGTGAGCCCCGCCCCACCAGCCTGGTGTGTTGGTCGGATAACGGCCATGGGCGGTAAAACAGTATCCCTCGTACTCCTCCAACCGATAGAACCGCCCGACTGTCTCCGGGAAGCCGACCGCCTTGAAAACACCCATATTCTTGCCGCTGGAAAAGATATACGCACCGTCGATGTACGTATTGACCTTGAATACACAGCTCGCCACGTACTCCCGCTCGTCGATCTGGTTCTCGGCCAACTTAGATGGGAGCGGAGTGAGAAAGTAGCGCCAAATCAACGGTTTGTCGGTAATCTCCCGGACCTCTCTGGTCGGGATGTTAGCCTGGCTGATGATCTCAAAGTGCTGCTCCAAAAACTCCTCACAATTTTGCTTAGCTGCCGGATGATCATAAAAAACATGCAGAGCATAAAAGTCTTTGTACTCCGGATAGATGCCATAAGCTGCAAAACCACCGCCTAAACCATTACTGCGGTGGTGCATGACCGAAACTGAACGCATAATCGCTTCGCCACTCATCCGTTTTCCTGTCTTATCGAAAATCGCCGCAATCGCACAGCCCGCCGGTATTCTGATCTGACCTTCTTTCATGGACCAACCTCCAAAAAGCCAAAAGGCGCTCATCAGATAACGTGAGTACACATTATCAGATGAACGCCTTTGTTCGTTTTTTTAGTCTACAAAAAAACCGGGGCGCTGTCAATAACTAACACCCACCTTGCTTCTGGGCTTTAGTAATTTTTC
>JAAYHC010000092.1 GCA_012735535.1 Bacillota bacterium
ATTTTTTAGAGCAGCTGATAACAGAAGAGGACTTAATTCGTTATTTCAATATAATCAACGATATTTCGGGACTAAACATGGATTGCAAGAAAAAGTTGCGAACATTCCTGAAGCGTTTTTGGACCGATCCATATACAGATAGAGAAAAAGAGTGGATGGCCGGTTTCTGTGCTACGAATGGCATTAATGCCAGAGAAAGAATGACCCAATTAGCAACCTTTTTGTCCCGACACAGATAAAGATTAATACGTTATAAATGTCGACTCAACCAGGAGAAAGAAGCCATGCCAACATTTGAAAGCAACGGCGCAACCATATACTACGAAGTGGCCGGCGAAGGCCTACCGCTCATCTTTACCCACGGTGCTTCCTGGAATCACAAGCAGTGGATCAAGCAGGTCGCCTATTTCAAAGACCGCTGCCAGGTCATCACTTGGGATGTGCGCGGCCATGGTTATTCATCCTTGCCGCCCGGCCCCGTTGACCCGGAGCACTTCAGCGTAGACCTGGTCGCCTTGCTGGATCACCTGCACCTGGAGACAGGTGTTCTCTGCGGGCTCTCGATGGGCGGCCATATCTCCTTACAAACCGCCATTAGATACCCGGAGAGGGTAAAAGGGTTGATCCTCATCGGTACGCCGTGCAGCAATACATTTAACCTTTATGAGAAAATAGCCGTTCCCATCAACCGCTTTTTCAATCGGCTGCTACCGCTCAAACTTAGCGGTCATTTGCAGGCTAAGTTTTTATCAAAGTTTAATCCGGACAACTATCAGTACATTATGGAAGCTGTAAGTATGCTCTCGCCAGAGGCTTGGCATCGTATCTGGTTCGCCGTTACCCGCATGGAAAGCAAGCATGATCTGCACAAAGTCAAATGTCCGACCTTATTGCTCATCGGCGACCACGATACTTTAACCGGCCGTCAGCAACTATATATGCATCGCCAGATCGCCAATTCGGAGCTTAAAGTCATTCCCAATGCCCACCACGGCACAAACCTTGATAATCCTGAGGCCGTCAACCAAGCCATTAGCGAGTTTATCGCGCAGCTTAATTGACGGCCCCGGTGCCAATTGTGTGTTATCTGTCGGTTAGTTCACGCTATATAGTAGATCAGCATAGGTCGGTAACGGCCAGTACTTGCTCGGGATCAGCGTTTCCAGCTCATCAACGACCAGCCTCAGCTCCGCCATCGCCGCCAAGACCCGATCGCGGTAAACCATCGCCAGCTTCAGTGCATCGCGTTCGTTCTTAGTTTCCAGCACCGCATTCTCGAGGATCTCCAGTTTCTTGAGGAGGCACGAGGAGAGGGAAGAGATTTTGGACATAAAGTGTTCCTCCAGTCCGCACTCATATTTATCCCCCCAGGCTTTCTTGCTGTTCAGCACTTTTGCAAGCTCGTACTGATAGCTGATACACGCCGGTGCGATGTCTTTCTTAACAATGTCGACCATAGTCAGCGCCTCAATATGCAGTGTCTTGCAGTAACCCTCCAGCAACAACTCATAGCGCGAACGGATTTCCTGCTCGGTGAAGACGCGGTGACGAGTGAATAAATCAATACTCTTGGGGTCGACCAGGGCCGGCAGGGCATCAACCGTTGTTTGGAGATTGGACAAACCTCGCCTTTTTGCTTCCTGGACCCATTCGGCCGAATAGTTGTTGCCGTTGAAGATGATCCGTTTGTGTTCGCGGATGGTCTTTTTAATCAACGTGTTCAGCTCACCCTTGAAGTCGCTGGCGTTTTCGAGGGCATCCGCAAATTCACGCAACACTTCGGCTACCGCCGTGTTCAGCACGATATTGGGCCCGGCGATCGACAAGGCAGAACCGGACATCCGCAGCTCAAACTTGTTGCCGGTAAAGGCAAATGGTGAGGTGCGGTTGCGGTCGGTGGTATCTTTGGGGAAGTGCGGCAAGGCCGTAACCCCGATTTCCATCTGCATTTTGTGTTTGCCCTGATAAGCAGTGCCATTTTCGAGCGAACTGAGGATTTCGGTCAGTTCGTCGCCCAAGAAGATGGAGATAATCGCCGGTGGCGCCTCATTAGCACCTAAGCGGTGGTCATTACCGGCGCTAGCCACCGAGGCCCGCAGTAAATCTTGATAAACATCGACCGCCTTGATGACAGCGGTGAGGAAAAGTAAAAACTGAGCATTCTCACAGGGCGATTCGCCTGGTTCGAGCAGGTTGTCACCGGTATCGGTGGAAATTGACCAGTTGATGTGTTTTCCGCTGCCATTGATGCCGGCAAAAGGCTTCTCATGCAATAAACAGGCGAGCCCGTGCTTATTAGCGATGGTTTTCATCAGCTCCATAGTCAGCTGATTGTGATCAGTAGCTATGTTCACGGTGGTGAAAACAGGCGCCAGTTCATGTTGGGCCGGAGCAACCTCATTATGCTTGGTCTTGGCCGGCACGCCCAGCTTCCACAGTTCTTCCTCGAGTTCCCGCATGAACGCGGAGACGCGAGGTTTCAGGCAGACAAAATAATGGTCCTCCAGCTCCTGGGTCTTTGGCGGGCGGGCGCCGAACAGGGTTCTGCCGGTAAAGAGCAGATCCCGCCGTTTAAGGTACAGCTCCTTATCGATGAGGAAGTATTCCTGTTCGGGACCGACCGTGGTAAAGACCCGTTTAACGGCGGTGTTGCCGAAAAGGCGAACGATGCGGAGTGCCTGACGGTTAAAGGCCTCCATTGAGCGAAGCAGGGGCGTCTTCTTATCGAGCGCCTCTCCGCTGTAAGAGCAAAATGCGGTTGGAATATACAGCGTTCCATCTTTGACAAAGGCGTACGAGGTTATATCCCACACGGTGTATCCGCGCGCCTCAAAAGTGGAGCGCAGTCCGCCGGAGGGCAGGCTCGAGGCATCCGGTTCGCCGCGGACCAGTTCTTTGCCCGAAAATTCCATAATAA
>JAAYHC010000093.1 GCA_012735535.1 Bacillota bacterium
GAAAATCCAGCTCGACCAGGCTCGCCGCTGATTCACGCCTAAGATCCGCATACATACCTCCTTGAACGATCCCAAATAGCGCTTGCTCGTCCGGGCGACGATGCGCCTCTCGGCAGCGCCGGGCCCACCGGGTGGTTAAAGCTGTGGAGTTGCGAGCATAAGTGTAATCGGCCGGATAGGGAATACACTCATCAAAACACATGATAATATCGGCGCCCAAAGCATTTTCAATCGCCATAACCCGTTCCGGGGTGAGAAAATGCGACGACCCATCGAGGTGCGAACGGAAACTCACACCCTCTTCGGAGATCTTACGCAATTTGGCCAGGCTAAAAACCTGGAAACCACCGCTATCGGTCAGGATCGGGCGGTCCCAGCTCATGAAGGAATGTAGCCCGCCGGCTTCTTGGACCAGTTCGGCGCCGGGACGCAAATATAAATGGTAGGTGTTGCCGAGAATAATCTGGGCCCCTACCTCACGCAGGTCGGCAGGTGACAGAGTCTTAACCGTAGCTTGCGTTCCGACCGGCATGAAAACCGGGGTCTCGATGGTGCCATGGGAGGTTGTAATCCGGCCGCGGCGCGGACCGCAGGAAACAGCCTCACCAAGTAGTTCAAAAGAAAAGCTCATCAATAGCCTCCTGCTCACTTAATAAACATGGCATCCCCAAAGCTGAAAAAGCGAAAACGCCGCCGAACCGCTTCGTTGTAGGCGGTAAGAATCCTCTCGCGGCCGGCAAAAGCAGAAACCAACATGAGCAGACTGGAGCGCGGCAGGTGGAAGTTGGTAATCAGCGCATCAACCACCTTAAAAGTATAACCTGGATAGATGAATATATCGGTCCACCCGGAGCCGGGTGAAACCTCGCCGTCTGTCGTCGCCACACTTTCCAATACCCGGGTCGACGTGGTTCCAACGGCGATAACTCTACCGCCCTCCGCTTTGGCTTGGTTGATCAGCGCTGCCGCCTCGGGCGAGACCGAGTAAAACTCCGCGTGCATCCGGTGTTCCTCAACGTGCTCGGTCTCCACAGGCCGAAAGGTGCCCAGACCAACGTGGAGCGTAACGGTGGCCATCTTAATCCCGTGCTGCCCAAGCTCAGCCAAGAGTTCCCGCGTAAAATGCAGGCCGGCGGTCGGAGCCGCTGCCGATCCTTCTTGGCGAGAATAGACCGTCTGATAGCGTTCTTTGTCTGCCAGTTCTTCGTGAATATACGGGGGCAACGGGACCTCGCCGAGTGTATGCAGCAATCGATCAAAATCACCGGTATAAACGAATCTTATTATTCTGCCTTTGGACGGAGTATAATCGATGATCTCGGCAGCCAGTTCACCCTGTGCACCGAACTCGATCACCGTTCCCGGCTTGAGCCGCCGTCCCGGTTTGACCAAGGCTTCCCAGTAATCATTTCCCCGCGGTTCGAGCAACAAGACTTCGGCAACCCCGCCCGTATCTTGCTTGCGGCCAATTAGCCGGGCAGGCCGAACCCTGGTATCGTTGAGAACCAGCAAGTCGCGCGGCTCAAGGAACGAGATGATCTCTCTGAAAACAGTCTCGGTAATTTCGCCGGTCTGGCGGTCCAGCACTATTAATCTCGCCGCATCTCGCGGCTCCACCGGCTGCTGGGCGATTAGCTCCGGAGGCAAATAGTAGTCGAATTCTTGTGTGCGCATCGCTTGTCTATTGACCTTCTCCCAGACCAAGATTTTGGAGCGTGCCCTCGGTATCACGCCACTTCGGCTTGACTTTTACCCACAGATCCAAGAAAACCCGGGTTCCCAGTATTTTCTCGATTTCAACCCGGCTCACTTGGCCAATTTCCCTAATCATCGCTCCGTTGCGCCCGATGATGATCTTTTTCTGTGAGTCCCGTTCGACGTAAATGGTCGCCCTAATAGTTGTTAAGTCTTTGCGTTCGTTATAGCGAAACTCATCAACTTGCACTGCCACCGAATGAGGTACTTCATCCCGGGTCAAATGGAGCACAGCTTCACGGATAAATTCGGCTGCCAGCACCTGTTCCGGCTGATCGGTAACCATCTCCGGCGGAAAATACTGAGGCCCCTCCGGCAACCGGTCCAAAACAAAATCAATCAACCGATCCACGCCTTGGCCGGTGAGAGCGGAAACGGCAAGCCAATTGGACGGGTCCACACCGGTAGGCAAAGTTATCTCGGACACGGCGGCGTCAACCTTATTAGCCACCACGACATAATCACGGTTAGATTTCCGCAAAAGCTCCAGCAACTCTTGCTCTTGGTCGTGCCAGCCCACAAGCGCATCGTAAACCAACACGACCACATCCGCGTCGCCCATTGCCCGTCTGGCTCTGGAAACCATGTGTTTGCCTAAGGTATGCCGCGGCTCATGGATCCCGGGGGTATCAACAAAAATGATTTGACCCCGTTCAGAAGTATATACCCCGCGGATCAACGTACGGGTGGTCTGTGGTTTCGGGGAGACAATAGCAACTTTTTGCGCCAAAATTGCATTTAACAGCGTGGATTTGCCGACATTCGGTCGGCCAATAAGGCTGGCAAAACCTGACTTGTAACCGTCACTTCGATAGGTCATTTCTCGTAAATGCCGCGGGCAACAGATCCCCAATCGGCATAACTCTGGTCTCTCCTTTCGTATTAGCCATCACAACCTCGATCTCGGGCCCCCACTCCATGATCACCTGACGACAAATCCCACAAGGAGCCAGCGGTTCATCGGTATCAGCGAGGCAACAAACCGCCACGATCTCGGTATCTCCCTCGGAAACCGCTTTATAAATCGCGGTCCGCTCGGCGCAACAAGTCGCCCCGGAACTGGCAGCTTCGACATTGCATCCGGTGTAGATCTTACCCTTGGCGGTGAGAACCGCCGCACCAACCGGAAAGCCACTATACGGGGCATACGCAAACATCCGGGCTGCGCCGGCGGCCTTGACCAGACGCTCGAGCGTGCTTTTGTTCATTTCCGCCCTCCATTAGCGTTTTTGGCGTGACGGTTATTTGGAGTAACAATTCCCCCGGAGACAACCATCTTTAGCCCGTCTTCAACACTCATGTCCGCAAAAATGACGTCCTGCTTAGGCACGTACAGCAAAAAGCCGGACGTTGGATTCGGGGTAGTCGGAATAAACACGGCAATTATATCCTCATTAGTTTTTTCATGGATTTCATTTTTGACGTCCGAAGTCATGAAGGCGATCGCCCACATCCCCGGTCGCGGATATTCAACCAGCACTACTTGCTGAAAGGCAACGTTAGACCCATGTAAGAAGGCGTCAACTATTTGCTTAACCGTGAGGTATACGCTGCGCACAAGGGGGATTCTGGTCATCAGGTTGTCCCCAAAAGCAATCAGCCGTCGACCCAGATAATTGGCAGCAAATAGCCCCGTAAAAAAGATCAGCACCAGCGAGGTCAAAATCCCGATCCCCGGTATTCTCATACCAATGAAGCGGGTAATGGCATTGCCCAAGACCGAATCAAAAAACTTGAACCCCCACCACAGGACATAGACGGTTACAACCACCGGAAGCCAGACCAGCAGTCCGGTAATCAGATATTTGCGCAAAGAACGCGGCCAAGATGCTGACACTAGCAAGCTCCCCTTTTACCCCAGAAGATATGGACCAAAAATGCAGATGCCGACTGCCACAGCAGCAATAGTGGTCATTAACACCGCTGCTGCCGCGACATTTTTGGCGTGCCCGGCGAGCGGATGCGGCTTATCGGTCACTAGATCAACCACTAGTTCAATCGCCGTATTGAAAGCCTCGGCTGCCAAGACGGCTCCAATCGTCAGGCTGATAATTGCCCATTCCAGTAGGGTCAGCCTGTAGACTATCCCGGCGATGACAACCAGCACCGCCACTACCAGATGGATCTGCATATTCTGCTGC
>JAAYHC010000018.1 GCA_012735535.1 Bacillota bacterium
AGTCATCAGCGTAACCAGATCGCTATTACCTTCATAAGTATCGATATCCGAGAGCAAAGCCAACTGCTCTAAAAAGAGCCCAACCCCTTCCCCCGGTAGTTCACGATCATACTGCTGGGTGGCGGAGAGAAACTCATTGATATTCTCCAGCCGGACTTTGGCCTGCTCATCTTGGGCCATCATCAGCTCGGCGCGATAACCGGTCACCTCGAGCAGCTCCTCGACGAGGTTGGTCAGGGTCTCTCCCGTCTGTTGGGCGCGCAGATCTTCGATGATTTTCACAAAATCGGCAATCTTGTCTTTGGCCCTGACCCCATAGGTTTCCGTGCCGGCCGCGATCTCCCGTAATACCTGGTAGAGACTTTTCCCTTGCCGTGCCGCTTCAAGCTCCAGCTTGCCGACGGTCGTTTCGCCGATACCACGCCTCGGGACATTGATAATGCGTTTCAGGCTGATGTTATCAGCCGGGTTGTAGATGACCCGCAGGTAGGCAATGAGATCCTTGATCTCTTTCCGATCGTAAAAGCGCAGCGATCCGACGACGGTATACGGCACCCCTCCGTACAGAAAGGCCTCTTCAAAGGGGCGGGACTGGGCATTGGTCCGGTATAAAATGGCGATATCGGAATTCTGATAGCCCGCTTCCCGCAGTCTGCCAATCTCATCAAGAATGAACTTGGCCTCATCCCGCTCATCGACCGCCCAATATACCCTGATCGGCTCGCCCGGCCCGGCCTCGGTCCAGAGGTTCTTTTTGGTGCGAGCAATGTTGTACCGGATCAGGTTGTTGGCCGCATCCAAGATCGTCTGGGTCGACCGGTAATTCTGTTCGAGTTTGATGACCGTGGCCTCCGGATAATCCCGCTCAAAAGCTAGGATATTGCTGATATCCGCGCCGCGCCACCCGTAGATGCTCTGGTTGTCATCGCCGACCACACAGAGGTTGCCATACCTGGCCGCTAGCAGATTAACCAGCTCATATTGGGCTTTATTGGTATCTTGGTATTCATCTACGAGTATATAACGAAAACGCTCCTGATAATATGCGAGAACAGCCGGGTTATTCCGAAACAGCAAGACCGTTTGCATGATCAAATCGTCGAAGTCCACCGCCCGATTCTCCGCCAACTTCTGCTGGTAGAGCCGGTACGCTCGGGCAACGGTCTTCTCCCAAAAATCGGTTGCCCGCTCCCCGTAATCCTCCGGAGTCTGCAGTTCGTTCTTGGCCCGACTGATCGCTTCAAGCATAGAGCGGGGCGGAAAGTTTTTCTCATTAATATTAAGCTCTTTTAACACCTCTTTAATCAGAGCCAGTTGATCCTGGGTGTCATAAATGACAAAATGAGGATCCAAGCCCTGCTTGGCACCATCGGCGCGCAAGATCCGTACACAGGTCGAGTGGAAAGTGCTAACCCAGATCCGCTCAGCCGAATAGCCTAAAAGCCGCTCAACCCGCTCCTTCATCTCCCCGGCGGCTTTATTGGTAAAAGTCACCGCCAAAATATTGGCCGGGCTCACTCCGCGGTGGGAAATCAGATACGCAATCCGATGGGTTAACACTCTGGTCTTGCCTGAACCGGCACCGGCCAGAATCAGCAACGGGCCGTCTCCGTGAGTTACGGCCGCATATTGTTCAGGGTTTAGATTATCCAAAATATCCATAAAAAAACAAAACTCCCAGTAGGTGTGATCATCAAGGACAAGTAAATTGTATTCTCTATTCGGCGGATAGTCTCCTGGTAGGAAAAGACTTTTCCCTTTCAGCCTAGCACCTATATTCTGAGGCCGGCATAGTTAGGTGGTGAGGTGATGAACATGCCCCACAAATGCCCGCGAGGCACCTTTGCCTACAACATCCGGCCGGGTGATACATACTTCCGTCTGGCGCAGCGCTACGGCACGACGGTGAGCCGCCTCATCGCCGCGAACCCGGGCCATGATCCCAACCGGCTGCGAGTTGGCGAAACGATCTGCATTCCCAGCACCGAACCGGCTGTCCGGTGTCCTGCCGGTACGCGCAGTTACCGCGTGCGCGCCGGCGACAGCCTCTTCTTGATAGCCCGCCGGTTTGGTGTCGCGATGAATGCGATCATCAACGCCAACCCGAACGTGGATTTTGACGAGCCGCTAGCCATCGGCATGGTCCTGTGTATACCGCGGTGATGCAGGATCAATAGAACAAGCCGGGAATGTCACCCGGCTTCTCGCTTACTCACCAACTAGTTTTAAGCCGACAACCCCGATGAGAATCAGGCTGATAAACAATAATCTCAGCGGCGCGGTTGAATCTGCAAAGAAAAGAATACCCACCAGGACCGACCCCACCGCCCCGATCCCGGTCCAGACCGCATAGGCCGTGCCGAGCGGTAAGGTTTTCATTGCTTGCGAAAGCAACGCAAAACTGATGATCATAAAGACAAGCGTAATAATACTGGGCCAAAGCCTGGAAAAACCCTCGGAATACTTCATCGCGGTAGCCCAAACGACTTCCATAATCCCGGCGATGACCAGATACACCCAAGCCAACGAGGTTCAACTCCTATCGCTGATTGTACCAGGTTTTGACCGGCTCGGCAACCAAGAATGCTTAAGGCCCGCTCTCGCGGGCGGGCCTGGTTTACGCTTATCCGGCTTTGCTTATTCGACCGGCTCGAAACGATCCTTAATCCGCTCCATAACCTGCGGCATGGTGGTATACTCCATCGCATCCAAAGGCAAGCGGTGTGGCTCGAACGGCCCCATGCGGCGCATATAATCCGCGATTTGCATTGCTTGCTCGCGGGCCGTCTGGAAGCTGGGATCGGCGAACATATCGCGCGGACCCACGAGTTTACCGTTGCACAGCTGAAAACCATAACAAACTACGCGCGGCGGACCGTCAAATCTGCTCGGGGTATCCTCGTTAAAGGAAACCGGCATCAATGGTCCGAAGTGCGAACCGCGCATCCATCCGGCCACCAAGTGTGGGAATCCGAAGGGCTCTAAGGCCTCCCCAACCGCCGGCAAACCGCTCTGGCAGCGCACGATCAAGACCGGATCATCTTTACCGACGTAACGACCGGCCATCAGGTTCAGGCGCTGGGTGGAAGTGACGGCTACCGACTCGTTGCCGCCTTTGCGGTAAACATTCTTGATCACATAGCGATCTGGCGCCCCGATAAACAGGAGTAAATCATACATCTCTTCCGGGGTGCTGAAGCGAGCTTTACGGTGCTCGATCAGGTCTAACACCTCAAAATCAAAGCCATCATGCATGCTCGGGTCGATGACTAAGCCGGGAGTATTAAAGGGGTCGGCGAACATCTTAAAGAGCGGCAGGTTCCAAGCGCCTGGTTCGGTCTTATCCGCAAGGAAGATGAGGATTGGCTCACTCTTGCGCTCCTCGATGGTGAACTCGGCGATACCCGGGCCCATTCCTTTGATATTGCCGCTAAAGGCATCGCTTAACAGATCCTGCCCGGCGCCATAAAGTTTTAACTTCTTAGCCAAGGCGGTGGTGGCTTCGAAAGTTTCCCAAGCCAGACGGTGAATCTCCTCCTGGTCGACCCCGCCGTTATGAGTCAAAATTAGGGCCAGGTCATCCCCGACTTTACCAACGTGAAAGTCGAGCAACAACCCGTCTTGCTGAGCCTTGGCCAGCCTTTCTTCAGCTATTTTAATCGAATCAGGATGTACCGCGGAATGACCAACATATCCACCGGTATCTGCCTTGATAACGGAAACTGTAACCATGGTATTCCTCCTTATGTATTAATCAGCAGTGAGCAAAAAAGAAACTAGTCATCACCACCTCCAGCTTGGCATATTCCAAGATGGGGTGAGTAATGGCTAGCCAGATCCGTTGAGAAACCTGGGAGGCATTACCCTAACCCTCTATCAGTATATTATATAATACGGACAACTTTGAGGATTCCCTCTTTCAATTTACGATTAACTAATAGTCCGGCGGC
>JAAYHC010000094.1 GCA_012735535.1 Bacillota bacterium
CACGATCACCAAGGATATTCCGGACGGTGCACTGGGTGTTGCCCGCAGCCGGCAAGTGAACAAGGAGAATTGGGTGGCTGCCCGTAAAAAGTCTTAAGTTTGACGTCGGCTGGGACGGGTGATATAATAACTCCGTATTTCGGTAATTCTAGGGAGTAAATAGAGGAGGTAACCATACATGGCTGATTTTGCCTTAACAGCACAGGTGCGAGCCCTTTCCGGCAAGGGAGCTGCACGTAAACTGCGTGCCCAGGGTTTGGTCCCGGCCGTTTTATACGGTAATACGGAAAAAGAGCTTAATTTAGCTGTTCCCGAGAGAGCGCTAAACAGACTGCTCGGTGCCAGCCTAATCGATCTCCAGGTCGAAGGGGAGAGCCAGCCGCGCCCGGTCATCATCAAAGAGATCCAAAAAGATCCGGTTAGCAATCAATTGTTACATGTAGACTTTATGCAGGTCCGCCTGGATCAGCCGATTACCACGGTCGTACCGTTGACCTTAGTCAATGAGGATCGGCGTGAAAGTGACGGTGGTATCGTCGAGCAGATTTTGCGCGAGATCGAGGTAACCTGTTTGCCGACCCAGATTCCTGAGTTTATCGCGGTTGACGTCTCCGGACTCAAGATTAATGATACTCTACGCGTAGCTGATGTCGTGGCTCCCCCGGGTGTCGAGGTGACAACCGATCCTGAAGAGGTTGTGGTTACGGTTGCTGCACCGGCCGAACCGGTTGCGGAAGAAACTGCTGAAGAAGCAGAAACTGCCGACGCTGAGTAGCTTTGCGATCGGTATTGTGAGAACGATGAAGCGCAGTCACCTTTGACTGCGCTTTTTTGGAGTGTGGGCGATGAAGATGATTGTTGGGCTGGGCAATCCAGGCCGACAGTATGCTGCTACCCGGCACAATATAGGTTTTGTAGTGGTTGACCGCTTGGCGGATCGTTTGGGCATCAGCGTATCTAAGCTGCAGCACAAAGCCTTGGTCGGTGAAGCGCGCTTGGCTACGGATAAGGTCCTTTTGGTTAAGCCACAGACTTATATGAACAACAGTGGAGAGGCCGTGGCGGCATTAGTTCGCTATTACCGGGTCGAGCCGGCAGATCTCTTGGTGATCTATGACGATATGGATTTGCCGGTTGGCAAAATACGTTTGCGCGCGAAAGGTGGGGCGGGAACGCATAACGGAATGCGTTCGATTATCGATTGGTTAGGCACGGAAGAGTTCGCCCGGTTGCGGGTTGGTATCGATAGACCGTCTACAGGAGATTGGGCCGACTATGTTTTGGCACCTTTTCAAGAGGAGGAGTTGACTGCGCTCCGGCAAGCTTTGGAAGCCGCCGAGGAGGCTGCTTTGACTTTTGTACGGGCAGGTATTGTGCGGGCAATGAACGAATTTAACCAGAAATAGTTAATGGCGGAGGATAATGAACACTATTCACCAGTTCATTGACCAAAATATGCCCCTGATATACTTCCTCTACGGGCTGGGCTTCTTTATGCTTGGTTTAGCAGCGGCGATCCAGTACCGTGCGCAAAGCAATCTCAAGCTGGTCCGCAATCTCTGGGTTCTGGCCCTTTTTGGGGTTTGCCATGGTTTGGTTGAATGGGGTAATGTTTTTATCCCGATTCAAGTGGCCTCACTCCCTCCTGATCTAGCCATCTTGGTTAGGGCCGGTCAAGTTTTCCTCCACATTCTGTCCTTTGTCATTTTGGTTCAGCTCGGGGTCAACCTGGTGATCGACGAGGAAATGCGCGGTAAGCGGCTGGCGCGCCTACTTCCCGGATTTCTGTTTTTACTGTGGGCGATTGCTTTTGTTGTCGGTTTCACTCTGACGGATAAAGCCGGGGTTCTCACATTTCTGACCGGTGCGGAGAGCCTGGGCAAATATTTCTTTGCCTTGCCGGGAGCCGTTTTGACCGGTCTGGGCCTGGCCAAACAAAGTCGAGATTTTGTTGGCCCGAAACTGGCCAAAGCGCGTAGCACCGCCATGTATGCTTCAATACTCTTTTATTTCTACGCTTTGTTCGGCGGCATCATAGTGCCGGGAGGCAATTTTTTCCCGGCGAACATACTTAATGAAAATCTGTTCCATGAGCATTTGAATCTGCCGGTAGAGTTTTTCCGCATCATTATTGTCTACCTCCTGATTTACCATCTCTTTAATTTATTCGCTCACTTTGAAGATGAACTCGTCGGTCGGCTGGAGTGGGCCGAATGTCAATATTCCGTAGCCAATGAACGCCTGCGTATTAGTCGAGATTTGCATGACGGGATCTTGCAAACGGTTTATGCCATGGGACTGCGCTGTGAAAATATCAAGCATCTCTTGGAGACCGACATGGAACAGGCCAAAGCGGAAATTTGTCGGACGATGAGTGACTTTAATCAATTGATCGCCGAAATTCGCGATTTCATCGGTGAGCTGCGGGTAGATACCCTTGACCAAACGACTTTATATACCCAATTGCAAGATCTGGTGGAGGAATTTGCAGCCAGAAATCAGATGGTCGTCCGAGCCGATTTGAGCAGCGTGCAAGATGTGCGCATTTGCCCCAAGATCACCGAGCAGATTGTCGGAGTAGCTAGGGAGGCGCTGAACAATGCCTTCCGTCATTCCGAGGCTTCCGAAGTTATCATCGAAGCCCAGAAAGGCAAGCATGGATTGTGGTTGCAGGTCTCAGACAATGGGAAAGGTTTTAAACAACCAAGCCCACTGATGGCCAAATTTACCTTGGGGCATCAAGGTATCAGTAATATGCGTGACCGGGCCAAGCTGCTCGGTGGTGAGCTTGAGGTGCGCAGTACTCTCGGTAAAGGGACGAAAGTCAGCCTATATTTGCCCAATCAAGGTTTAAACCAAGTTTGTGGAGGAGGGGTAACCTGTGGTGGATGCGGTTTCCAGACCTATTCGCATACTGCTCGCCGATGATCATGAGGTTGTCCGTTTGGGTCTTAAGACGCTTTTAGCGAGGTATCCGGATCTCGAAGTGGTTGCTGAAGCTGCCTCCGGCGATGAGGCTGTGCGGTTGGCCCAGGAAGTGAAACCGGATGTCGCGGTCTTGGATGTGCGGATGCCGGGCGGCAGCGGAATTGAGGCCTGTCGCCAGATCAGAAGCGATGATGAGAATATCAAGGTCTTGATGCTGACCTCGTACGCTGACCGGGAGGCGCTTGAAAGCTCAATCTTGGCCGGAGCAGCCGGTTATGTGCTTAAGGAGATCGGCTCGGATGATTTGGTCAACAACATCCGCAAAGCTTATAATGGCGAAACCATCTTGGCACCGTCCCAAATTGCCGAGGCAATTCAAGGGATTCGGCAGCGTGTTGACAGCTTCAGCCGGGAGGCCGAGTTGACCGAGCAAGAGGACCGCATTCTTTCGTTATTGGCTGAAGGCAAAACCAATCGGCAGATCGCCGAAGAGATCTTTTTGAGTGAGAAGACGGTGCGCAACTATGTCAGCAATATTTTAGGCAAGCTCGGCTTAGCTAACCGGGCGGAGGCCGCTGCCTACGCAGTCCGGAGGAATTTCCGGACAAAATGGGACATTTAACACCTCCTAAAAAAAGTAGAATATGTAATAATATGGTTGATCAACCTGTGGCGGCCTTGGTTGATTACCCCTGCAGCGAGATCCGGAGGAGTGCTACTTTTTTAGATTTACCATTTACACTTAGCTAATCTGGTCTTTTATCTTTTAGGATCTACGCTGAAATATGACTCCGCCAACCGATTATCAATTAAAGGCTGCCGCAATTGCGGAAGGCATGATTGCCTTCCGTTTCTTTTTTTACAGAAACAGGAAATTGGTAAAAAATGCCGAAAGACTATCTTAAGGCTATGTTGGCGGAGGAATCACCATGGCGCTGGCTCCGAAGAGACGCAAAAGATTGGGAGATCTCTTAATCGAGGTCGGCCTAATTACGCCAGAGCAGTTGGAAGCAGCCATCGCGCTTCAGAGCAAAAAGGGGATCAGGCTCGGTCAAGCTCTGATCGAACTGAAATATTTACACGAACAACAGCTGTTAGAGGTATTAGAGTATCAGCTGGGTATTCCGCATATCAATTTGGGCGACACTCTGCTCAATCCTGAGGTCATTGACCTCATTCCCCGAGAATTAGCGTACAAACACAAAATTATTCCGGTCGACAAACGCGGTGAACGCTTGGCTATCGCCACGGCCGACCCTTTTAACGTCTTTGCGATTGATGAGATCAGGGAACTTACCGGATTTAACGTTGAGTTGCTCTTGGCTACCGAGCGGGACATTGAGGAGGCCATTACCAGACATTATGGGGTGCAAGGGGTCGCCGAAACGGTGATCCAAACCCTCGAAGATGATGCGGAGGACGAGATCGAAAGCGAAGCCGAGCTAAGGCAGATGGGTGACGAGGCTCCGATTGTCCGCCTGGCCAATCTCATTCTCAGCCAGGGTATCCGGGAGAGGGCTTCCGATATTCACATTGAGCCGCAAGAAAAAGATGTACGCATTCGTTATCGGATTGACGGTTTTCTCCGTGAGGTGATGCGCACCCCCCGCCGCACTCAGATGGCGCTGGTTTCACGGCTGAAAATCTTGGCCAAGATGGATATTGCCGAACGGAGGCTACCCCAAGACGGACAGATCAAGATGACAGTGGATAACCGCGAGGTGGAGCTGCGCGTTTCAACGATGCCGACGGTCTATGGTGAAAAGGTCGTCTTGCGAATATTGGACAAGAGCAATTTCCTCTTAGACCTAGACAAGCTGGGCTTTTGCCCGACAAACAAGGCACTTTGGCAGGAAGCGATGCGGCGTCCATACGGGATGATTTTGGTGACTGGTCCGACCGGCAGCGGGAAGACCACGACCTTATACGCTACTTTGGCGGCGCTCAATAAACCGGAGCGCAATATTGTCACGGTTGAAGATCCGGTCGAGCTGATGTTACCAGGCATCAACCAGGTCGGGATTAACAATAAGGCTGGCTTGACCTTTGCCAATGCTTTGCGGGCGATTCTCCGCCAGGATCCCGATGTAGTCATGGTTGGCGAGATCCGTGACCAGGAAACTGCTGCGATTGCCGTTCAAGCTGCATTAACCGGTCACTTGGTCCTCAGCACGCTACATACCAACGATGCTGCCGGCACGCTAACCCGCTTGGTTGAGATGGGGATCGAACCATTTTTGGTGGCTTCATCTGTGATCGTTGCGGAGGCACAGCGACTTGTTCGGGCGATTTGCCCGGCTTGTCGTGAGAAATTTGCGGTGGATCGGGAGGAGCTCTTGGCGATGGGGCTGCCGACCCCGGAGGATGTGCTGAAAGGCCGGCCGCAGGTTACGCTGTACCGAGGTGCCGGTTGTCCGCGTTGTAACAACACCGGATATAAGGGGCGCCGGGCCATCCAGGAAATTATGCGCATGACCCCGACGATTCGGACTCTGATCGCCGAAAAGGCCAATGCTGATCGGCTTAAGGCGGCCGCCGCTTTAGAGGGTATGATCACCCTCAAAGAGGATGGGATTAGGAAGGCGCTGCAAGGGGAGACAACACTCGAAGAGGTACTGCGAGTAGCCTATACCGACAATTAATGCTGGAGGTTGGAGCATGCATATCGACGAGATCTTGGCTGCAGCCGTTGCCGAGAAAGCTTCGGATATTCATATTACCGTGGCTTTGCCTCCGATGTTTCGCGTTAATGGTGTTCTGGTACCCATGGCCGGAGCGGAGAAATTAGACCCGGCCGATACGCATCGCTTGGTGTACCAGATGTTTAGCGAGCGTCAACAAGTGCTGTTTGCCGAGCGCGGCGAGCTTGACTTTTCGTACGGGGTCCCTTCTTTAGGCCGGTTCCGGGTTAATGCGTTCAAGCAGCGCGGCTCAATCTCGGCGGCGTTACGGGTGATTCCAACCCAAGTGCCGGATGCTAAAACTCTGGGTTTGCCCGAGATTATCTTGCAGTTGACCAAGAAACATCAAGGACTGATTTTAGTGACCGGCCCGACCGGTAGCGGCAAATCCACAACCCTCGCATGTATGATTGACACGATCAATCGGGAGCGGGATTGTCATATCATTACCCTGGAAGATCCGATCGAGTATCTCCACCGACACAACAAAAGCATCATTAATCAACGCGAAATTGGTTTAGATAGCCATTCTTTCGCCAGCGCGCTCAAAGCCTCTTTACGCCAGGATCCTGATGTTATTCTCGTCGGTGAGCTGCGGGATCTGGAAACCATCAGCACCGCCTTGACGGCCGCTGAAACCGGCCACTTGGTGCTGGCGACGCTGCATACCAATAACGCGATCGGCACCGTGGACCGCATTGTTGATGTATTTCCACCGCACCAGCAGGCCCAGATTAGGTTGCAGCTAGCATCCGTTTTAGAGGCGGTTATCGCCCAGCAGCTTTTGCCGCGGGCTGACGGTAAAGGACGGGTGGCGGCTTTTGAAATCTTGCTGGCGACGCCGGCTGTGCGCAACCTGATCCGTGAAGCGAAAACCTACCAGATTATGAGCCTAATCCAAACCGGCTCCCGCATCGGGATGAAGTCATTTGATATGGCGTACAAAGAATTGCTGGCCAAGGGCCTGGTATCCCGGGAAGTCATCGCAGCCAGAGCAACTGATTTAAAAATTTAGTGGAAATTTATGTAATTACTGCAGGAAACTTCCAATTTGCGCCGAAAAGTGGGACTCATAGGGGGATAGGGGGATGCCACGCTTTGAATATACCGCACGCGATACAAAGGCCAAAGTCTACCGCGGTGTGGTGGATGCTGCTTCTCCTGCGGCCTTAGCGGCGAGACTGCGTGCTGATGGCTATATTGTTACTTCCATTAAACCGGCCGGCGGGAAGTCTATACCGGCACCGGACTTGGTGAAGAAAAGAGTTACCAAAAGGGATCTTGCCGTGATGTGCCGCCAGCTCGGGACCTTGCTCAAAGCCGGGGTTCCCATCACCGAGGCCTTAAATGTCACCCAGGGTCAAACTACCAATCAAACGCTGCGGATGGCCTTAGAACAAGTGTTTAAAGACGTACAGATCGGTAACAGCCTTTCTGCGGCTTTGGACAAGCATTCCACAGTCTTTCCCGGGATTCTGACCCGCATGGTTGAGGCCGGAGAGGCCGCCGGCACCCTGGATTTGACCTTTGACAATTTAGCCGAACACTTTAAGCGCGAACATGAGCTACAAGCGAAGATTAAAGGTGCGCTGACATATCCGATCGTGATCATGTCGATCGCTATTCTCGTGGTGATCTTGCTTTTTACCCTCGTTCTCCCGAAATTCATGGACATGTTTTCCGGGATGGGTGTGGGCCTGCCGTTACCAACCAGGATCATGATGTCGGTGGGCGATTTTTGCCAGCGGTATTGGTGGCTGGTTGGTCTGGTCATTGCGGCGGTGGTCGTGGGCCTGGGTGCTTATGTTAAAACAGAGAGCGGCCAACGCAGAAAGGATCGGATAGCACTGCAGTTACCGGTAATCGGCAAGCTGTTGATGATGACCGAGATCACCCGGTTTAGCCGGACTTTTGGGGTAATGATCGCCGGAGGCATCCCGATCGTCCAGGCGATGAATATGATCGCCAGGCTCGTCGGCAACACCACGATCAAGGAGGCTTTTACAACAGCTACCGATGAGGTGCGGCGAGGCGGCAGTTTGTCGGCGGCGCTAGCCAAAGCCAAGATCTTTCCGGCGATGGTTACGCAGATGCTGGAGATTGGGGAAAACACGGGTTCGCTCGATATGATGTTGGATAATATCGCCGACTTTTATGACGGTGAGGTTGATACTCTGGTCAAGGCGTTAACATCCCTGATCGAGCCGATTGTCATTCTGTTCCTCGGCGGCGTCGTGGCCTTAGTGGTCATGTCGGTGTATCTGCCGATGTTCCAGATGATGGGCGGCGCAGGGATCAGATAACTTTCACGGTCAACTGACCGTGACGGATCTTGGGTCTGTTCCGAAGGGAGGTGACATAAATGATGCGGGCTATCTGGCGGCAACAACAAGGTTTTACCTTAATCGAGCTGTTGATTGTTGTGGCGATTATTGGCATCTTAGCCGGGATTGCGGTGCCGAGGATTAGTGAGAGCCTCGATAGCGCGAAGGTCAATTCGTGTCAGTCAAACCGGGCGGCTATTGAGTCTGCTGCCGAATTATACCGGTTTAAAGAGTCTGAGTACCCGGAAAACGTGGAAACGCTTGTTAGTGCCGGTTATTTCCGCAAAGAGCCGAAATGTCCGAGCGGCGGAACTTACTCAATTCATCAAACGACCGGCGCAGTAACTTGTGATGCAACTGGTCATAATTAATATTTAACTCCTGGGGCGGCCGTGGGCTGCCCCAGGACGCTCACTAACAGGATTCGGTATGAAAAGAACACAGCATGGCTTTACTTTGATCGAAATATTGCTGGTGGTCGCGCTCATCGGTCTAATCAGCGCCATCGGAGTCATAATCATGCAAGATCAAAGAAACGAGGCGGCGCGGGCAGCTTGCACGGCCAACATCATCACACTCAATAACGCCGCCCTGTTGTACCGTTTTAAGTCCGGTGAGCTATTAGTTAATCAGATGGATTTATTACCTGACTATTTACGTGAGCTTCCGCGGTGTCCATTTGGCGAACCTTATCGTCTGGACGAAAATGGAGAATTTATCCCACACTCGCACTGACAGTAAATACATTACCAGGGGGAGACCCCATGTTGAAGCGCAAAAAATGCATCGTAGGTATTGACTATGGTTACTCGAGTATTCGCGCGGCTGAAGTAGAGCTGGCTGCGGATGGGACACATCGTTTGCTGAAATGGGGTACGGTAGAGACCCCGGAGGGTGCGGTAGATTGTGAAGGTAAAGTTTTGGATCCGGCCCGGTTGGCTGCCGGCCTGCGGCAAGTGCTGAAAGAGTCCGGGATCACAACCAGAAAAGCGGTCACCATGATTCCCTCGGCCGGGCTTGTTATTCGCAATTTTATTATGCCAGCGATGGACCTGGTCGAACTACGGGAAGCAGCGATCTGGGAAGGTTCTCAATATATGCCGTTTCCCGTTGAAGAGGCGGCATATGACATTATCCCCATATCTCAGAAGAACTCGGAACACGGTTCTGATACCGAAGTGATTTTAATTGCCGCCCATGCTCCGGATGTTGAGGCGTTGATGCAGGCATTTCACCTCGCTAAGCTGGAGATTGTCGGCATTGATGC
>JAAYHC010000019.1 GCA_012735535.1 Bacillota bacterium
ACATCGGTGTCGACGGGATTGCTTATGCTTCAGCACAAACCATTACTTATGCCGAGGCAATGGGTTATACTGTTAAGTTTTTTGCCGGCTGCTGTTCATTGCTCGTAGGACAGACCTAAAAAAATCCTGCAAAAACGGTTGACAAAATCAGTCTTTCCAGATAGAATAGCTAATGTAATCGAACTTAATTATTGATTCGCTCCTCGGTAGCTCAATGGTAGAGCACCCGGCTGTTAACCGGGTGGTTGCTGGTTCGAGCCCAGCCCGAGGAGCCAGTTTTTTATCCGGCTTTTGCGAGCCGGATTTTTTGTTGCTTCCGGGTTGGAAATAATACCAAGCATAAGCCTCTCCTGGTTTACCGACACTAAAAGTGCTGTAATTTCAGTTTTGAGGTGAGTCAGGATGAACAAAGCAGCAAAGTGGATTCTCCTAGGATTGTCTCTAACATTGCTTTTCGCTTCCATCAGCTATGACCCTCTGCAGATCCTGGCCCAGACCAGACGCCCAACCTTATATTGGGGCACCCCGGAAGCAGCACATGTCTTTGATGTTCAGGCCAGACTCAAACAATGGGGATATTATGATGGCCCGATTGATGGCAAATATTACGGTAGAACATTTGAGGCGGTCCGACTATTCCAGAGTCGTAACGGCTTGCGGGTTGATGGTATAGTTGGGCCGGAAACCTGGCAAGCACTAGGATTCCCGGTAACTGCGGGAGGCGGTACACGCCAGCAAGCCAGGGCGAGGACGGTGGCGGCGACTAGTGGAGCGGTTTCCCGCCGTGATGATACCGGGTTGTTAGCTCGAGTTGTCAATGGGGAAGCTGAAGCAGAGCCTTATGTTGGCAAAGTCGCCGTTGCGGCCGTAATTCTCAACCGAGTCAGAGACCCTCGGTTTCCCAACTCTTTGTCAGGGGTTATTTATCAACCTTTGGCTTTTGAATCGGTTTCCAACGGGCAAATTTGGCGCCGCCCGCCGAGCGCCGAATCGATTCGGGCCGCGCAAGATGCCCTCAACGGCTGGGATCCGACCTATGGAGCAGTCTTCTTTTGGAATCCTTCCAAGCGGGTCAACCCCTGGGTTTGGTCGCGCAAGATCATTGCGCGTATTGGCAATCACGTATTTGCTAGGTAATAAAGTGAGACGGGAGAGATAACTACTATGCGACGAACTTGGCCCACAATGCTTGTTAGTTTACTGCTGATTGCCGGCGTTGGGTACTGGGGGTATACTCAGTACCTAGCCAGGCAGCGGATGGAAATCTTGCTGTCGAACCAGTATCAACAGTCATTTTACCAGCTGATCAGTGCGGTAGAAAGTGCGCAGGTTACGGCGGCCAAAAGCCTGGTTTCGGGTTCGCCGAGAGAGAACATAGTTAACCTATCGGAGCTGTGGCGTCAAGCCGAGATCGCCAAACAAAACCTTGATAACTTGCCGATTTCTCATCCGGTGTTGAGTCGAACCTCAACCTTCTTGACCCAGTTGGCTGATTATGGTTATAGCTTAGCCAAACAGAACGCCGATGGGCGTCCCACTACCAACGAACAATGGGAAAAGCTTGCCGAATTACGTGACGAGGCCAGCTATTTAAGCGCAGAACTGCATAAGGCCCATGATGAGACCATTAATGGTGCCGGTTTTCGCTGGTCCGAAGTCATTCCCAGCGCGCGCAACCGTGTGCAAAATATCAGTGCGCAGGGCCTCGGAGTGCACTTTGACCGCATTGATAAACAGATGGTCGAGTATCCGACGATTATTTATGATGGGCCGTTCTCCGACCATGTCACCAACGCTCGGCCCAAGGGAATCGATGGGGAAGAAGTGAGTGAAGACGAGGCTGTCAACGCTGTTCGCCGGTTCTTGGCGACTGCCGGGTCAGATCAGGTGAACATCGATGTACAAGGAAAGATCGATGGTCGTATCCCGACATACCACGTGATGGTCCAACCGCAGGGCAACGCCAGGAATATGCGGGCAGACCTAACGGTGAGCCGCCAAGGCGGCAAGGTAGTGACGATGCTGAACTCACGTCGTCCGGGGCAAGCCACAATTGATCTGAACAGAGCGGAAGAGTTGGCTAAAGAGTTCCTGGTCCAGCAGGGTTTTGGGAACATGGTACCTAGTTACCGTCTAAACCAGGAAGGCGCTGCTGTAATCATTTTTGTGGCCAAGGAAAATGAAGTGATCATCTATCCGGATCAGATCAAGGTGAAAGTAAGTTTGGATAATGGTGAGATTATTGGCTTCGATGCGACTCAGTACTACATGAATCACCAACAGCGCCGGCTTCCGGAGCCCAAAATCTCGGCTGAGGAGGCCAAACGGCTAGTCAACCCCAGGTTACAGGTGGAGAATGTCCGCTTAGCGTTAATTCCACTACCCACCCTGGCGGAGGTTTTGTGCTGGGAAGTCAGATGCAAGTTCAATGAGGAAACCTACTTGGTCTACTTGGAAGCTCAGACCGGAGAGGAGGAGCAAATCCTCCAAGTGGTGGATGCTGAAGAGGGCACCCTCGTTATTTAGCGCTATCCGCGAAGATCTTAGCAAAACCTGAGCCGAGGATTTTAATGCTTGGGCGCACAACGTAGGAGAGGTAACCCGAATTACTTTGGGTTAGCTCTTCTTTACTTAGTAACTGACCGGTTTCAACTAAACTGGTGAACCCATTATTGGCCGTAATTGCCAACAGGTCAAACTGAATCCCCTTCTGTAAGGCTTCATAAGTCCAGAACGAGCCAAGCTCAATATCGGGGCGGCTGAGGGTAGGATTCCCGCTGGGATGGTTATGGACCAAGTAAATGGCCGCAGTATTTTTCGGCATTAGCGGGTCGATCAATAATTCCCACGGGACATAATAAATTCCGCCTTTTTGATGTTGAGTGATCCTGGCCTGTTTCAGCAGCTGTCCATCTTGATCGGCAAATAAGACAATAGCTTCTTCATGCGGAAGGTTTCCAATCTCCGGCCATGTGAGCTGGTAGGCATCATATGGAGAACGGATTGTCATGGCAAAGGTAGTAATGGTACCAAATAACAGTATGGCGGATAGTATTAGCACGGTTCTGAGCTTGGTGCTTTTCATATCTACACCTCGATTGTTGATCATTTGCGTGTGATTTCGAGATTTGACAGTTCATGCCCTTCTTAACAAGGATGGTACTTACTGTTGTTGCGGCTAAAAGGGACCAGCAGCGGAAGGGATTTCCACTTTCACAATCGAAAGTTACAAGAAATGATTTGACCGTCGCTGCGAGAAATTAGCCACGAAAGGAGTGTTAACAGGATGGGTGCTTCTGAAGAGATTCAACTGGTAATTTTTAAGTTGGGAGACGAAGAGTACGGGGTACCGGTTCACAATGTGCAAGAAATCATTCGCATGACCGAAGTTACCAAAATTCCTAAAACCCCCAAACATGTCAGCGGCGTAATTAACCGGCGCGGTGATATCATCCCCATAGTCGATCTCAAGCAATTCTTTGAGTTGCCGAGATCCGAGCAAGATGATGATACCAGGATTATTGTTGTCGAGGTTGGCAATGAGGTTTTAGGAATAGTAGTTGATCATGTCTCTGAGGTTTTGCGTTTGAGCACGGATGCTATTGAGCCACCTCCCCGGCTGAGCGAACGGGCGGAGGCAGCCTATTTTACCGGTATTGGCAAGCAAGAAGACCGATTGATTATGCTGTTAGATCTCCACAAGATAGTGCCCGATTTTGAGTTGGAAAAGATGCCTTCGTTCCAGGATTCGGTGGTCAGCTAGTATTATTGTTCGACAAGGGGGGCTTATCTAATGCAGTGGCTATACAACTTAAAAACACAGCGTAAGTTTCTCATCCTCAACATCCTTGTTACGCTAAACTTCGTCTGGATTAGTTATAATGCTTTGACTAATCTCGGTCGGGTCAATAATGCAGTAGAGGTAATCTACAATGAACAATTACTGGGTATCGAAGCGGTACTGACGGCCCAAAACAACTTTAACAGCTTGTTATTAGAGGCGAACAATATGGTGCATGCCTCCGATCCCAGTGAGATTGCAGCGATTAAGGATTCATATAATCAGCATCGGGCCGCGCTTAATGAGAATTTGGCACAGTTGGACAAGATGCCTTTCTCCGGGCGCGAAAAAGCAATGCTGGACCAGATCCGGCAGAATGTAACAGAGTCGTTTACTTACTTAGATCAGATCGTCAGGTATGCCGAAGCTGATCTTGATACCTTGGCCAACGGCGTGATGATCGCCAACTTTTCCGTGTTTACTCAGGCCTCCAAGGCCTTCGAAGAAATGGCCGAAGTAACGAAACAATCCGCCAACCAGGCTTACCAAGATACTGCCGGCATGTATGAAGCCACCTTTACTAATCAGCTGGTGCTCATTATCATCAGTATCATCGTCAACGTCGTGGTTGCCTGGTACATCAGCACGTTAATCTCCAAACCGCTGAATAAACTGGCCGGTTATATGTCCATCATCGCCGAAGGTGATCTTAGCCAAGAAGCTGATATTAACTCCAAGGACGAGATCGGTAATATGGCCAGGGAGTTTAACCAAGCACTGGAAAAAATCCGTGGCCTCATGCGCCAGGTTAAAGATACTGCTCAAGAAGTCCTATCCTCCAGCCAATCGTTGGCGGCCAGCTCCAGCGAAACCGGCAGAGCCGCCCAACAGGTTGCTTCGACGGTTGAAGAATTGGCCAAAGGAGCCGAAGAACAGGCCAGAAGTGCGAGCATTGCCGGTCAAGCCGTCACTCGGATGGCTCAGATCATCAATGATATCGGCCATAAGTTGCAGATGATGGTTCAAGACTCTTCCAAAGCTTCTGAGGCCGCGTCTTTTGGTGCCGGGTTGGTGAAAGAAGCCATCGCGCAGATGGATTCAATCCGCAATACCGTTGATAATTCCGCTGTTGTGGTCAAAGGTCTCGGCGAGCGTTCACGGGAGATCGGCCAGATTGTCGATGTCATTACCAGCATCGCCGAACAAACCAACCTCTTAGCCTTGAATGCGGCGATTGAAGCTGCCAGAGCAGGTGAACAGGGTCGAGGCTTTGCCGTCGTTGCCGAAGAAGTGCGCAAGCTTGCAGAGCAGAGCCGTCAAGCTGCTGAGCAGATCTCCGGCTTGATCACCGAGATCCAGTCTGAAACCGTTAAAGCCGTAGCGGCGATGGAGTCCGGAACTAAGGAAGTTGCTGCCGGTAGTGAGGTTATCGATCGTACCGGCTCGGCCTTCGCCGAAATTGCTGCAGCGGTCCAGACAGTTGTGGAAAGCATCAACGAGGTTTCTGAGGCCGCCAAACAAATGACCAGCGGTAGCGAAGAAGTGGTCTCGGCGGTCGAAAACATCGCCAATATCACTGAAGAGAGCGCGGCTAGTACCGAAGAGGTTTCCGCCAGCTCGGAGGAGCAAACGGCAGCGGTTCAAGAAATTGCTTCTGCAGCCGATTCCTTAGCCAGATTGGCAGCTGAACTTCAAAGAGAAGTTGATCGTTTCAAACTAGATTAAGCAATAAATATTCTGTGGAAAACCCGGTACTATAAATAGTGCCGGGTTTTTCCCTCTGATCATTGTTTTTGAGGTGAAAGAAATTTGAACTATTTTTTTAAACCACGACAGGTAGCTGTGGTGGGGGCCTCAGCTAACCGTGGCAAAGTGGGGAATAGTGTTCTAAGAAATATAATTGGCTCCGGGTATTCCGGAACCATCGTGCCGATCAACCCGAGTGCCCATGAGATTGAGGGACTGAAATGCTATCCCAATATCACGGAAGCAGTTCAAGAACTCGGGGCTTTGGACCTGGTTGTTGTTGCTGTTCCAGCTGCTGCGGTTATTGGGGTTGCTCAGGAGTGCGCCAAAAACGGCTGCAAAAATCTGGTGGTGATCACCGCCGGCTTTAAAGAGGTCGGTAAAGAGGGGGCTGCGTTGGAAAAAGAGCTAGTTGAGATATGTCGCAGCCATCACATTAATTTGCTCGGCCCCAACTGCTTGGGTATGATGGACACGCATACCCCAATCAATGCCTCTTTTGCCGGCGACTTTCCGTTGCGCGGCGAGATCGCTTTCATTTCGCAAAGTGGAGCTTTGGGCACAGCAATTCTTAACTGGAGCCGCCAGCAAAAAATTGGCTTCAGTCAGTTTGTCAGCCTGGGCAATAAGGCCGGCTTAAATGAAGCTGATTTTATCGCGGCTGCAGCCGATGATCCGAATACCAAAGTTATTTTGTGCTACCTCGAAAACGTCGTCGATGGTGAGCGATTTATGGATGTAGCCCGGCAAACCAGTCGGCGCAAACCGGTCATTATCTTTAAGGCCGGTACCAGTGAAGCAGGCGCCAGGGCTGCATCCTCGCATACCGGAGCCCTCGCCGGCAATGACCGCACCTACGAAACCGTATTTAAACAGTGCGGGATCTTGCGAGTCCGGCGCATGGAGGATTTGTTCGCTCTTGCAACCGTCTTTTTATCCCAACCATTGCCTAAAGGCGACCGAGTTGCCATTCTGACCAATGCAGGCGGTCCAGGTATCATTGCTGCCGATGCCGTGGAGAGCCGCGGCCTTGCCATGGCCCGCTTTTGTGCGGAAACAATTGAAGCAATGCGTGCACACCTGCCCGCCGAGGCCAACTTATTAAACCCGGTCGACGTAATTGGCGATGCCCGGGCTGATCGGTACCATTTCGCTTTAGAGCAGATAATTCAGGACCCCAACGTTGATGGTCTGATAATCTTACTGACACCACAAGCCGTTACCCAACCGAAGGAGACCGCAGAGGCAATTGTCGACGTCAAAGAGCGCCATCCGGACAAACCGATCGTGGCGGCCTTTATGGGTGGTGAAGCTGTGGCGGATGGTGCTGAGCATTTGCGCAAAAACGGGATACCGTGCTTTAGTTTCCCCGAGCCGGCCGTTGAATCCTTTGCCTACCTTTCCAGATACACGAAGCTGAGAGAATCTACTGCGCGCCAAGCGCTGCCGGAGTTTGACTTTGACCGGCGGCGTATTACTGAGATCATCAAAGGCGCGATGAGCGATCACCGTCGGATTCTCTTTGCTAGTGAGGGGGCGGAAGTTCTTTCCTTAATGGGGATTCCGGCCGCGCCAACAAAACTGGCTACTACTGCCGATCAGGCAGTTGAGATAGCATTGGAAATTGGCTTCCCGGTGGTAATGAAGCTCGAGGCGCCTAATGTACTACACAAAAGTGATTTGGGCGGGGTGAAGTTAAACCTAAGGACCGAACAAGAAGTAGCTGAGGCATACCACGAAATAATCGCCAATTTGCATCACCATTTGCCGGATACCGTCGCTTACGGTGTCGAAGTGCAAAAGATGGATCAGCCTGGGAGAGAGTGCATCATCGGGATGACTTGCGATCAGGCCTTTGGACCGCTCCTGATGTTTGGCTTAGGTGGGATCTACGTTAACCTGCTGCAAGATGTTTCCTTCCGCGTTGTGCGAGGACTTGATTTAACCGAACTGCAGGAAATGATCAGGGAGACCAAGGCGTATTTACTATTGAAAGGCATCCGAGGCGAAAAACCGGGTGATGTTGAAGCTGTTGTTGATACTTTAGCGAGAGTTGCGGTGTTAGCTAGGGAGTTTCCGCAGATTAATGAAATCGATATCAACCCGTTGTTCGTCTATGAACAGGGTGTGTCGGCCGTCGATGTTAAGATTACTCTTCGGAAGGTGGGGACAGAGTGAAGGGACTATTCGTCATTGGCACCGGAGGTAGCGGCAAAACGGCGTTGTGTGTTGCTATGGCCCAAAGATTGACGGACTCCGGGGCGAAAGTGGGTTATTTCAAGCCGATCGGCAATGTCAGCGGGACAACGCTCAAATATGATCGTGATGCAGTGCTAATGAAAGAACTCTTGGGCATGGAGAGCGAGATTGAGTGCATTGTTCCGTATCATACTAGCCCCAGCTATTTGTCTAGATATACGACGGGCGAGGCAATGTTGGCTAAGGTTAAGGAGTGTTTCCAGCTTATTAGCCGAACCGTCGACTATGTTTTAGTCGAAGGTACGACTTCTCCGCAGGCGATGATGGCGTTAGGGCTGGATGCTCCAAGTCTGGCCAAGCAACTGGGCCTGCCGGCCATAGTGGTCAGCAAAGGAGAGAATGATTACCACCTCGATGAAACCTTATTATCCTTACGGTATATCAAATCTCTCGGGACCCCGCTGGCAGGAGTAATTTTCAATAATGTTTCCAAACAAAACCTTGATAAATGCCGCGGGGTGTATGCACCCTTGGTGGAGGCTGAGGGGTATCCGGTCATCGGGGTGATTCCGAAAAGTTCGGAGCTGGTTGCCCCGACGGTGAGAGAAATTGTCGAAGTTTTGGGCGGCCAATTACTTGAAGGTGCCGACCACCTTGATCATCATGTCGAGGAAGTGATGATCGGGGCGATGACCCCCGAGAGCGCTTTATCCTATTTCCACCGGTCGATCAATAAAGCGGTTGTTGTTGGTGGAGACCGACCGGCAGTTGCTCTCGCAGCTCTGGAAACGAATACCGCCGTGTTAATACTGACCGGAGGCATTTATCCGGATAAACGGGTGCTAACCAGGGCGGCGGAGCGCAATGTACCTGTTTTGCTTGTGCCGGACAATACTTTTGATGCGGTCGAAAAACTGCATTTTGTCAGCCGCAAATTCCAAGCTACCGATACCAAAGCAATTGACGAAGCGCGGAAACATTTGGAGCAGTTTTGTGATTTGACCGCCATCAATCAACTATTTGGCATTTAACTTGCTGGTTTGGAAGCTGCCCGACGGGGTGACCAGATAATCTACCGGTATATCGTGAGCATCCGCGGGGATGTGGTCACAGAGTTGAAAATCAAAGGCCATGCCAACGAGAAGCGGTTGAATGGTAAAACGGCTGAGAAAGCGGTCGTAGTATCCTTTTCCATAGCCCAGCCGATACCCGCGCCGATCAAAGGCCAGACCCGGCATAATGATGCAGCCGATCTCCGCCAAGGGCAGAGCAACGACTTTTTCCGGTAGTGGTTCCCGTAAATTGAAGCGACCACGTCGCATTTCATCCGGCGCCGGCAACAGACACGGTATCAATTCGGATCCGGAGACCACTGGTATGCCAACGGTATAATTGGTTCCTTTCCAGCTATAGAGCAGCTGATCGATATTTAGCTCTCCCGGTAAGGCCAGATAACCAAGGATAGCTCTTTTGGGTTGGCCGAGTTTGTCGAGCAGTTCGGCCAGGTTATGACAGGCTGCAGTGCTGAGCTTATCCCGTTCAGTAGCGGATAAGGCGGCGCGCAGCTTTTTCATTGTTTCGCGAAGTTGATCTTTCGTCTGCATACTCATCGCCATATTTTTCGCGTTTGTGCGTGCCAAAGCCTGCGGATAAAAGGAGAATTTCGCTTGTGGCAAGAAGAATATTAGCCGTTAGGAGGATACAGCATGACTTTAGCAAGCTATATCTCGATAGCTCGGATCTTTATGATCCCTCTCTTCCTGCATTTTTTCGCCTATCCTGGCGGCAGACCTTGGAGTGTGGCAGTATTGTTACTTGCTGGAGCTAGTGATATGCTCGATGGCTATTTGGCCAGGAGTAGGAACGAGGTGTCAACCTTAGGCAAGATCCTGGATCCGGTAGCGGATAAGCTGATGGTCATTTCCGCGATGGTTGCGCTGATGGTCACCCGTGAACTGCCTGAATGGTTGGGATTAGGCTTGTTTTTAAAAGAACTGGTTCAGGTAATTGGGGGGGCCAAGTATTACCTGGATCACCAAGAGCTTTTGAGTGCATCCTGGATTGGCAAAGGCGCCACAGTTGTTCTGTACTTAGGCATCATTTCGACCATACTTAAGTTTTCGTTTGGCGTCTATTTGGTAGCGACCGGCTTTTTCATCTCTGTGCTGGCGGGTATCGATTATTACTTCAAAAGTCGCCGTGCTTGAATAGATGCCCTGCTGCCGACCCTAGACCAAGATTACACTTAGGAGGAATCAATGTCCTATCTGATCCTGCTCGTTGTCTCCGTAGGCCCCGGTCTGGCTTGGTTATGGTTTTTTTACCGCCAAGACCGTCTAGCGCCTGAACCCAGGCATTTGGTCTTGGCCACCTTTGTTGCCGGAATGATTGTGGTGTTCCCGGCCGCCCTGCTCGAAATGCCTTTCCGCTCGCTGATTCTCAACTCCGGCTCATTGTGGAGCCTCGCCATTGTCAGCATCCTGTTTATCAGTATACCTGAGGAAGGAGTAAAGTATCTGGCGGTCAGACGAGTGGCTTATAACCATCCGGAATTTGATGAACCGGTGGATGGGATTATCTATTCAATTGGGGTCGGTCTCGGTTTTGCTGCTCTGGAAAACCTTTTTTACACTCTGAGCTTGGGCATTATCATCGCTCCTTTACGCGCGCTGGTCTCCTGTTTGGCCCATGCTTCTTTTTCTGGGGTTCTTGGTTATTATCTTGGCTTAGCTAAGTTTACTCCCGAACGTGAACGAATACTGATTTTGCAAGGTTTTGTGCTCGCGGTATTACTTCACGCCTGCTATAATTTGTTCTTGCTTGTGCCATACTTACCAGGCTGGGCTTCCTTGGTCTTGGTCGCTGTCACGTATTTGTTCTTACATACTAAGATCAGCCAAAGCCAGCTTTCTTGAGGTTAACCTGTTG
>JAAYHC010000020.1 GCA_012735535.1 Bacillota bacterium
AAACCAGGATAACAAGAAGGATTAATTACTAAGATTTAAGCAAAGGGGTAGTGAGAAATGTATTAGCTGGACCTTTGATCTCCAGCGATACTTATATTATAACAGAATTATATGGGAAAATAAACCATTTACAAGTCCTCCCCCCTATCTTGGCTAATTGTATGTTTGCCAAGGATACTTCATGCTATAGATTCCAATAAATGGCAATAGATTTGGTAAAAAAGCAGCGACCAGCCATCGCCGTCGCTGTTTGTGGCAAGTGTTTAACTAGAAACGAACACCGATCGTCAACTGAGTGACATCCCAGTCCGGAATAAAGACAACATCAGCAAAGTATCCGGCACACTTGTATCCGCAGCCAAACATCGTTGTGTCTTTATAGATCCCGCCACGAACCGTCCAGTTCTCATCGACGTAATACTCTCCGCCCAACAGGTAATCCCGATAATTTTTATTGTTCGCAGCATAAATATCGAAGGCTACGGTAAATTTATCGGTGACATAAGCAACCGAGGGTCGGAAGTTTTTTATGTAAGGGTTATCATCACTTTCTCCGTTCACGTCCTGGAACAAAAAGCCGAAACGCAAGTTATCCACGCGATACTGGGCGGATAAATCTAGGCCTGTAGTCTGTTTATCCACAAAGCCCATAGCACCCGTGTCAACATCGACCAAAACAAGTGACGAATTAACCTGGCGGTAAGCTCCGCCAATAGCAAGACTCTCATCAATTTTATAGCCGAAGGCTAGTGTATACCAATCTTGAAGCCCATAGCCTAAAGTCGTGACCCCGTATCCGATGGTCAGTTGGTCGTTCACCCGGCTCATCCCGCCGGTAAAACTGTTGTAATTGATCCGGTTTTGCGGTGACGAATAAGTGGCGCTGAACTCATAATCAGCCTCAGTAAAGGCGAGCCCGGCCTGATTCCAGTAGATCGCCAAAACTCCATCGGCAACCGCCGTGTATGCTCCGCCCATTCCGAGAGCTGCCGCACCGTAACAGGCAAGAACTGATCCGCTGCAACCCAACACTAACGACATTACTACTAATAAAGACCATGTTTTTTTCAACAAAAACCCTCCCTGTAAAGAACTGGATAATTTTACATTATCCAAATAACGGCTTTTCCCTTTTTTGGAGGATTTTCTTTTTAAATTATTTACTTTTTCTGATTTCTTCCGGAATCAAATCACTAACTTTGGCCTTGGCAACCGCCACGAAGGTATCTGCCGCGCCATAGTAAACCAGGATCTCATCGTCATCTTCCAAGAGGTCGGTGTCCCGCGCCGGCACCGCCCCGCAAGTGAAGACGACATTCGGCACCCAGACTTGCCCGCGCACACCCTTTTCATACTCCTCCTCCGGAGTCAGGATCGTGTTCGGCGAGCGATAAAGCAGGTTACCCGGATCATCGAGCGCGACCAGCATCACACCGAGGCTGTACCTGATTGCATAGTCGACCCCGTGATAGATGAGCAGCCACCCGTGGCGCGTTTTCAGCGGCTGGGCGCCGGCCCCGATCTTGATCGCATCCCAGAGCATTCCATAGCGCGGCCCCATCACAATCTTGTGCGGCCCCTTCGGCCACGGGCACACGATTTCATCAGCGTAAGAAAGCCAGATGCTCGGCGCGACCCGGTGATACATCGCGTACTTGCCGTTGATCTTTTCCGGGAAGATGATCGCGTCCTTATTGGGGAAGTTCGGGAACGTCATCCCGTGCCGGTGCCATTTATCCCAGCGTCGGGCGAGGAAATCCTCGACGCTGATCGAAGCGATGGCGATCTGCGGCACGACCAGGTCATACGCGGTATAGGTCATGTACAGCCGGTCACCGATTTGAACAACCCGCGGATCTTCGCAGCCGGCAGACTCCTCCGGCAGCTCCGGCCAGAAGATCGGCTCCGGGAGCCGTTCATCGATATGAAAACCGTCGCGCGTAACCGCCATGCCGATCCGGGAGATCGAGTCTTTGCCAAAAGCCCGGTACAACAAGTAGATCTTGCCGTCGAGCCGAAAAGCGGCGTTATTGAGCACATAGGTTGACTCCCAGTCGTGCTCTTTAATCGGGCTCAAAATCGGATTGCCCTCAAAGCGAACGAGTTGCCCGGCCTCCGGATAGGCCACCTGCTGGACATAAGTCTCTTCAAAGAGCTCTTTGGGATCATGCTGGACCGGCCACAAGAACTCGGCCAAGTCCGCCGACTCATTGCCTCTGGCCATCAGGTCAATGATGACCTCATCGATGGAGGTGGGCTCCTCCAAAGCCGCATTGGCGCGGACCAGGATTTCGCGGGAAAACCAGTCTCGCTCAACATGCAACGAGAGCGGACCGGGCACGCCTTTGCCGCCGCGATAACTGTAACTGGACCAGGTCCAGATCGAAAGCGGAATAAACTGGCCATCGCCTAAGGTAACAGCCAGCGGATAGATTTCTAAAGCCAGCACCAGGTCCTCACAGAAACGTCGGTACTCGGGATCGCTTGATTTCTCGCGCAAACCGATAACCGCCTCGCGCAGCCGGGCGGTGTAGAGCTGGTGAATCTTGGCCTCAAAAATGTTGTGCGCAGCAAAGAGGGCATTGCCCCAATGTCCGGTCAAGCTATTGACAACTTTGCCGACAAAGTCCCGCTTGCGCCCGGCCGCAAACTGCCGCCAGATCTGGGTGAAGACCTCCGCCTCGGTCATGCTCTTCGAGATCGCAGTCAGATAACGCAGGGTACGGTACTCGCCGCCCGAATGTTTGGCCAGATTGGTTAGGACAAGCATCCCGGCCAGTCGGCTGAGCCGGGTGGTATCCCGCATCTCACTCGGCCCGTAGAAAAGGGTGTTCGGTACCACCAACGGCTCCAAGCGGCGTTCGGTGAAATCATCGATGGTGGTATTTTTCCTGACCCAGGACAAGATGGTTTGTAAGTAATCCTGTTCTTCGACACAGGTTGCTAGCGCAAAGGCTTCACGCGGCGCAAGTTTGGCGAGCAATTGTCTGACGGTTTTGCACTCGTACTTGGTCAGCACGTGCACCGGCGGATTCTCCGTCAACGCCCGAATTATCGCCGCATCCGTTAGCGCCAAGACCGTAATTGGTTCGGCCAAGTCAAAGAGGATGCGGACATTACGCTCACAGCCTTCGAGTGTGGTGAAGTTGCCGGGCAATAGGTGTTCTTTGGTCCGCCATTCGAGGGAGTACATAAAATCGGTAACCTCGGCCACAATGCGGGATGAGGGGGCATCCTCGGGCAACCCCAGACGCTCGGTGCAAAAGGCCGCAAAGCGCTGGCGATAATCGCGCAGCAGATGTTCATAAATCGGAATTAAACTGACGGTCCGACCGGTTGATGAGGTCACTTCCTGAGGCAAGGTCATCGGTACCCCCGGGATGAACTCCCAAAACGCCACCTTGGGTAAGACCGGCCGGCTCGTTTCGGCCAAATGCTCCCACTGGGCGATCAATCGGTGGCGCTCTCCGTGGAAATAGCGGATCTGCTGGGTGGTCTCCTGACTGACCAACAAGGCCAGCAGATTGCGGTTTTCTGCTAGATCCACATGGAGTCGGGATTGGATCGCATCCAAGTTGAGGGCGGTATGGGCGCGGCGGCCATGCAACATCGCGATGACCGCGTTCACCAAGTCATCGCGGGTATATTCCGAACGGAACGTCACGGCCAGCAGCAGGTGGAACAGCACCTCCGCCCAGAGTTCATCCGGGAAAGCATATTGCTCCCGCGGGGCTTCGACCAGGAAATTCAGTTTGGCGTAAGCCTCCTCCGGCAATATTTTTTTCAGCATATTGGCGGTTGAGGCGTTAAAACCGTCGCGGAACTTCGCAAAGGCCGCGGCAAAATCGGGTTTCTCGGCCATCGCCCACGAACAACAGGGAACCCCCACGGTCGCGGGATATCTGAGCACCTCACCTTGTTTGCTCCACAACTTGTAGTGCTCGGCAATTTGCCGGAAGAGGGTGCGGATAATCTGGTGTGCGACCACCTCTTGCTTACCATTAAAACGCCTGGTCTGCTTGGCCCCAAGACTGGACTCACAGATCGCCATGCCGTTAGCCAAGGCGGTGGTCACAATCCAGACCCCGATCCCATAGTGGTAGACATCCTCGAACCAGGTGGTGCCTTTCGCAACCAACTTGTTCACCAGGTTGTTAGAGAGAGCCATCTCATCGCCAAGCGGATCGGAGATGTGGAACCCGTAAGTGGCCGCGATCAGCGGGCTGACGAGGTTAAGCGCCAAGCTGTCCCGGAAGGGATGGCGCTCAAAGCAACCGAGGGTGAGCTCATAACCGGATTTGCGAATCGGATCGAGCAGCAGGCGCAGCCACTCTTCGCTGGCCAGATCTTGCAGCGAGGTCACAAAGTCGGCTTCGAAGATCGCTAGGTCGCCATGTAAGGCGGAGGCTATTTTGAGCAGAGCTTTGACCCCCCAGCCCTTGCCCACCAGATCAGGATGGTCCAGCAAAAAGGCGTAGGTCTGCGGTTCGCCCGAAAGGACCTTAGACTCCGCCAATCTGGCCAAAGTTTGCTCCCCAACGTGGGTGCCAACGCAAACGATCAAGGTGCGGCACCCCGGGCAATAGGCCTTTAAGCCTTGCTGCAAGGCGGCAATTCCCTTAACCAGCTCGTCCTCTTCATTGTAGAATGGTATGCCGATTACTATGTCGGCCTCCCCGTAGTGAGCCAACTCGGCCAAGTGCTTAGCCATCGTTTCGGCAAAAAGCCGCTCTGCATCGTGAAGGTTAATCGACATAACAATCTCCTTTATGACTCAATTGGTAAACATTGCCAAGCCCAGTTAAATCGAACTTCGCGACAGTTTAGGTTTTTCCCTTCGTTAAATAATTTAGTCATCTGCGGAGATAGTGTGCCAATCACTATTTATTGTTCTACAAAGCGGGCGATGATGGCTTGGAATTGTTCAGGATCTTTTTGACGCAGCGCAGCAAAAGCTGGATCCTGCTCGATTTCCGTAACCGCCTGCGGATTACGCTCCAGGCCGTCGCGCAGATACTTGAGAGCCAGCTCGACTTTATCAATTTGGGCATAAACCCGGGCCAAGTTAAGATAGGTCTCAAAACGCTCCGGGAAAAGACTATTTGCCTCAAAGAAGGCCTCAATCGCCTCGGCGATCCGGCTAAACCTCTTGTCCAAACGCTCTTCAATTTCAGCCAGATGGGATTGGACTTTTTCCTCGATAAGCCGGTCGGCTCGGTGCAGGTTGTACCAACTATAGGTGGTAAGGACTAATCCGGACAGTGTTAGCGCGATCCCGCAGGCGGTAAGAATATAGTTTAACCAGTAGATTGACATCCCTGTCCCTCCCCCGCCATACAAGTACCACACAGGCGAACGGTTTCCTGCCGGAACACCGGCATCGGTAGTGTTCTCTCAGAGTTGTGTGGTCGCGCTGATCTAAAACTTATAGCTCAAACCGGCACCAAACGCCGTTGCCTCGGTGGCCGCAAATTCTTTGAGCCCGTAGACCCTTAACTCCAGACCCTCCGCCGGCTGGGCGGTATATGACGGTATCAGCAGCAGACTCTCCTCCCGCGGTACATTCACCAGCGCAAGCGCGTACCGACTGTTTTTCTCCCGATGGTATTGGACGGAAAGCGCAACCGAGACCGCATCCTCTGCAACCGCTTGATAGATGCCGAGCACCTGCTCAGTAAAGGGGGCGCCTGCGAGCCTGAAGCCCAGATAATCGGTTTGCACCTTGCCCCGCCAGGCGATTTCTCCTGCCTCTGATGGCAAAGCCAATGCAAAGAGAATAGTGAGTATAACTAATACAACCGAGGGTTTTGCTTTGTTCCCAACCATTTCCACCACTCCTTTTAATAGTTTGGTCGAAATGCCCTTTATTGATCATTTTTTACAATCCAAAGCATTCCCCTGCGGGTAACGTTTTCCAGCACCACCGGTTTAGACGACATCAGAAATTTCCTGCGGCAAATCAACGACTTTCTTGCCACCGTTGGTGACTGACCACCATACAATAGGGCAGGAGGTGGCGATATATGCACAAGATCGAAGCCCTGCCCTTGCCCCCGAAGGCACTTAACCTGCAAGGAATTACCCCAAAACAGATTAAGCCTCACTATGCTGATCTCTATCTCGGCTACGTGAACCGTATTAACGAGATTCGCGCCATGCTCAAGGGCGGCGTAGACAATCCCTTGGTCTTCCGAGGACTCAAAGTCGAAGAAACCTACAACTTAGACGGCGTCAAACTGCACGAAATGTACTTTTACAACCTCAATCGCCAGGGTGGCGAGCCGGATCCCGCTCTTATAGCAGAGCTAGAGGATAATTTCGGCTCCTACGACAAATGGCTGCAAGATTTTATCAACACCGGGATGGCCGCCCGCGGCTGGACGGTGCTGGCCTATGACCCTAGAGACAACGGGCTACATAACTTTTTGCTCGATGCTCACAACGTGGGCGTCATTTCAAACTGGATACCCCTGTTGGTGCTGGACGTTTATGAACATGCCTACTACATTGATTTTGGCACCGCCAAACGAGCCTACATCGATGCTTTCATCAACAACATCGACTGGCAGGTTGTTAACGCGCGGTTTCAAGGCCTCAGTCTGAGCAGGCAAGCCGATAATCCGGAGGGGCGGCAGAATGGCTGAAAATAAAAGGGGGCTCTCGTGTCCGGAGCCCTACGCCTCTTTTTCCTGTAAGTCCGCGTGTCTCGGCTGGGGTTGGGTGACGACGGCGGCGCGCCAGTTGCCTTTGAAGTAATAGAGAGTGGACAGGGCAAAGCCGATGACCGGGCTGAAGGCAATGCCGGCCCAGATCCCCTGACTGCCCCAGATCCGGGAGAGGTAATTGGCCAGCGGGATGCGGATAAACCAGAGCGCGATTAAGGTGATCAGCATTGGCGGCAGCGTATCCCCGGCCCCCCGCAGAAAACCGGTAATCGAGAACATCGTCGCCAGTAGCACATAGCTGAGGGAAATGGCTTTGAGGTACTGGGTGGCATGGGTCAACACCCGCGGGTCGGTGCTAAAAATGCTGGAAATCGGCCAGGCCCAGAACTGCATTAAGATGGCGACAGCTAAAGAGATCGAGCCGCTTAAAATGATCGCCCAGCGCAGCGATTCTTTCGCTCGCTTTTCCAGTCCGGCGCCCAGGTTCTGCCCGACCACCGCCGAAACCGCCATGGCCACGGATTGCGCCGGCATGAAGAAAAACTGATCCAACCGCACGCCGACCCCGTAGCCCGCCACGACCAACTCGCCGAAACCGTTGACGATACCGGTCATCACCAAAGCGCCGATGGAAACGACCGTTTGTTGCAGTCCGGCCGGCAACCCGATTTTCAAGGTCAGTCTGGTCAGATCGCGCTCTAACTTGTAATCAGCTAGGTTCTTGCTGAGCAAACCGTTGACCTTGTAGACATGGCGGGCCGCCATGACCGCCGAAACCCCTTGGGCGATGACCGTAGCCAACGCCGCTCCGGCTACACCCATGCGCGGAATCGGTCCAAAGCCGAAAATAAAGATCGGGTCCAGAATAATATTGAGGACCGTTGCCACGATGAGGAAATATAACGGGCTGCGCGAATCGCCGAGTCCGCGTAAGATCGCACCCATCACATTATAGATAAACATCAACGAAATGCCGGTCGAAAAGACTTTCAGGTAAATGGTAGCGTCCGGCATCACCACTTCTGGAGTGTTAATCAGGCGGAGCATGGCCTCGCTAAAGAAATAGCCGATAAATGAAATGATCACGCCGGTCACGGTCAACAGGGAGACCGAGTTCAAGACCACCTTACGTACTTTCTCAAAATCTTTGGCTCCCGTGTACTGGGCGACCAAGACCGTCGCGCCCATGCCGATACCCATGACCAGGGCTACCAGAACAAAGATCACCGGGAAACCGACCGAAACTGCCGCCAATGCCTCCGGACCCAAAAAACGACCGACCCAGATGGTGTCGACCGTATTATACAGAGCTTGGAAGAGATTGCCCAAAAGCATGGGGGTGGCAAAGATCAAGAGGTGACGCGGTATATTGCCTTGGGTAAAATCTTGTCGGCGCGAGTTGTTCATGAAATAATCAGCCTTCCGTGTGGAAAATACCTTAGACAGTTCGCCTCTTCGTAGCGGATTCCTGCTGGCAGAACTTGCAAGTCCCGAAGACTTGCAACTGATGACAGTTTACCATAAAACCGGTCTCTTGTTCCAACCGCTCTGCTAACTCGCGATCAAAGGTACAGCCGTGAAATTTGATAATCTGGCCGCAATCCGAACAAATCAGATGATGGTGGTGCTCGCCCGGTGCCACCGGTTCATAGCGATGGCAGCCGTCGTGAAAGCAGATCTGGCGAACGAGTCCGACCTTAACCAGGACTTCTAAATTCCGGTAGACCGAGGTTAGTCCGATTTCCTGCCCTTGCCGGCACAACGAATCAAAAACTTCCTGCGCACTAGCATGCTCCCCGCGCCGATAAAACCATTCCAATAACAACCGGCGCGGCTTGGTCAGTTTGTATCCATGGCGTCTGAGTACCGCGGTAGCCTGAAGAACACGCTGATCCATACCTACACCTCTTTGGCTGCCAGACCCTTTGTTCGCCGGACTGCTCGTCGCTGCGGGGCCAGGATCGAACTGACCGCAAAGAAGAGGATTAATATCAACACTATGCTGGCTCCGGTGGGGATGTCAAAGTAATACGAAGCGAATAAGCCAAGCACGGCTGCGGCTACGCCAAACCCGGCCGACAAGAAAAGCATCTGCGTCAGAGAATTGCTCCACTGCCAGGCCGTGGAAGCGGGGATGACGATGAAAGCGATTACCAAAAGCTCCCCGGCCGCTTTAAGCGAAATGACAATGGCGAGCGAGACCAAGACGAGCAACCCATCAAAGAGCGCCTTCACCGGCAGTCCGGCGGCCTCGGCCATCACCGGGTCGAAGGCGGTGAACTGAAATTCTTTGTAAAACAGGGTGATTGTCGCGATTACTACTGCCCCAACCACGATGCTCACCCAGAGGTCGGTAGTGGTAACCGCGAGAAGGTTGCCGAAGAGATAACCCATCAAATCGGCGGTATAACCTGGCATTAGTCCGATAAACAGCACGGCCAAGGCGAGGGCCGCCGAAAAAACGATCCCGATGGAGGCGTCCAGATTGAGCTTGCCCCGCCGGTTGGTCTGGCCGATCAGCAGAGCCATCACCAGCGCAGTACCGGCCGCCCCGAGCAGCGGATTAAAGCCCAATAGCAAAGCCAAAGCGACTCCGGCAAAGGCGCCATGGGCGATCCCCGCGCTCACAAAGGAGAGGCCTTGCAAGACGATGAAAACCCCCATCACCGAGCAGGTGAATCCGAGAACCACTGCCGAGAGCAAGGCACGTTGGAAAAAAGCATACTGCCACAGCTCAAGCATGGTAATCACCTACGATCACTCTCTTGTGTCCCTCATGCTCGACCACCAGGATCTCGGCACCATACACCCGGGAGAGAAATTCGGGATCTAATACTTTATTCGGTGTATCGTAAGCCAACATCGTGCCTTTGATATAGCCAATCTTATCGGCTTTGCCGACGACCAGGTTCACGTCATGCGTGACCATTACTACGGTCAAGCCGCGCTCCCGGCAAAGCTTATAAATCAACTCGATCAAATCATGCTGAGCGGAAACATCCAAGGCGGTGGTCGGCTCATCTAGTAGAAGCAGCTTGGGCGCACCCATTAAAGCCCTGGCCAAGAGAGCTCTTTGCCGCTGCCCGCCGCTAAGAAAACCAAACGGCGTGGAAAGATACGCGCTCAAGCCTACCTCCTCCAGGCTCTGCACGGCCTGCTGCCGCTCGGCCGATCCCGGGCGTCTGACTAGACCGAGCTGACCATAACAGCCCATCAAGACCACATCGAACGTCGTCGCCGGGAACTTCGGATCAACTTGGCTGATCTGGGGTAAATAGCCGATCTGGTGCCTGGCTTTCGGAACCTCGCGGTTGGCATAACCAAGCACCTGGACATCCCCGCGGGTCGGCCGGATGAGGCCGAGAATCGTTTTGAGTACAGTGCTTTTTCCGGAACCATTCGGGCCGACAAGTACGACAAATTCACCCGGCGCCACTGCGAAACTGACATCTGAAAGCACCACTTGGCGTCCATAACCGGCCCAAACCCTGTCAAAGCTAATCATTTTATCGGTACTCCCGTGACTGCAGCGGTTAACGCCTCAAGATTGCGTCGGATAAATGAGAGATACTCCTCATTGGGAGCCGGCGTCGGAGTCAAGTACACCAGCGGCAGACCGGCTTCTTGGGCTAGCACCGCCCCAAAGCCATGGTCAAAACCTTGCTCGGAGATCACAGCCACCGCCCGGCCCGCCTTGGCCGCACTGACCAGTTGGGCAACTCTCCTGGCCGAGGGTTGATCACCATGGCCCTCCTCCAGTGGCCCGATCTCCCGCAGACCGAGGTCGGCCAAGAGGTAACTGTAGGTGGGTACGGCCGTCACCACGCTAACCGGCTGCTGCGGCAGCAGCCTGCGGTAGTGGGCGAAGATCTCCGCAGCTTGGGCCAGAAAAGCCTGGGCTTGGCCAACAAAATATGCGGCCCGAGCCGGCATCAGCTCGCAGAGCGTATTGGTCAGTTGGTCGATCATTGCCTGTAAATGGGGCTCATCCAGCCAGATGTGCGGGTCATGATCGGGTGCCTGCCCGAGCGTGAGCACCAGCAATTGGCCTCGGTCGGCGCTTTTCAATAACTGGTCGCTCCAAGGCTCGAGGTCGAGTCCGACTCGAATAAAGAGGTCGGCATCTTGCAACAGTCTGAGGTGTCTGATCGTTGGTTCAAAGCTGTGCGGATTGCCTAAGCCGGGCACCAGCGAAGTTACGGTAACATAAGGGCCCCCAATTTCTTGGGTCAGGTCGGCTAATAAAGCCAGCGTGGTCACCACAGAAATGGTGTTGTCGGTTGCGGCGGAAACAGGGAGTGAGAATGACGGCGATAGCACCAAGCAACTAGCAGCCAGAATCAACAAGAAACGTTTGCTCAACGTCATACCGCTCGTCTCCGTTTGCATTTTATTCTAACTGAAAATGAGTTTCAGTTAGACCGTGTTATTATTATACACCTCCTCCGTAATTATTCCAAGGTAAACCTGACAATAACCGGTATCTCCCCGTCAATCGGTTCGGAGCCGCGCATAGCCGGGGCAAACAACCAGCTGCGTACAGCTTCGACTGCGGCTTCATCTAAGATGGTATACCCGCTCGTCCGCTCCACCTGGACCTGCCCCACCAGCCCGGTGGCCAAGACCTGCACTGTCAAGGTGACCTCCCCGCTCCAACCCCGTCTACGAGCGCGGAGTGGGTAGACCGGCTCAGTTTGGGTTAACACTTGCGGAGGTAGGGGTATGCTCTGTAGTACTTCTTCACCTGCGGGTTCAATCTCGGCTTCGTCCTCGGCCACCGCTGTTAAGCCGCTGGGAGGGTTGGGGTCAGCCGTTGCAGCGTTCGGCGATCCAACAGGGGGTGTGGGTTGCTCCATGGGCATGTCGATCACCATTTGTTCTTTTACCATCACCGGTTCTGTGACCGGCACCGGGAGGTGAAATTGGTCAGGCTGTGCCGGTAGTTCCCGCTCATCAGCAATAACCTCAGCCGGCTCAACCGAAAACGAGCTTGGCAGCTCAATTTCTTCCTGAATGATCTCCTCTGGTGGTTCTGGAAGGATCTCCGCCTCTGTTAACACGGGAGGTGAGACTGATTCGCTAATCCGTTCAGGCTCCGAATCTTCTACAAGCTGTTCAATGGTAGTAGTCACTGACTCCTCTACCCCAACCGGCTGCTCGGGAGGTGGCTCAACCTCGGGCTCGACCGCGGGAGGAGTAGGTGGTTCAGTGACATTCACCTGATTAACAGGTGGGTCGGGTGTAACGGGCTCGTCAATAGTGTCCGGCTCGCTAATAGTAGGCTCTGGATCCAGCGGCGGTTTCCGCTCTAATGGCGCAGGCGTTGCTGCCGGTTTGCTCTCCTGGATCGGCTCTGGTAGGGTAAGCTCAACCGGAGGTGGCTCCGGTAGAATTGGAGCCACCTCATATAGCTGAACCACCATCATGTTCAGCGGTTCTATCGGCTGCGGCACGGACACCGGCACTATCAAGAGCGCCAAATGTAGGCCGAACGATAGTGCCAACCAAATCCAGGCCGGTCTAGAATGCGCAGGTGATTCCTGCTTTAAATTGTCGTCCCGGCATTGGATAGCTTGCAACAAGCTGATACTCCTCATCAAAGAGATTGGTTAAGCTCGCATGGACACGAACATCTGGCCTAAACTGATAATGTACTCCAAGATCAACTGTAGTATAAGCTGCTAACCCATTATACCTCTTTCCTGCTCCAGCGAGTTTCAGCGTTCCGGTTAGCTTAGGAGAAGGTTGGTACAACAGTGTTAACCCATATTCAAGCGGAGCCGGAGTAAATTCTTCCTCGTCATAACCTGTTGCAGATAGTATGGTGGCATACGCCTGAGCCGTCAGATCAGAGCGGATCCGCTGTGATACCGATACTTCTGCGCCAACCACCTCTACTTCGGCAAAGTTTTTCGGTTGCCAAAGCCCCCCTAAATCATTTGGATCGACCGGAACCCAGGCAATTAAATCATCGACCTTGCGATAGAATCCACTTATTCCCCATTGGCTACCTGCCCGTGACTCGCTCAGATATTGGGCCTCAGCACTCCAGCCCCGCTCCGGTTTCAAATCGGGGTTTCCCACGTAGCTCACATACAGATCATTAGCTGTGGGCGCTTTGAAAGCGGAGCCAACGTTGAGTTTAACCAGGCCTCCAAATGCGCTTTTGACCAAGCCAACCCGGGGCGAAAAATGAGCCCCGAATTGTGAGTGGTAATCAACCCTACCAACAGCCAGTGCTTCCCAACCCACACCTATAGGTGCCATGACTTCTGCAGTCAGACCATAATTTGAGAGCCGTTTAACCGAGTCCAAATATGTACTATTGACCTCATCGAACCTTCCGTCAGTGGCTACACTCAGCGTTGCATGATTCATAACCCAGGAGCGGATCAGGTTATATCCGATCGTATTGGTCCGGTCTTTGCTACTAAAGTCACCCTGGTAATCAATTTCCTCAGCATCCCGCCACAAAGCTGCTTCTAAATAGCTCCCATCATCATCCTCTCGCATATATCTACTCTGAAGACGAAGCCTGTTATTCTTCTGAACACCTTCCGAATACCCACCAACCGCTGGAGTCTGGCACTCGTTATCAATAGCCAGTACACTTAGAGCAATACTGGAATACGGATCAAGGTCTCTGGTCCAAGAGGAATAAAGATCCCCCGAAGTATATGCCGAATGTTCCTGGTACCCATCCCCGGAGCGGTAGCCCAAATTCAGTGCATAATACATGTCTGAAGCCAATTCGCCTTGGCTGGTCAGAATCACTTCTCGTTGACCCCAACTACCAATTTTCAGCTTAACGCTACTTCTGGAATCGTAGCCTTTCTTGGTAATGATATTAATTACCCCACCGATAGCAGATGTCCCATAGAGTGATGAGCTGCTTCCTTTCTGAATTTCAATCCGCTCTACCGCTTCCAGTGGAATTAAACTCAGATCGTAAGTCCCGCTCTGGCTGCTATTAAGCGCCACTCCGTCAACCAACACCAAAACATGCGCTGAATGACTTCCCCAAATCGAAACCGTACTTACTCCGCCAGGAAAGGGTCTACTTTGATTGAGCTGCACCCCCGGAATCTCATCAAGCAACTCCCAGACGGTTTCGATCTCCTCGTCCGGTTCAACCTCGATCACCTCGACCAATGCGGAGGTCGCACTGATTTCACTCGGCAGCAGGGTGCCGGTGACGACTATCACAATCGGGTCCGGTTCGGCCGCGAGCACGGAAGCACTCAGCGATAACAAAAGCAAAACAATTAGCCATATTTTACTGTAGTTACTTTGCATTAATTCATCCTCTTTCCCCACAATTTTGAATTGATCTGAAAAACAATAAACCCCTAGCGACAAGCTAAGGGTCAATCCAAACAAAGACAGCCATATCCGTCGCCTCCTTTTTCACCGAAAGTAGCGAAACGCCGCGTATAGGCAGGTTTCCTGGCTCCGGCAGAAAACGCTTACAGCCTTCCCAGGGATTAACCCCCAGTGACTGCAAGCCAAATCAAGCCGTTACAGTGGCGGGAACCGCTCGGGATTTGCACCCGATTCCCTTTTAACCCAAATGGGCACCTATCACGGTAAACTATTAACTTGTCCTATACTTGATTTCTGAGGACGACAGCAAACTCCTGCCTCATTAAGCAAATTTAGGCTGCAAATTTTCGTCCAACCACGCCCAACGTTCATGGGACCACATCCACTGGTCGGGATGTTGGGTGATCCATCGCTCATAGACCTGATAATACAGTTCGCAGTTGGCCTGGAAATCGGCAGCCGCATCACCGGTCTCGATGAGTTGAAGCGGCGGCTCAATGATGATCCGGTGCCGCCCACCCGGCTCACGAATCGTATAGGCCGGAACCAGCTGGGCTCCAAAGCGAGTGCTAAAAGCAATGGGACCGGCCGGCACCGAAACCGGCTTACCGAAAAAGTTGACGATATTGCGGGCCTTGCCGCCATAGTTATGGTGGTCGGCCACGAGACAGACGATCTCGTTCCGGGCCAAGATCTCCCCGACCTGGGCAGAAGTAACCTCCTTATGGTAGAGCATTTTGCACCCAAAAAGTTCGCGCGCACCGACGATGAACTCGTTGAACCAGTCGGTTGATTGCTTGACGCCAATGATATGCATCGGATAGCCTAAATACCCCATAAAAGCCAGCAATAGCTCATAATTGCCCATATGGGCGCTGAGCACGATGACTCCTTTGCCCTCTTCTTTGGCTTTGGCCAAATGCTCCAGGCCGTCGACAGCAAGTAGGCCTTTCTTGTACAGCGCAGGAAACTCCGCCATCCGGATCGCGCCTCGATATTTGGTCAGTTCGGCAATACTGTATAAAAAGCTGCCGATCGCCGCTCCCAGACGTAGTGCGGCTTTGCGCGGCAGCCGGCGGACCAAACCGGCAAAGGCGGCAAAAATAAAACGACCCATCTTGATTACCTCCGTCCGTGCTACAATTAAGACAACCCCTGGTTTCAACCTGGCCGAATCGCCATAGAATATACTCAGGCCTGTACAACCGGGCCGAAAGGAGTCCTATGCCATGAGCGAATCCGATCCGAAATTAGAAATACTCCAGCAAGTCAAAGACGGCACCATCACAGTTTCCGAGGCCCTCGAGCGCTTAGACCGGCTCTATGCCGCGGCCAAAAGGCAGCAAGCTACCGGCGAAAGTGAGCGGATGATCCGGGTGAAAGTAGCAAGCCGCACCACCGGCCGGATCGATACCACCATTCCGCTAAGCGCGGTGAAAACAGCTTCCCGCTTTGGCATTTTAAGCGCCGGTTTCATCCCCTATGAAGTGCGCAAGGCCCTGCGCGAGCGCGGCCTTGACCTCACTTCGTCCGGGATCAAAGACCTCATCGCCATGCTTGAGACGGGCGAACTCACCGGCAAGCTAATTGAGGTCGAGGCCCAAAGCCCGAGCCGCGATCAGATCCACATCGAGGTCTTTGTCGAGTAGCCGCCAAAGAGGGGCTGCCCACATCTTTTTCCCCATTTATTTTCGCACTGCAGCGGCCATTACCTTTTGTTATCCGGTGCACAAAAAAGAGCGCCGGTTCAAAACCGACGCTCATGCATTGCTTACAGCTAGGTAGATTTATTCCGCCGCCAACTTGCGAATCGACTCGATCGTATAATCGATCTCTTCAGCGGTATTGAAGTGACTAAGGCTCAGCCGGACCGAACCCTCCGGAAAGCTGCCCACCGTTTTATGGGCATGCGGCGTGCAATGCAGACCGGTCCGCGACATGATCCCATACGTCTCGGCGAGTTCATAGCCCACTTGGCCGCCATCCATCCCTTCAATGTTGAATGAGACAATCGGACCCCGCCGCACGCTCGGGTCCGGGCCGTACAGCTTGACCCGGGGGATCTCCGCCAACCCTTCGAGGAGCCGCTTGGTCAGGCGCCATTCTTGCGCCTGAATCGTTTCCACCCCAAGCTCCAGAATGTGTTTGACCCCGGCACAAACCCCGGCCCAGCCATGACAGTTCGCCGTCCCGGCCTCTAAGGCATCCGGCATCATCTCCGGTTGCACGTCCATCTCCGACTCGCTGCCGGTACCACCCTCCCGCCACGGCTTCAAGCGCACACCTGGTCGGACATAAAGGCCACCCGTGCCTTGGAAGCCCAACAAAGCCTTGTGTCCGGTAAAAGCCAAGAGATCGATGCCCATTTTCTGAACATCAAGCGGGGTATTGCCGGCACTCTGCGCCGCATCAACCAGAAACAGCACCCCTTTATCCGTGGTGATCTTGCCAATTTCGGCCAAGGGCGCTTCGGTCCCGATGAGGTTTGAGATGTGATTGACGATGACCAACTTGGTTTCGGGCTTGATCGCGGCGGCGATTTTGGCAGGGTCGAGAAAACCGGTCGGTTCGGCCTGGACAATCGTAAAGGTCACCCCGGTCCGCCTCGCCACCCCGTTTAACGGTCGCATCACCGCGTTATGCTCCATGCTGGTCGTGACGACATGATCACCCGGCTCCAGCACGCCTTTGATCGCCATGTTCAGCGCATCGGTTGCGTTGAAGGCTAAGACGATCTCGGCCGGGTCAGACGCCTTAATGAGCTGGGCAATTAAAATGCGGGCCTCCAGCAGTACCCTGCCGGAGGCTATCGCTTCTTCATATGCAGATCGACCGGCATTAGCGCCGACATGACGGGCGAAATGGTCAACCGCCCGATATACCTCCTCTGGCTTCGGCCAAGAGGTGGCACTATTGTCCAGATATACTTTCACACTTTCTCACCTTTCCTTGTCTGCTAACTCGTAAACTCCTTCTATTTCAACACCGGCTTCGTCCAGTAGCGCTAAGACCTGGTCCAGCTGGTGCTCTGCTAAGCGCAGGGCCATCCCGCAACTGGTACTAATCTTGCGCGGGACGGGTATTAATTTTCCCTCCAAACCTGCACTTTTAACCACCTTTTCCGCAGACAAGGCCATGTACGTAGATGGAAAGGTAATAACCGTCATTAACTACACACCGCTCCTACTTCGATACAGCGATGCGGAAATCCGTCCCTTCAACAGCAATCTCGGTATGCCACCCGTTATTCTTGCAAACCCGGGAAACGTTGAAGCAAGCGGTCTGGTTGTCAACCAGGACTTCAAAGCTTCCCTGACCGATTTCGTCCATCGCTTGTTTGGTTAACAGCACCGGTTCCGGACAGGACAGACCCCGTGCATCTACTATTTTCGACATCGATCACGAACCCCCTATCAATATTATGCACTTACGCTTTTTTCGACCCGACTTTTGCCGACAATCGCCGGGCGGCTCAGTACGCTAATCACAGCTAGGACGGCAAAACCGATCAACACGGCGATTTTGCCGTTAGCGGTCGGACCGGCAGCCGATGAAGCCAAGCCAAAGTTGTGTGCGATGGCCGCACCGGCTATCAGACCGAAAACGGTGATCGCCGAATCGATGTTGCCTTCACCCGCCAAGATCAGCTGACGCAACGGACAGCCGCCGAGCAGGACCGCACCCCAGCCGGCCAGGGCCATGCCGAGGAAGTTCCACAAACCGTCGCTATGGGCGATCGGCTGATTAGCAAAGCCCAGATTAAACTGGCCAAAGATGAGGTTGCCGATGAGCGCCAC
>JAAYHC010000021.1 GCA_012735535.1 Bacillota bacterium
ATGCCTAGCTTAGGGTACTCTACGAAACCCTGGGTGATAGCTCTACGGAACCTCAGCGGCTTCAGCACAGCTTTATGAACACCAATTGTGGCGAGGTCTCTCGCCTACTAAAGCTTGACGCGTACCCCCCCGGGATGTCGGCTTGTCACGATTGGGCGAGCATGGTATAATGGAACAGCTAAAACTGTTGTGGGGGTAGATGAGTCCTGGTGGGCTCCCTGGACTTCAAATCCTGTGACGGGCAGCGGTCCTGTCCGTGGTGGGTTCGATTCCCACATACTCCCGCCAAGATAGCAGGATCTGAGGGTTTCGCTATGGAAGCCCTTTTTTATTACCTTTTTATTGGTATAATTGGTATAGCAGGAACGGGACGGTCGTTTGCGCGAAACTCGCAGTAAGGGGGTTGTGGCAATGAGCGCAGATAAAGTCAAACTGACCCAGCTCTCATCAAAAGCAGGTTGAGCAGCCAAATTTGGTCCAGGGGCTCTGGATCAAGTGCTGCGTCACTTGCCGCAGATGCCTGTAGATGAGAATGTCTTGGTAGGGTTCAATACCGTTGATGATGCTGCAGTATACAAGCTAAATGCAGAAACAGCTCTAGTGCAAACGGTCGATTTTTTTACACCAATTGTGGATGATCCCTACTGGTATGGACAGGTTGCCGCTGCCAATGCGCTCAGTGATATTTGGGCGATGGGTGGTCGTCCGTTGATCGCCTTAAATATTGTCTGTTTTCCGTGTAGTTTAGACCTGGCCATACTGGGCGAAATCCTCCGCGGCGGGGCGGAGAAGGTCTTGGAGGCGGGGGCCTTACTGTTAGGCGGCCACACTGTGCAAGATAATGAGCCCAAGTATGGCTTGGCGGTGACCGGGATCGTCAATCCGGACATAGTCTGGTCTAATGTGGGCGCCGTACCGGGGGATAGGCTGATCCTGACCAAGCCGCTCGGAACCGGAGTGATTAGTACAGCGGTTAAAAAGGAAAAGGCTGCGGCCCAGCATATCCAAGCGATGGTCGAGTCCATGGCTACCCTAAATAAGCTGGCCGCGGAAACGGCCGCCGCATTCTCGGTACACGCCTGTACGGATATTACCGGGTTCGGTTTTTTAGGCCATTTAAATGAGATGGCAACCGGCAGTCGAGTCAGCGCCAAAATCTTTACCGGCCGGCTGCCGTTATTGCCCGGGGCCTATGAGTACGCCAAGCAAGGTTATTTGCCCGGCGGATTGATGGCAAACCTGCACTTTGTCGAGGAACGGCTGGAAATTGCACCCTCAGTAGATCCGGTTTTGGTCGAGTTGGCTGCCGACCCTCAGACCTCCGGAGGATTGCTCTTTGCTGTCTCGGCAGATCAGGCGGAGCCGTTATTACAGGCGTTGCAGGGACAAGGGATCCCGGCTGCGATTGTCGGTGAATTTTGCGAACAAGGGGCTAAGACCCTGTTCTTGGAGGGATAAAATCGTGGGACATGAGCCAAATCACGAGTTAAGGCGTATTCCCCCAGTTAATGAGCTGCTCGAATTGCCTTCGGTACTGAGACAAGCCCAAAAGTGGCCGCGGGAAGCGGTTGTCGACTTGCTGCGGCTATACATTGATGAGTTGCGACAAAAGGTTCTCGCCGGACTAGTCCAAGTCCCGGACGATAGAACAGATTGGGATGTACGGCTGGGCGAGTTTTTTGCCAATTGGGAACGGGATTTGCATTTGCGCCCGGCGATTAACGGGACAGGGGTCATTATTCACACCAATTTAGGTCGTTCGCCCTTGGCCCCGCTGGCCCAGGCAGCCGTGAGCCGCATTGCCGCAACATATTCTAATCTAGAGTATGACCTCGAAGCGGGGGAGAGGGGCTCACGATATTCTCATGTTGAGGAGCTACTCACTCAGGTTACCGGCGCCGAGGCCGGTTTGGTTGTTAACAACAATGCGGCAGCCGTGATGTTGGTCTTAGATACTTTGGCCAAAGATGGCGAGGCGATTGTCTCCCGCGGCGAGCTCGTTGAAATCGGCGGCTCCTTCCGAATTCCGGAGGTAATGAAACGTAGCGGAGCTATTTTACGCGAGGTTGGCACGACCAACAAGACGCATCTCAGGGATTATGCCGAGGCGATCACCCCGGAGACCAAAGTGATCTTAAAGGTACATACAAGCAATTTCCGGATCCAAGGTTTTACGGCTGGGGTTGATCGGACCGACTTAGCTCGGCTCGCCCATGAGCGGGGATTGCTACTGATCGAAGACCTCGGCAGCGGCGTCCTGATTGATCTCTCGGCTTATGGGCTACCGGCTGAACCGACCGTACAGCAGAGTATTAAAGCCGGCGTCGATATTGTTACTTTTAGCGGCGACAAGCTTTTAGGCGGACCGCAGGCCGGGATTATCGTCGGCAAAGGCGAATTAATTCGGCGCATCAAGCAAAACCAGCTGACGCGGGCCTTGCGGATTGACAAGATGACACTGGCGGCCTTGGAAGCGACCCTCAAATTATATCTCGCCCCTAGCCTGGCGTTGCAGGAGATTCCAACTCTCCGTATGCTGACCGAGCCCCTGGAGGTGGTCGAGGCCAGGGCGCAAAGGTTGGCTGCGGCAATCAGGCAAACCTGTGGCGAAGATGCGGTGATCGAAGTGGTTGATGATCTTTCCGAGGCCGGTGGCGGCTCTTTGCCCGGCACCATCATCCCGAGCAAGGCCGTTTCTCTGGCCTTGCCTTGGATACAGCCACTGTATCTGGAAAGATGGCTGAGGCAACAAAGACCACCGCTCATCGCGCGTCTGAGCCAGGAGCGCTTGTTGATTAGCGCCCGGACGATCTTTGACGCCGAAATACCGGTGATCGCCGGTTTGCTCAGTAAGAGCCGGGAGGTTAGTAAATAGATGCGGAGGATTATCATCGGTACCGCCGGCCATGTTGATCACGGCAAAACCACCTTGGTCAAGGCGATAACCGGGGTGAACACCGACCGGTGGGCTGAGGAGCAGAAGCGCGGACTAACGATCGATTTAGGGTTTGCCCCCTTTACCCTGCCGAGCGGCAATCGGGCGGCGATCATTGATGTTCCCGGTCATGAGCGTTTCATAAAAAATATGCTGGCCGGAGTGAGCAGTATCGATGTCGTCATTCTGGTCGTGGCCGCCGATGAGGGCGTCATGCCGCAAACTAGAGAGCACTTGGATATTATTGATATTTTGCAGATTAAGCATGGGGTAGTGGCGGTCACTAAACGGGACCTTGTTGATGAAGAACTTCTCGAGCTGGTTCAGGAAGAAATCCGCGAACACTTGGCCGGGACAACCCTGGCCGATGCCCCGTTGGTGCCGGTTTCCGCGCTTACCGGCGAAGGCATTCAAGAACTACTCGTCACGGTGGAATCGGTAGTTGCGGAGGCAGCCAAAAGCGAGCCGTCGAAATTGCTGCGGATGCCGATCGACCGGGTTTTCCAGATTGCCGGTCACGGTACGGTGGTTACCGGTACGCTTTTGGGAGGCACCCTCAGTCTCAAAGATGAAGTGGAGATCCTGCCTGCCGGCGTGCGAGCGAAGATCCGCCAGATCCAGGTGCACGACGAACCGGTGGAGTCGGTCACGGCCGGCCACCGGGTGGCCCTGAACTTAGCCGGGGTGGAAAAAAGCGAACTAAAACGGGGAGACGTCATTTTAGAGCCTGGGGTGATCGAACCAACCCAAATGATCGATGCCAAAGTTACTGTTCTGGCGAGTAGCACGAAAGAGCTCGCCCACCGCGAACGGATCCGGGTCCACATCGGAACGAGTGAGGTCTTGGCCCGCTTGCGAACTTTGGAAGCGGAGCAGATCGAGTCCGGCAGCTCAGGTTATTGCCAACTCATTTTTGAAGAGCCGGTCGTGGCGGCCCGTGGCGACCTGTTCGTGATCCGATCTTACTCCCCGGCGCATACCATCGGAGGCGGCAAAGTATTAAACAGCAACCCCCTGCGGTGGAAGCGCAATAGCCCGAAGACCGCCGAGATTTTGCGCCGAGAGGAGGCCGGCGATCCGACCGACTTATTACGCCTGGCCTTTGAAGGTGCGCCGCGCGATCTCTTTACCCGGGAGCTATTACGGAAAAAAACTCTACTGGATCCAGGTGTAATCCGCACCGAACTCCGGACTTTACTGAGACAAGAAGAGATCATTGATATAGAGAACAACCAGGTCTTCTTGTTTGCGAAAGGCGAACAAGAACTATGGTCGGAAGCGAAGGAGCTTTTAGCCGCGTTTCACGAACAGTTTCCTTTGCGCAAAGGCTATTCTAAAGAAGAACTCCGCAGCCGTTTGACACCTTCTTGGGAGAGTCGCCATTTTAACAATCTGCTCACGATCTGGGTTGAGCGGGGAGAACTTGCGGTTTATGACAAAGAAGTCGGATTGCCGGGCAAGGGTCTGCAATTAGATCCGAAGGAGGCAGCTTTAGCCGAGCAGATCGGTGCCGAGTTTTTGGCCGGTGGCTTTATGCCGCCGAATCTGCCTGATGTGGCGGCACAGTTTAAGCTTACCGATCAGAAGCTACAAGAGATCTTGAACTACTTGGTGCTGCGTGGAGTACTGGTTAAGGTTGCCGAAAACCTGTATTTCCACGCGACCAATCTGGCCGAAGCCAAAGCGGTGGCGAAAACCCTGGTGCAAGAAGAAGGCGGTTTTGAGGCGGCTGTTTTTCGCGACCGCACCAATAGCAGCCGTAAGTACGCTATCGCTCTGCTCGAGTATTTTGACGGCATCAAATGGACCAAACGAGTTGGCGACAAGCGGGTGGCCGGTGCGGCCATGCGGGAAGAAAACGGAAACTAGCCAACAAGCACCGCTAGTGCCAGCGGGGAATAGGGTGGTAATTGGAGAGAGTCCTGCCGCGTGGGGAGTGGTGTTAGTGGCGGTTAATCGTTTGCAGTGTGTAGTTTGCGGGCGCATCCGCTTCCCCTTTACCAGGGTGGGCAGGGGATGTTTGTGCCGGCAGTGAGAAGCAGATCTCCTGTCTGCTACCCCGGAGCATACCGGCTATTTGCTCAGAGCTAGGTTGATCGGAGAGTGCTTTTTTGGTGAGCTTCAGCATGTACTGAGAGGTGATTGGTACTGAAACAACCTTTTTTGGAGGCGATCATCGCTTATTGTCGCCAGGGTATTTTACCGCTGCACACCCCGGGTCATAAGCAAGGTGCCGGTATTGCGGCCGGGTTCAAAGATGCTTTCGAGCGGTGGGGACTCCAACTGGACATCGATCCTCCGGTCTTGCCCAGCGGAGAAAGCTGGGTTGCGCCGACAGCCCTGTTGACCGCAGCCCAAGCGATGGCGGCGGATCTTTTCGGAGCGGCGGAGACTTTTTTTCTGACTAACGGAACTTCCGCGGGGATTCAGGCGATGTTTCTGGCTGCCGGCAAACAAGGGAAAGTTGTGCTGCCGCGGCAGGTTCATACCTCGGTCATTAGCGCCCTGATTATCAGTGATTGTACGCCCATTTTTGTCAAGCCGCGGGGGACAAGCTCCGATCTACCCGATTCTCGGCTCGACCCTGACGAGTTGCGGTTCGTGCTGAGCGCGACCGATGGTATCCGAGCAGTCTTCACCCAAAATCCCAGTTATTATGGTTTTGCGGCCGATTTACGTCCAATCGCCCAAATTGCCCATGAATATCAGGTTCCGTTATTGGTTGATGAGGCGCACGGTCCTCATTTTTCTTTTTCGGCCGATCTGCCCCAAGCTGCCTTGCAAGCCGGGGCTGATCTCGTTGCCCAGAGCACCCATAAACTCTTGACCTCCCTCACCGGCAGCTCGATGTTGCATGTCAGCCGAGCTTATCGCCATCTCGACCTCGGACGCTGTGTCGATCTTGTCCAATCGACCAGTCCGTCCTTTTTGCTCTTAGCTTCCTTGGAGGCGGCCGTCTTTCAGTTGGCTGAAGTTGGCGAGCAATTGGTGGAGCAGGTGCTTAGCTTGGCCACTGCGTTCCGGGAGAGGGTCAAAGATCTGCCGGGAATTACGATCCTGGGCGATGAGGAGATTCAGGCGTGGGGTTATCCCGATTATGACCGGACCAAGTTGGTCCTGGATTTTTCTGGCTTAGGTCTTACCGGTCTGGAAGCCGCGGCCATTTTGCGCCAGGAATACCAGATTCAGACGGAGATGGCTGATTTCCGCCGGGTGCTGGCCGTCTTGGGACCAGGTGATACCGAGGAAGGAATAATTCGTTTAGAGCAGGCTTTACGGCTCATGGCGGCAAAATATTACCAGGGGAGAAAGTTGCCGGACCCGCCGGCCTTGCCGGGATTTTCGGAACTTGCCATGACGCCGCGCGAAGCCTTTTTTGCGGCGGCGGCCGAAGTCCCGCTGGCCCAAGCGGCCGGGATGGTTGCCGCAGAAATTATCGCCCCGTATCCGCCAGGGATTCCGGTGGTGATTCCGGGGGAAATTATCACTCGGGAGCAAATACAATATTTAGAGGAGCTTGCGGCCTACGGCTTTAACATAGCTGGTACCACCGGCGGGGTTCCTCGCCGGCTCAGAGTAGTGATATAATTTAGCAAAGGGTGATGGCTGCGTGACCAGCAAAGGCTCAATTACGGATAACCTTGATTTGCTGTTAGAAGTATTGCCGCCCCATATTACCAAGATCATCGAAAATTCGCCGGACAAGCAAGAGCTGATAGAGATCGTGATGGATCTCGGTCGTCCCTTAGAGTTGCGATTTGATCATGGACGGGATTATGTCTCCGATATCTTGGTAACCAGGGAAGATCTTGATTATGTCACCTCCAGACTTGGTTCTTTTGGATCGGACAACCGGGCCGGGATTGAACGCACCTTACATCGCATTTCGGCTATTCGCAATCGGCGGGGCGATGTGATCGGCCTTACCTGTCGGATTGGACGAGCGGTCTATGGTACGATCGATATCGTCCGTGATGTGATCGAAACCGGCAAAAGCGTTCTCTTATTAGGTCGTCCCGGTGTTGGCAAAACTACTCTGCTGCGGGAAACCGCGCGGATTTTGTCTACCGAGTTTGGCAAACGAGTGGTCATTGTTGATACCTCTAACGAAATCGCCGGTGACGGTGACATTCCGCACCCGGCAATTGGCCGAGCCCGGCGTATGCAGGTGGGCCGGGCCGAGCAACAAGCCGAGGTCATGATCGAAGCGGTTGAGAATCATATGCCTGAGGTCATCGTCATCGATGAGATCGGCACCCAAGCCGAGGCTGAGGCGGCGAGGACCATTGCTGAGCGGGGCGTTCAACTGGTTGGCACCGCCCACGGCAACACCTTGGAAAACCTCATTGCCAATCCGACGCTCTCGGATCTGGTGGGGGGCATCCAGGCCGTGACCTTAGGCGATGAGGAAGCCAAGCGGCGGGGTACGCAGAAGACGGTTTTGGAGCGTAAGCATCCGCCGACCTTTGATATTCTGGTCGAAATCCAAGATCGGGACCGGTTTGCTATTCACCATGATGTGGCCGCCACCGTCGACCTCTTGCTGCGGGGCTACGACCCGCAGCCCGAGATCAGACAGCGTTATCCGGAGGGTGAGATCGAGGTTATCCAAAGTGCCGGTCCGCTGGAATTGAAGGAAAGAGAAGTTCAGGAAGATTATCAGAGCTATCAGGCCGGTCCGCGGCGGGAGCGTGGCAGCGGCAAAAAGAGCGGCCGAGATTCACGCTTTGCCCAGGCCGCCCCGGCTGTCGATCGGATTTTACATATCTACCCATATGGGATAAGCCGCAACCGGCTGGAGAAGGCGATTAGCAACTTGCGAGCGCCGGTGCATATCGTTAAAGATTTGCAGCTGGCTGATGTGATTTTAACCCTAAAGGGACAATACCACAAGATGCCGAAAAAGCTCAAAGAGGGAGCAGGGCGTAATCTGCCGATATATCCCATCCGCTCCAATACCGTCTCTCAGATGGAAAAGTATCTGCAAGAGCTCTTGTATGATGGGATCGATGAACCGATTCTTGAAGCTGAAGACGCTGCGAAAACCGTTTTGGCCGAGCGTCACCCGGTGGCGTTAAAGCCACAAAATTCTTATATCCGGCGGCTGCAACATCAATTGGCAGCTAGCTACAACCTGACCTCCCAGAGCATTGGCGAAGAACCATATCGCCATGTGGTCTTCTACGCTCCGGAGGATAGAAGGGATCTTTCATGACGAGAGCAGACGCCGCCGCAGGCTTGTTTATTACCCTAGAAGGCAGTGATGGTTCGGGGAAAACCACCCAAGCCAACCTGCTCAAAGATTATCTGGCCCAACAGGGGATCGACTATCTGGTTACCAGAGAGCCCGGCGGCACTCAGCTCGGAGAGGCGATCCGGGCGGTTATTCTCGATCCGCAATACACCGAGATGGTTCCCGAGACCGAGATGTTGCTTTATGCCGCCTGCCGGGCCCAGTTGGTCAAAGAAGTGATTTTGCCCGCGCTCGAACAGGGTAAAGTGGTGATCTCGGAGCGCTTCGTCGACTCGAGCATCGCTTACCAGGGATATGGCTTAGGCCGGCAGTATTTACAAAAAGTCAAAGCAATTAACGAGGTTGCTACCGGGGGGTTAAAACCCCATTTGACCTTGTTGTATGATATCGATCCGCAGAGTGTAATCGATCGCGCCATCGGAACCAGTTCACTCGAGGGCATCACCGGTGGTGATCGGATTGAGCGGCGGGCACCGGCCTACCATGCCAGAGTGCGCTGGGGTTATCTTCAGCTGGCGGCGCGGGAACCGGAGCGATTTGTCGTGATTAGCACCAAAGGTAAAGCGCCCGAGCAAATCTTTGCCGAGAGCATAGCTGCTTTACAGCAGCGATTTCCCGGTCGTTTTTAACATGAGAGGGGGAAGGTGCGATGAAGCTGGTTATTGCGATCGTTCAGGATCAGGATGCTCCTGGGTTAATTGATCAACTGGTTAAAGCAGAGTTTCGCGCGACTAAACTCGCCAGTACCGGCGGGCTCCTGCGCGAGGGGAACAGTACGGTCTTGGTCGGGGTTGAGGATGAGTTGGTCGATAAAGTCCTCGAGATTGTACGCAAATCCTGCTCCACGCGTAAACAACTGATTTCACCTGTCTCCGCTGTCGGTCGCTCGATTCATACTTTTTTACCCTCACCGATCGAAATAACGGTGGGTGGGGCGACAGTCTTTGTTCTCGATGTAGATCGCTTTGAAAAGGTGTAAGGGCCGGTGAAGATATCCAGCGGACGTTCCCGGCGTAGTGCCGGCAGTGGGGGAGCCCCGGAGCGGGCAAGACAAAAACGGGTTGGTCAGACCGGGGCGACCTTTATTGAGAGTTTACACAAGGCTGAAAGAGACCACCTGCGGCGCAGCCTGGATGAGCTGATTCCACTGCTTGATCAGGCTGCGGCCGATTTACTCAACACCCGGACTCTGCGCAATTTCAATCGCTACCGCGACTTGGTTCGCGAGTTCTTAGACCACGTAATGCGCGAGACCAATCAGGTTCGGGAGATCTCCGGTTTTAGCGGTGGGCGGCTAAAAATAATGGTAGTTGTCCAAAAGGTCAACGCAGCCCTCGAAGAAATGGCGCGTGAGGTGCTGGCTGCCCATGCCGAGGGATTGCGTCTGCTCCAGCTTGTCGATGAAATCCGGGGTTTGCTCCTGGATTTATATACTTAACCGAGGGGAACACCATTTGTCTATTTATTCTTTTCAACAACTTATCGGTCAAGAGCGGGCCAAAACCATTCTGCGGCACTCTTTGGAACGTGGGCGGATTAGCCACGCCTATCTGTTCGTCGGGCCGAGCGGGACGGGGAAACGCACTTTAGCCTTGGCTTTCGCGGCCGCGCTTAACTGTTTGGCGGACCAACGGCCATGCGGAAGTTGCCGGAATTGCCGGAGAATCGATGAGGGCAATCATCCGGATGTCACGGTACTCGAGCCGGAGGGGCGGAGCTTTAAGATCGACCAGATCAGACAGGTGCAACAACTCATTTCGCTCAAGCCTTATGAAGCACGTTCGAAGATCTTCATTCTGGATGGGGCCGAGGCCTTGACCGAGCAGGCAGCCAATAGCTTGCTCAAGACCCTCGAGGAGCCGCCGCCGTATTCGGTGCTGATCTTGCTGGCTGATGACAGTGCGTTATTGCCGACGATTACCTCACGCTGTACGCTCGTGCATTTTCAACCGTTGCCCCAGGAAACGGTCGAGGAGTATTTGCGCCAACGAGGCATCGTTGAGGCCGCCGAAATTGCTGCCGCCAGCGGAGGATCGATCGGCAAAGCGCTGCATTTGGCCGAGATCTGGCCGGAAGTTTCTGAGGCGGTTCAGACCTTCTTGGAGTTAGTCCGTTCGGATCAGGCGTGGAAGATTAATGCCGGTATTTACTCCCGATTCAAGGAGAACCAGGAGTTCCGCCGGTATTTTCTCGAATTATGTGAGCAAAAGTATAAGACAACTAGTGTCTCTGCATTGACAGCCATCCATGCGGCGAGAGAAATGCTTAAGGCCAACGTTGGCCCGGATGCGGTGCTGCGCAGCCTGGCCATTCGTTTGGCCGGAGACCAAAGGAGCGCAAATTAATGTATAAAGTTGTAGGAGTTCGCTTTAAAAAAGCTGGTAAGATATATTACTTTGACCCCGGAGATATTGAGCTGGCCCTCGGGGATGGGGTTATTGTTGAGACAGCGCGAGGGATTGAGTTCGGTTATCTCGTTGTAGGGCCGAAAATGGTCAGCGAAGAGGAGATCGTCACCCCGCTGAAAAAGGTCATCCGTAAAGCCGATGAAAGCGACTTCAAAAAAGTCGAAGAAAACGAACAAAAGGCCAAAGAGGCTTTCCGGATCGGACTGGAGAAGATCGCCAAACACGGTTTGCCGATGAAATTGGTAAATGTCGAATACACCTTTGACACGAAAAAAATCATCTTTTATTTTACCGCCGAAGGCCGAGTCGACTTTCGTGAATTGGTCAAGGACTTGGCCAGTGTTTTCCGGACGAGGATCGAGCTACGCCAGATCGGTGTGCGCGATGAGGCCAAGATGGTCGGCGGACTCGGTTTATGCGGGCGCCCGATCTGTTGCCATACCTTTTTAGGTGAATTTGAACCGGTTTCCATCCGCATGGCCAAGGATCAGAATTTGTCGCTAAATCCCACCAAGATCTCCGGATTGTGCGGACGGCTGATGTGTTGTTTACAGTTCGAGGCCGATACTTATAAAGATGCGCTTGAGCAATTGCCAAGTGTTGGTGATCTCATCGAGACCCCGCAAGGGCAAGGCAAGGTTACCGAAGTTAATCCGTTAACCGGTGAGGTCCATGTGGAGGTGGCCGAGGGCGTAGAAGTCGTGCTCAACCTCGGCGATGATGCCGCCAAATGTGATGGCTGCGACCACTGCTGCTCCGTACGTCATCAGGTCACGGCAGCTAATTGTCCCTTGGCCCAAGAGCTGGAAGAGGAGCCGCTGCTTGTCGTCCAAGAAGAGCCGTCTCCTGCCGAACCGGAAACTACTCAACCAAATGCGGAGGTTGAAAAAGAAGGCGCCAAACCCAAGCGCAACCGGCGTAAACGGAAAGCTAAAGGCGGACAGAATAAAAAGGCGGCGGGCCAGCCCGCTCAGGAAGGGTCGGCTGCTCCGGACGAAGTGTCCAAGAGCAAGCATAATAAACAGGGGAAAAAGCGGCGTCGACCGAAAAAACGTCAGCCCGCGGCGGAGAAAGAACCAACTACCGACTAGTCAATTGAAGATAATCTGGGATTGCGAGGATAGCCGGCTCACTGGAGAGTTCATCATAAGGGTCGGCTATCGCGATTTGCGGGTGCTCGGCGATGATTTGGCGCAAAAGGCGGTTAGCGGCATTCATGCCTTGCGCCCCCAACAGCAAAATTACATCTCCGCGGGCACTGGCGGCCAGCGCGCTCGCTAATGCCTCGCGGAGCTGAGGATAGTAGCGATACGGCACTTCGGCTTGTTGAAAGGTTTCGAAAAAGGCCCTTTTTTCATCGGGGCTGACACGGTCTTGCTCACTGACCACATCTTCACTGGCGGTGAGGATGCACTTAACCGGTACGGCCTCTTCTCGGATACTGGCGATAATCGCCTCTGCATTCTGCCGGTTGATAGTTACCCCGCGGTTGCCCCGGATGGCGTGGACCAAGATCAGTTGACGCGAGGTGAGCGGAGCACACGCGGCAATGGCAGCTTGCAACCCGGCAGGATTGTGAGCGAAATCGTCGATGATGAGTATATCGCCCTGGTAGATGTATTGTAGTCGGCGCGCCACTCCGGTGAAGGAAGTTAATGCCTGCTTAATGATGGGGGGCCGGATCCCCAATAGCAGTGCGGCGCTTGCGGCGGCGACGGCATTATAAACATTGTGGCGGCCGGGGATCTTGAGGCTGATCGGCACCGAATCTGCAACAAGCTGTTGGCCTCCGATGGCGGTCAGAGCATCCCAGCTTAAGGTAAAGCTCGTTCCGGTAGAGCCGATGACAAGGTCTGTTCCCCGGATGTGGCAATGGGCGGAGAGGCCGAATAGGAGCGGGTTTTGCACCTGACCGACAGCCAGGGCTTGGCGAACGAGTGGATCGTCGCCGTTGGCCAGCGCTCGGCCGGCGGGATCGATCAGTTTAAAGAAGTCGCCTTTGGTCCGGATATACTCGTTCAAGTCGGAATGTAAGTCGAAGTGGTCCGGAGAGATATTGGTTAGGATGCCGATCTGAAAGGCCAAGCCAAAGCAGCGATCCTGGGCGATCGCATGGGAGGAGACTTCCATCGTCACCACCTCGGCCTGTTCTTCCACGAGATGATGCAGGAGATGGGCTAGGTCCCAGGGATCAGGGGTTGTCAGCTTTGCTTCGGTTAGGCGGCGGCCGACTTTGGTGACCAGAGTTCCGATTATCCCGGTGTTATACCCGGCTTCCTCGAGGATAGCGTCGATCATGAATGAAGTGGTCGTCTTGCCATTGGTGCCGGTTACCCCGATGCAGATCAGCTCATCAGCCGGCTTGCCCCACCAAAATGCGGAGAGGATCGCCGAGGCTTGTCGAGAATTAACTACGGTGAGCCTGGGAACCGACAACCGGATCGGTTTTTCGGAGACAATTGCCGCGGCGCCGTTGTGAATGGCCTGGTTAATAAAATCGTGTCCGTCAACATTCAGCCCGTTAATGGCAATAAAAAGCGAGCCCGGGGTTACCGCTCGCGAATCGGTTGTGATCGCCGTGATTTCCAAATCCGGCAAATCGTTTGTGGTGCAATCGACGAGCAGTCGGTGAGCGGCGAGAATTTGAGCAACTGTCGCTAAACGCATGTGATCACCCTTGGTGCAGGTACCCGACGATTGGATTTTTTACTCGTACGGAGAAAAATATACCTTGGGGCGTACATATTGAAAGGAGTTAACCAATGGCTTCAGATGATCGCGGTCGTTTGTTTATCTGCGCGACCCCCATCGGCAATTTACAGGATATCACCTTGCGCTGCCTCCAAGTCCTCAAGGAGGCAGAATTGATTGCCGCGGAAGATACCCGGCATACACGGAAACTTCTCAATCATTATGATATCGGTACTCCGCTGACTAGTCTGCACGAGCATAACGAGCGGCGTAAAAGCGAACTGATCCTGCAGAAACTTCTCGACGGCAAAAATGTGGCGGTGGTTTCGGATGCCGGCATGCCGGGTATTTCGGATCCGGGCGGCCTGCTTATTGCCAAAGCGCTGGCCCATGGGATACAGGTCGAAGCGGTGCCAGGGCCGTCTGCTGTCATCACCGCGCTTTCTCTCTCCGGGTTGCCGATGGAGCGTTTTATCTTTGACGGCTTCTTGCCGCGGACCCGTAAAGAGCGGGTCAAATACTTTGAGCAGATCTCCGGCGAAGAACGGACCATCGTCTTTTACGAAGCTCCGCATCGCTTGGTGGATGCATTACGCGACTTGGCCGAAATTATACCGGACCGGCCCATTGCCGTCTGTCGGGAACTAACCAAACAGCATGAGGAAGTATTTCGCGGTACTGTAGGAGAAGCGCTGGAGCATTTTCAAAGCCAAGGAGTCAAGGGTGAGATTACGGTGGTGCTCGGCGGCGTGGCCAAGTCCAAAGCTACGGAGGGTTCGGTTGATTGCGCCATGGTCAAGGACCGTTTGCAAGAGTTGCTGCAGAGCGGCCATTCGACCAAAGATGCGATCAGGATAATCGTCGACGAAACCGGAATTAGACGCAATATCGTCTATCGACTCGCTACAGAGCTGGAAAAAAATAAGCCGCAGCAATAACTGCGGCACCATTTTGTGCTGTGACTAAATTAGGAAACGGACTTCATCAGCTCTAAGCAATCAGGACAAATCATCTTGTCCATAAAGGTCCGCACGTCTTTTGCATTTCCGCAGAAGATGCAGGCCGGCTGGTATTTTTTCAAGATGATATGTTCACCGTCAACGTAGATTTCCAAAGAGTCACGCTCTTCGATATCCAGTGTACGGCGGAGTTCGATCGGAATAACGACGCGACCTAATTCATCGACTTTGCGGACGATACCTGTAGATTTCATGGACTGACAACTCCTTCCGTAATCGGTTATCCATGGACTTTTCAGGTAGATTGTACCGATTTTTCCATTTAAAGTCAAAGGTCATTTGTCCCTATTTTAGGGCCTTAGCCGGATTGCAAGCCCTGGCGGCGAGTGCTATAATGCCAAAAGGTAAGGCTTACCGGCGATACCATTTTTTGGAGGAAAGCTCATGGGTGTAACCATAGGAATTCTGCAGCTCAAAGCCGAACTTGATGCAGCGGTTGACGGTTTTAAACAAGGACTATGTGCTTCCGGATTTGCAGAGGCCGATATTACCTTTGATTATCGCAACGTTCAAGAAAACGTGCCTTCCTTTGGCCAAGAGGCCGATGATCTGGTGGCACAAGGTGTTGATCTCATTTTCACCTGCACCACCCCGGCCGCCAAGTTTGCTAAGGAAGCGGCTGAGTTTTACGGGATTCCGGTTGTGTTTACGATCGTTTATGATCCGGTTGCGGTAGGCTTGGTGGAGAGCTGGGAAAGTTCCGGCAATCATTTATGTGGGGTTGCCGGCAAAGTTGATCCCGGGCGGAAACTGGGAGTGATGCGAAGCCTAGTACCGGGCTTAAGCCGGTTTGCGGTCGTCTATGACCCCGATGACCCCAACTCGGTTTTCGAGTTAAATGACTTACAACAGGTGGCTTCTGCTGAGGGGATTTGCATCACACCGATTAAAGTTCAAAATCCGGCGGTCTTAGCCAACCTGGAGTTTGCCCCGGATTGCCAATTTGCCTTTGTCACCATCGGCCGGATGCTCGAGGAGCATCTGGCTGAATTGGCCGAAAACTGTTTAGCCCGCGGCATCCCGCTGTGTGGCCATAACCTAGCCGCGGTGCGCGCTGGAGCGGCTTGTTGTGTCGAGGCTCCCTTGGCTGAGCTGGGCTACCAAGCCGGCACTATTGCGGCCCGGATACTACGTGGTGAGGACCCGGCGGGGCTTGCTATCCAATTACCGGAGAACCCGCGGGTTTATCTTAATCGAACGACTTGTGAGCGGTTAAAACTGGATCTCTTGGCAATTCCGGAGGCCGAGATTATTGAAGGAAGGTATTGCTAGTGACTGTCGATTTCAAAAACCCTCAACTGGAACTTTTGGCACCGGTAGGACGGTGGGACGTTCTGGAGGCGGTGATTGCGGCCGGTGCAGATGCGGTTTACTTGGGCGGTAAGAAGTTTAACATGCGGATGTTCCGCGATGACTATAACTTCACCAACGAAAGTTTGACCGAGGCGATCGCCTACGCGCATGCCCGAAATGTCAAGGTTTATGTGACCGTAAACAACTTGCACAGCGATCAGGAGCTCGCGGAACAACAGGAGTATCTCGGCTTTTTAGAGCAAGTCCAACCTGATGCCCTCATTGTCCAAGATTTGGGGTTAATCAAGCTCATCAATGAGCTGGGCTTGACGGTACCGCTGCATGCCAGCGTGATGCTTAACTCGCATAACCTCCCGATGCTCAAGTTTTTGAAAGAACATGGGGTTACCAGGGTTGTCTTAAACCGTGAACTGCCGTTTGCGGAGATCGCTAAATTAAGAGATGAATCCGGTTTGGAGATCGAGTATTTTATCCATGGTGACATGTGTATCGCCCAAAGCGGTCAATGCTATGCCAGCGGGCTACTATTAGGTCAGAGTTCCAACCGCGGGCGTTGTATGAAACCATGCCGCTGGGCCTACGATTTCATTGATGCCCGGACCGGCGAGGTCTTACCGACCAAAGCCCCTGGGCCATATTTTTTAGCGATCGGTGATATGTATGTGCTCAACCACATACCGGAATTGGTTCACTCCGGGATCTGTTCTTTCAAGATCGAGGGAAGAATGCGGGAGGCCGACTATTTAGCCGAGATCGTTTCTATTTACCGCCAGGCATTGGATGCCTATTTACGTGAACCGTTTGCTTATCGACTAAACCCGCATTGGCAACAGCGGATGCGGCAAATTCGGGTGCGGGATTTTACCACCTGCTATGCCTTAAAACATCCGGGCCCCGGTGGCATCGGCTATACCGGCGAGAGAGAACCCCAGTTTTTTAGCACCGGGGTCAAAGAGCTAACCCTCGATGAGCGTTTGCTAGCCAAAGATCCTTTTGCCAAGTTGGTGCAAGATGATCAATTGGCCGCTAAACCGGTCATCTCCGTGCGGATTGGTGATTTAGCGTCGCTTGAAGCAGCCCTGGCTGCCGGTGCCGACCGGATCTATTTCAGTGGAGAGTCTGCGGTTGACCGCGACTTTATCTGGTCGAAGCAGAACATTATCTCCGCGCTCGAGTTGCTGTCAGAGGCCAGGGTGCCCGGTGTAATCGTCACCCCGCGGATTACGATGGCACGCGAAATAGCAGAGCTGCGAGCTATGTTCGAATGGCTGGAGGGGCTTGCCGGGCCAAAACCGGCCGGAGTAATGGTTTCGAATGTCGGAACCCTCCAGTTGGCTAAAGAGCTGACCCAGCTACCGATTTACGGAGATTATTCGTTGAATGTCTTCAATCTCAAGGCCGTGGAATTGCTCCAAGCAGCCGGGGTGGTCCAGGTAACCGCACAAATCGAGAGTTCTTTTGCGCAGATCAAAGAACTCGCGGCAGCTGCGCCGCTGCCGATCGAAATCTTGGCCCACGGCAGATTAAGCGCCATGGTGATGGAACATTGTTTGCCGGCCGCTCTCCTGGAGGGCAAGACCAAACAAGATATCTGTTCCGCCTTCTGTCGCGAGCGCCGCTATGCTTTAAAAGATATTCGGGATGGAGTGCGTGAGGTCGTCGTTGATCAGTATTGTCGCAATCATTTGTTGTTGGCCAATGACCTCTGTCTGCTGCCCTTCTTGGAGTCGGTCGCCAAGTTGCCGGTGGCCGGTATCCGCCTGGAGCTTCACTTTATCGATTCGGCCGAGGTTGGCCCGATCGTTTCAGCTTATCGACAGGTCTTGGATGCGGTTTATTCCGGCAGGTCGGCCGAGTACTCCGAGCTGATCCGTGATTTTGTCCGTCGGTCACCTCGCCCGCTGGGGTTAGGGGCTTATCCCCGGGGCGTTGTCGGTTTAAGGTAATCTACGTTGGGAGAGGAGAGCTGCCATGAGCTATCTAGGTCCGGAGGAGATTCTCCGCAAAAAACAGGAATACTTGATTCCGTGTCTGTATCACTTTTACACCAAGCCGATGCAGCTGGTTAAAGGTGAGATGCAGTATGTTTACGACCATGAAGGCCGCCAGTACCTGGATTTTTTCGCCGGGGTCTCGGTAATTAACTGCGGTCACTGCAATCCGGCCATTACCGATCAGGTTGCCGAGCAAGTTCGGACGCTCCAGCATGTTTGTAACATCTATTTGACCGAGCCAATTGTCAATCTGGCCGAACGCTTGGCCCAAATCACCCCCGGCAACTTAAAACGCAGCTTTTTCTGCTCTACCGGTAGTGAGGCCAATGACGGGGCCGCGCTCCTGGCTAAACTGCATACGAAACGCTATGAGTTCTTGGTCCTTCAACAGGGTTTACACGGGCGGACAGCCTTTACCATGAGCCTTACGGGGCTGTCAATGTGGCGGACCGATCCCACTCCCGTCGGTGGGATCACTTTCGTGCCGAATGCTTATTGTTACCGCTGCCCATTTGGCCTGAGCTATCCGGGGTGCGATTTGCGTTGTGCCGATGCGGTGGAAAGGGCCATTCAAACCCAGACCTCCCGTGAGGTCGCGGCGATGTTTGTCGAACCGATCCAAGGTAACGGAGGTATAATCACTCCGCCGCCCGGCTACTTTGAACGGGTGCGGGAGATTCTCGATAAGTATGGGATTCTCTTGATTGTTGACGAGGTGCAAACCGGTTTTGCCCGCACCGGTAAGATGTTTGCCATCGAGCACTGGGATGTTGTGCCCGATATCATGACCGTCGCCAAGGCTCTCGGCAACGGAGCTCCGATTAGTGCCTTTATTACAACCGACGAGATCGCCCAGAGCTATACTCGTCCGGGTGCTTCCACGTTGGGCGGTAATCCGGTTTCCGCTACCGCCGGAATCGCGGTCATTGATTATCTGCTCAAAGAGAACTTGGCTGCCAGAGCTGCTGAACTTGGCGAATACCTACGCGAGCAACTCGCGGGCCTTAAAGAGAAACATCGACTCATCGGAGATATTCGTGGTTTAGGATTAATGGTCGGGGCCGAACTGGTCAAAGATAAGAACGATCCGGCGAAAGTACCGGCCATTGAGGAGACTGACCTAATCCTCGAGCAACTCAAAGATCGTGGCATCTTGATTGGGAAAAACGGGCTCGATCGTAATGTACTGGCGTTTCAGCCGCCATTGGTCATCACCAAGGATAATGTCGATCAATTGATCTCCGCCTTGGATGAGGTTTTGACGGTGGTCGAAGCAGGTCAATAAAGGGGGGGCAGGCATGAGGTGGTTGTCCGGATTCGTCGGTTTTCGCGTGCGAACCCTTGTCATTAGTCTTTTGGTAGTGTACTTATTAATTAAGCGGGAAAAGCTGTCTCCCGTGGAGAAACAAGGGATTTGGGTTACCGGATTGGTTTTCTTTTTGGCCCGCTTGCCTTTTGAAGTCATCGCTCGCCGGCAAGGCTTTTGGCTTTACCAGGTGGAGGGTTTGACCATTTTTGGCCTTCCGATTGATGTGATGGTTGCAATGGCCGTAGCTTTCGGTTCGGGTGCGGCCCTGCTGCAATACTATGCCAAGGCGCGCGGCCAGGAACAAGCGGTCTTGGCTCAACTCGGCTTGGCCGTACTGGCTGTGCTGTATGACCTTAGCGGTGCGGCGATGTACGGATACTTGACCATCCAGTCCGCCGGCTTATTCTTTAAGCTGACAACCTTTGTGGTCTTGACCTTGTTATCCGGTCACTTTTTTAGCTGGTTTATCCGGCGATTTGCCGAAGATGCTGTAGGTAATGAGGAGGTCTAGTTATGTCGGAAAAGACGTATTGTCTCAGTACACCAATTTACTACCCCAGCGATAAGCTGCATATCGGTCACTCCTATACTACCACGATCGCCGATGCGATCGCTCGGTATCGCCGAATGAGCGGATACAAGGTCCTCTTTATGACCGGCTCAGATGAGCACGGCCAGAAAATCGAACGCAAAGCCAAGGAAAAAGGGGTTACCCCCCTTGAGTATGTCGATCCGATTGTTGACAGCTTCAAAGAATTGTGGAGAATGCTCAATATCTCCTATGACGATTTTATCCGGACGACCGAGCCCCGACATCAGAAAGTGGTGCAAGAGATTTTCCGCCGCATCTGGGAGAAGGGTGATATCTACAAGAGCGAATACGAAGGATGGTATTGCACCCCCTGTGAGACCTTCTGGTTGGAGCGGCAATTGATCGACGGCAAGTGCCCCAACCCCGATTGCGGCAGGCCGGTGGAGCTAACCAAAGAAGAATCCTACTTTTTCCGGTTGTCGAAATATGCGGATCGTCTCTTGGAGCATATTGAGACGCATCCGGAGTTTATCCGACCGGAGTCTCGCAAAAATGAAATGGTCGCTTTCATCAAGAGCGGACTGGAAGATTTGTGTATCTCCCGGACGACCTTTGATTGGGGGATTCCGGTACCGATTGATGAGGGCCATGTCATCTATGTGTGGTTTGATGCGCTGTCCAACTATTTGACCTCCGCCGGTTTATTCCAGGATGAGGAGCGGTTTGCCCAGTTTTGGCCGGCCGATCTCCACTTGGTCGGTAAAGAGATTATGCGCTTTCACACGATCATTTGGCCGATTATGTTAATGGCCCTGGATTTGCCGCTTCCCAAGACCGTCTTCGGCCATGGGTGGCTGGTCTTGGACGGCGGCAAGATGTCCAAATCCAAGGGTAATGTCATCGATCCGATCGAGCTGATCAACGAGTTTGGCGCTGATCCGCTCCGCTATTTCTTGCTCCGCGAAATCTCTTTCGGCAGTGATGGCAACTTTTCGCGAGAGGCCCTCATTAAGAGGTTGAATGCGGATCTGGCCAATGACTTGGGCAACCTGCTGCACCGGTCGACCGCGATGTTGGGTAAATACTATGATTTTATTGTTCCGGAACCCGGTGCATATCAGGAGCTTGATCTGAAGCTGCAGACCCTCGCCCGCGAGGTGCTGGACAACTATCGGACTTACTTTGACAACCTTGAGATCAACGATGCCGTAGCCGAGGTTTGGCGTCTGATCGCCGCTGCCAACAAATACATTGATGAGTCGGCCCCCTGGGTCTTGGCCAAAACGGACCGCGAGCGCCTGGCTACGGTAATGTATACTCTCTTTGAAACACTGCGCCAGGTGGCGGTCTTGATTGGTCCGCTGATGCCCGCGACCGCAGATAAGATGTGGAGTCTATTGGGGCTTTCCGGCAGTGTGCAGGATTGTCGCTTTAACCAGCTTGAAGCGTGGGGGGGCTATCCGGCCGGCACCAAGGTTACTCAAGGCCCGCCGTTATTCCCCAGAGTTGAGGTGGAGTCCGCAGACAAGGAGGAGACACCGGTGACAACAGAAGCAGCACAGACTTTGAGCGATCTCAAAGAAGAAATCACCATTGATGACTTTGCCAAGCTTGATCTGCGGGTAGCCAAGATCATCAAAGCCGAGCCGCATCCGAATGCCGATCGCTTGTTAAAGCTGCAAGTGCAGGTCGGACCGGAAGAGCGCCAGATTGTGGCCGGCATTGCCGAGCATTACAAGCCGGAGGAGTTGATCGGCAAAACGATTGTGATCGTGGCTAACCTGAAACCGGCCAAGCTGCGTGGGGAGATCTCGCAAGGCATGCTCTTGGCCGCCTCTGCCGGTGATCAGTTAGCCCTGATCACGCCGGAAAAGGAGATTCCTTCCGGGGGACGGGTGAAATGATCACCCCGCTCGCCGATACCCACGCCCACCTGAACGATGAGCAGTTTGCCGCCGATTGGCAAGAGGTTGTCAGCGCCGCTACCGCTAATGGGGTAAACCAAATTATCATTCCCGGCTCTGATTTGCCAGATTCCCGCCAAGCCATAGCCCAGGCGGAACAGTACCCGGGTTTATTCGCGGCAGTGGGGGTTCATCCGCATGAGGCTAACGGCTACAACCACGAAACTCGCTTGGCCTTGAGCGAACTGGCGGATCACGCAAAAATTGTGGCGATTGGCGAAATCGGCCTGGACTATTATTACAACTTTGCGCCACGCCAGACACAGTTGGCGGCCTTTCGAGACCAAATGGAGCTGGCAGCGGAGAAAAGGCTCCCAGTGATCATCCATAATCGCGAGTCCCATGCTGATATGTTGGCCATCCTCAAGGAGTTTGCTGGGGTGGTGCGCGGCGTTTTACATTGCTTTTCCGGCAGCCCGGAGATGGCCGCGGAGTGTGTGAAGCTCGGCTATTATATCGGCATCGGCGGTACCGTGACCTTCAAGAACGCGAAGAAACCGGTTGAGGTAGTGCGTACCTTACCGCTGGACCGCATTCTGCTGGAAACCGATTCACCGTATTTGGCGCCGGTCCCCTATCGTGGCAGACGCAATGAGCCCAAATACGTACCTGTTATCTTGACTACAGTTGCCGGTATCAAAGGAGTTTCCGAAGCTGAACTGCGCGCACGGATTAATCGGAATGTCGTCGAACTCTTTGGAATCGAAGCCTATAATCAGTAGGGCGCACGAGGGGGAGAAACGTGGCCAAACCATACTGGGTATTCAGCGATTTTGACGGGACGATCACTCTCGATGACAACCAGGTCAAGCTACTGGATCAGTTCGGGGAGGCCGATTGGCGTGAAAAAGAAGCGGCTATTCTTGCGGCCGGCGGTAAGTCACGCCAGTATCTGCCGGTTGTTTACCACAACTTTCGGGCCAAAAGCAGTCGGGAGATTATCGAATATCTGCGCGCTAATGTGCGTCCGGATCCATTTTTTCCTCGCTTTGTCCGTTATTGCGACGAACAGGATGTCCCGCTTGAGATCGTCAGTGACGGACTGCATATCTATATTGATGACTATTTGGAACGCGAAAAGTTGCAGAATTTAGTTTATTATTCCAATACGGTTGAGATTGGGCCGGACGGGCTTGTCTTCACCCATCCTTATGCCAACCAGGACTGTGGTAAGTGTGGCACCTGTAAAAAGCAGATTATTTCAGCTCGCCAAGCCCAGAATTGGTTTGTAGTGTACATCGGAGACGGCATCAGCGATGAATGTGCGGCTGAAGTTGCCGATTTGGTTTATGCCAAGGGATCTCTTGCCCGCTATTGTCGGCAGCACGGGATTAATTATGTTCCTTACCGGACTTATGCCGATGTTTTGCAGCACTTTGCACAACTCTTGACAGGAAAGAGTGGTAGTTGATGACTTTAAATACTGCGATTGCCGTGGTTCTCAGCTTGTTCTATTATGTCCTGGTGCTCATTGGGGCGGAGGTGTTGCGCGTCTGGCTTGGCCTGAGCTCGCTTATGATTCGCCGGTTGACGATTATTGGCCTTGCCGGCAGCGCTCTTTTCTTACCGTCTTTGTTTGCCGAATGGCACTGGTTTATCGTCGCGCCGGGGATTTTTGCCCTCATTTATTTGGCCGTCGGCGTTGGTCTGAAGAGCGCCAAGCAGCGACAGGGTGTCTTTGGCATCGTTTATATTTTTCTGGCGCTCATCTTTTTGTTTCACTTTTTCTGGGCAAAGCACCAGCAGGTTTATGCGATCGCCGGACTGATGGTTTTTGCCTTGGGTGATACCCTGGCCGCGCTCATCGGCGGCTATTGGGGGAGACTCAAGTATTTTGTCTACGATGAGGTCAAGAGCTGGCAAGGGACTCTGGGCATGTTCGCCGGCTCCTGGGGCGCCTTAGCGCTCGTGGCCATGCACATGATGGGGCTTTCCGGCCAAGAATTGATTAGTTATGTGACTTTAGCGGCTGCCTTTGCTACTTTGCTTGAGGCCGTCAGTATCCGCGGGATTGATAACTTTATTATCCCGGTGGGGACGGCGTTTTTTCTCTACTACTTGATCCAAACAAACATTCCGGTGATGCAAATTGGCGTCTTTGTCACCGGGATAGTGGGGAGTTTTCTGGTGGGGCTCGTGGCTTATTGGCTCAGGGCCCTTGATGAAGGCGGGGTTGCCGGCGCGATTTTGGTGGGGTCTTTTCTCTACACCTTTGGTGGGTGGAACTGGGTTCCGCCGGTGTTAGTCTTTTTCATCACCTGCAGTCTATTGAGTTATTGGAGTCGTCGGCGCAATCCGCTAGAGCGTGAAGACCGACTCGAAACGGCTAGAGGCGTGAACCAGGTCCTCGCTAACGGCGGAATCGGGATTGTCTTAGCAGTTTTGTCCTTTCTCAATATCGCTGATCTCTACCTATTATATCTAGGGTTTTTGGGCTCGCTCGCCGGCGTAACCGCCGATACGTGGGCCACCGAGATTGGACAAGCTCTCGGGGGGAGACCTCGGCTCATCACCTCCCGAAAAGAAGTGCTTCCCGGGACCTCCGGGGGAGTGACAAAAGCCGGCCTCTGGGGGGCGGTTTTCGGCGCCTCCATGCTGGCCTTGACCGGGCTTATTCTCGGGTTGATCGGGGGTTTGGACTGGGTCCTAACTTTGCTGGCAACAGCGATAGTTTTCGTCGCCGGGGTGAGCGGAGCTCTCTTGGATAGCCTGCTCGGGGCAACTTTGCAAGTCCAATATTATTGCGATTACTGTCTCAAATACACCGAGAAATCCATTCATAGCTGTGGTTGCCAAACCAAGCCGGTTAAGGGATTGCGTTGGCTGAACAATGATTGGGTCAATCTGCTTGCTTCGGCTTGGTCAGCTCTGGTCGCGATGGGTTTATATCATTTATTACTCGGATAGATATTGACAATATTGATAAATTACGCTATAATCATAAATGTAACCAGCCAATCCATGAGGAGGCTGGTTATTTGTTTGGAATCAGATCTGATCAGGCCCAATTAACTACAATCGCCGGTATAATCAGAGAGGATTATCAGCGCTATCCTCGTCCTCAGCAGGTCTTTGTGCTTGACCGCAGTAAGCAGATCAACCTCGGGACTGCGGAGGGCTGCTTTGAGTTATTGCTCTACGCAATTCTCTTGGGAGCGAAAGTACAACAGTCTGTTGTGAGCACTACTTTTTGGCATCTGCGTCAAGCCGGACTGACTCGGCTCGAGCGCTTGAAGCCCGGTGCGGAGGCTGAGGTCCTGGCGGTCTTATCCCACCACTACCGTGCGCTGACGCCCCATCGGCGCAAGGCGGCAGCCCTGGTGCAAGCGGCGGAACGTATACGCTCCGGCTATCATGGGGATATCAGAGAGCTCTATGGGCGGGAGCGCCGTGCAGCGGATCTGGTGGCCAGGTTGCGCCAGTTCCCGGGGATTGATCGGCGCGCATATTGGTTCTGTCGGGAGATGAAATATGCCGGTGTCTGGCCGGATCTGGATCAACGGGCTTGTCTGGCTATTGATCATGACGTGAAAATTCCGCTCTGGTTTTTAGGCTTTGTTGGCGCAGACCGTTTTTTCCTCCGCGACATCCGTAGTGTGGATTGTCTTAAAGTTATTGACACTTATTTTGGCGGAGATGTTTTGCCGCTGGTTGCTCTGGCCAGGCGCGGGTGTCGGGTGGGTGACTCCGATCTCTGTCGAGCTAGGTGTGCTGTTTTTGCCATGTGTCAGGTGAGATTCGACAAATCTGCAGGATGTTTTTAACATTTATGGAAACATTTGAGAGAAAGATTTTTTATTTACAAGGACTGAGTGTGTGAGAGTTGCGATTGACGCCTTCCGCCGGTTAAACAGCGGCGAAAAGATTTTGGTTGGTTTGCGGGTAGCTGCCAGCATTTGGATTTATTTTGATATTACCTATCTGTGCGCGGAGTGTCCTACTATGTATACCCCGCTCGCGCTGGCTTTTTACCTGGCGGTTACTTGCCTTTTGCTTCCCCTGGGCCGCAAAGCCGCAGAGCTCGCCCGGCCATTTATGGCGCTGGCCTCAGCCGGGCTGGACTTACTAGCGGCAGTCGTGGTCTTTTTATCGGTTAGCAATCCCGGGCATTTGGGTCCACTAATGTTTTATTTGGCCGTGGTTTGGTCCTCCCGGCTGTTGACCCTCTCCGGTGCCTTTGTCTTTAGCCTGACTACATTTCTGATTTATACCTTGGTCTGTTGGAGCAAAGGTTTGCTCTCCATTGTCTTGGTTAAGCAGTTAATGGCTATGGTTGCGATGGGCTTGTATGTTTCCTTATTTTCCAAGCTGGTAGCGGAGAGTGAACGCGAACGGCATAAGCGGGATTTGCTTTTAAAGGAGCTGAAAAACTCGTTTCAAGAGCAAGTGGCGGCAGCCTCAGAGCTTGAAAAGATGAATGATGAGCTGAAAAAACATGCCGCGGCTCTCGAAGCCTCCCAGGGCGAACTGGTCAGGCGCAATCAAGAGCTCGCCCTATTAACTGAGGTGCTAAAAACGACAACGGCCGCTTTGGATTTGCAGACCTTGCTGGATCACACCCTGCAAAAGACGGTTGAGCTATTTGGGGTTCGCTCGGCCTTCATTGTTCTAGGCGGATTAGACGAACCGGCCGACTCCGAGCTAACCGTCTGTCAGCAAATTAGCGAATATGAGGCCTTACAACTCGCCGGCGTGGTGATGCCGTTATTAGCCGAAACGAAAGAGGTCATGGTGTGGAAACATGGGGTTACCCCGCCGATAGCGGGCCTGCACAACAACTTGCTTAACGCGGGGATTACCGGTTTTTTGGCGACTCCGCTACTGATCCATGGCGAGATTAAGGGCATGATGGCTTTAATTAATGTTGGCCTCGGCGATCTCCTTAAAGAGCGCGATTTCTTCCGCATCGTCTCGTCCCAAGTCGGTTTGGCGATTGAAAAAGCCATCATGTACGAACGGATGAAAAGGCAAGCGATTACCGATGGGCTGACCAGTTTATACAATGTTCGGCATTTTCACGCTCGGCTGGCGGAGGAGATCGCCAAGATCGAGCGGAAAAACGGGGTTTTGACCCTCTTAATGATCGATATGGACTGGTTTAAAGAATACAATGATACTTACGGTCATCAGGCTGGTGACAGTCTACTTTGTCTGGCTGCGAAGGTCTTCGTCGGTAATGTTCGGGCCGGGGACTTTGTAGCTCGCTATGGCGGTGAAGAATTTACGGTGATCTTACCGGACACCACTAGTCAAGAGGGGATCGTTTTAGCGGAGCGGTTGCGCCAGCGCTTTCGGGAAGCCCAGTTACAAGCGGAGCCGACGAAAGAAGTCGTCACCCTCAGTATCGGGGTGGCCAGTTATCCGGATCATGCGCAGACCGCCCGCGGATTAATCGAGAGTGCCGATCGCGCGATGTATCGGGCCAAGGCGATGGGCAAGGATTTGGTCTGCTCGATCGATGATTTTTTTGAGTAGTCGAAAAATAAAACTCAGATAGGGAAGGATGTTATCTGAGGCGAATTAAGGTAATATGGAAATGACAAAGCGTCCTTGTCAGCGAACACAACATATTGTATCATAGGTTAGAACTATCTACTATATGTAGTAGTTTTAACCATTTTTCTTTTTCACAGGGGGATTATTTTATGGGAGTTAAATTATCGCAAAATGCCTTGAACGTCCTGGAGAAACGTTACCTCAAAAAGGTCGACGGAAAGGTGGTAGAAACTCCCGATGAGCTTTTTGAACGCGTCGCCGAGAATATCGCCAGCGTAGAAGGCGCGTGTTATGGCAAGGATCCGGCGACGGTTGAAGCTATTAAGCAGCAGTTTTTGGAGATTATGACCAATTTGGAGTTTATGCCTAACTCCCCTACCCTGATGAATGCCGGCCGGGAGCTGCAGCAGTTGGCGGCTTGTTTTGTTTTGCCGGTTGAAGATTCTATGGAGTCGATTTTTGACTCGATCAAGCATGCCGCTTTGATTCATAAAAGCGGGGGCGGTACCGGTTTTAGCTTTTCCAAACTGCGTCCATGCAATGATCAGGTCTTATCTACCGGTGGCGTAGCCAGCGGTCCGATTTCGTTTATGAAAGTTTTTAATGCCGCGACCGATGCTGTGAAGCAGGGCGGCACGCGGCGCGGTGCCAATATGGGCATCCTCCGGGTGGACCATCCGGACATCCTCGCCTTCATTAATGCCAAAGAAAACAATGATGACTTGACCAACTTCAACATCTCCGTTGCTATCACCGATAAATTTATGACCGCACTCAAAGAGCACCGCGACTATGAGTTAATTAATCCCAGAAACGGGCAAGTGGTGGGCAAGCTCTCCGCCCAAGAGGTTTTCGACAAAATTGTCGACGCGGCTTGGCGTAATGGTGAGCCAGGGGTTATTTTTATTGATCAGATTAACCGGGATAATCCTACCCCCCATATTGGGGAGATCGAGAGCACCAATCCCTGCGGAGAACAACCGCTTCTGCCGTATGAGGCCTGCAATTTAGGCTCGGTCAATTTGGGCAAAATGGTGACCGAGGATGGACAGATCAACTGGCAGCGACTGGAATACGTCGTCAAGGTGGCCGTGCGTTTCCTCGACGATGTTATCGATGCCAGCAAGTATCCGTTAGAGCGGATTACGGAGATGGTCAGGGCCAACCGTAAAATCGGATTAGGGGTAATGGGTTTTGCCGATATGCTCATCAAGTTGGGCATCCCGTATAACTCTGAAAAAGCGGTAGAGACCGCCGAAGCGGTTATGTCTTTCATTCAACGGACCGCGCGGGCGGCCTCGGCTGAGCTCGCTGAAGAGCGCGGCGTCTTTCCTAATTACAAGGGCAGCATTTATGAGCCGATGGGTTTGAAGCTGCGTAACGCTACCACGACGACGATTGCTCCGACCGGCACGATCAGCATCATTGCTGAGGCTTCCGGTGGGATTGAGCCGCTATTTGCGATCGCCTTTGTACGCAACGTGCTTGATAATACAAAGTTAGTCGAGGTCAATCCGCTTTTTGAGGAGATTGCTAAGCGTGAGGGCTTCTATACTCCTCAGTTGATGGAGCAGGTTGCCGAACATGGTTCGGTTCAGGAGATCGAGTCGATTCCGGAGAAATTCCGGCGGCTTTTTGTCACCGCACACGATATCGAGCCGGAGTGGCACATCCGGATCCAGGCCGCTTTCCAAAAGTATACCGATAACGCGGTGAGCAAGACGATTAACTTCCCCAAGAGCGCTACCCGGGAAGATGTGGCCAAAGCTTATCTGCTTGCCTATCAAGAAGGGTGCAAAGGGGTTACCGTCTACCGGGACGGCAGTCGGGAATCACAAGTGCTCACAGCCGGTACGAAAACGGCGCAACAAACCACAACGACGGAAGCAGCGCCGCTTTATCCAATGAATATTACGCCGCGGCCGCGTCCTGATGTCACGACCGGTGCGACCGAGCGGGTCAAAGTTGGCTGCGGAACCTTGTATGTCAGTGTCAATGCTGATGAATTTGGGATTTGTGAGGTCTTCACCAATACCGGCAAAGAGGGTGGCTGTTCTTCGCAGTCGGAGGCCACTAGTCGGCTAATCTCCATCGCTTTACGCTCCGGCGTTTCCGTGGAGGCCATTTATGAACAGCTCCGGGGCATCCGGTGTCCCGCCTGCGTCCGCCGGAAAGAAGTTAACGTCACTTCTTGTCCGGATGCCATCGCCCGGGCGATCAAGAAATTCCAGGATCAGGTGCTAGGCGGTTTTCAGCCGCACTTACCCTTTAAACCGGAGGGAGCTCAGGCTGTGCAGCAGGAAGCCGCGATCGCCGAGGATTCTGCTCATTGTCCGGAGTGCGGCCATAAGTTAAGTCATGAGAGCGGTTGTGTCACCTGTATCGCCTGCGGATACACGAAGTGTGGATAAAATTGCACTACCATGGTCCCTCCGTCTTTTTTGCGGGTGGCTCTCTAACTTTTGCGCCTTCTAATAATGATGACCGTCTTTTTGGCCTTGGTTAGGATCGGGTTGAGCAATAGTTGGAGCAGGCGTTCCATTTTATCCCTCCTTGGTTGAGGTAACTAATCCGTTCATATTATATAGCTCGGCCTGCGTTTTGGTTTATGTGGGCAAATCTTTTGGCGAAGTAGTAGGATTATCCGGTAAAGAGATAAAATAATAGCAAATGATGAGAAACAAATAAATATCATCCATCCGCCGGGTGATTCTAGTTAGGAGAGACCTCTGTGTAGGGGCGCCGAAGGAGCACGTGGCACGCGCAGGTACCATGAAACTCTTAGGCCAAACGAACTCGCAGTTTACCTCTCAGGCATCAGGACAGAGGAGAGCCGATTCTCTTCTCTGTTTTTTATTCTCACTACAGGAGGGCGAAGTATGTCCGAGTTAAAAAGAACGCCGCTCTTTGCAGAACATCTGGCCCTAAATGCCAAGATGATTCCTTTTGGCGGTTGGGAAATGCCGGTTCAATATTCCGCGATCCTCCAGGAGCACCGGTCGGTGCGTGAGCAGGCCGGCCTTTTTGACCTCTCCCATATGGGCGAGTTCTTCGTTTCCGGGCCGGGTGCCTACGATTATTTGCAGCGGCTGTTAACCAATAACTTGGCCAAGCTGCTGCCGGGTAAGGCCCAGTATAATCTACTATGTAATGAAGCTGGTGGGGTCATCGATGACCTCATTGTCTATTGTTATGATCAGGAACGCTATTTGGTCGTGGTTAACGCAGCCAATATCGGCAAGGACTGGGAGTGGTTTACCAAGCATTTGCCAAGCTCAGGGGTTACTTTGACGGATCGGTCGGCGGAAACCGCCCTGCTGGCCGTCCAAGGTCCCAAAAGTGAGGAGATTTTAAGGCCCCTTTGTTCCGAGGATCCGGCGCAATTAAAGTTTTATTCGTTCGTCGAGGGCACTGTGGCCGGACGGCCGGCGATGATTTCGGCCACCGGATACACCGGAGAACGGGGTTTTGAGCTATACATTGATGCAGCCGATGCCGGCTATCTCTGGCAGGAGCTGTTACAAGCCGGAAGGGAGAGCGGGCTGGTTCCCGTTGGGCTCGGAGCGCGAGACACCTTGCGGTTAGAAATGGCTTATCCGTTGTACGGCCAGGAGTTGTCTGAAGATATTACTCCGTGGGAAGCCGGGTTGGGTTGGACGGTCAAACTGGATAAGGGCGATTTTATCGGCAAAGAGGCGTTAGTTGCTAAGAAAGAAGCCGGGCTGACCAGGTCTTTGGTCGGTTTCAAGATGATCGGTCGGGGTGTTTGCCGGCACGGATATGAAATATTAAACGATGATGCTGCGGTCATTGGCTCGGTAACCAGTGGTTCCTTCTCCCCAACTTTAGAGGAGAATATCGGCTTGGGCTATGTTACCCTTCCCTATACGGAGCCTGGTACGAGGATCTGGGTTAAGATCCGCGAAAAACTGGTTGAGGCCCAAGTGGTGGCGCTGCCATTTGTGCAACCATATACAAAAAGAGCGTGAACGGAGGTATTGGTGATGAATCCTGCTGATTTAAAGTACACCAAGGAACATGAATGGATCAGAGTAAGTGGGAAACGGGCCATTATCGGGATTACCGATTATGCACAGAAAGAATTAGGTGATGTGGTCTTTGTTGACCTGCCTTCGCCCGGCCAGGAGGTCGTCAAGGGCGATGATTTTGCGGTGGTTGAGTCGGTGAAAGCGGTATCGGATGTTTATGCTCCGATTTCCGGAATCATCGTTGAGGTCAATGACAATTTGCAAGATAGTCCGGAACTCTTAAATTCGGACCCCTACAACGATGGGTGGATCGCGGTTATTGAGATGCGCGACCCGAGCGAACTCGCTGAGCTGATGACTAACGAGGAGTATGAGGCTTTTATTAAAGGAGCGTGAGCCCGTGGCGTTTATTGCTAATACTCCCGCCGACCAAGCTGAAATGTTGGCAGCTATCGGCGTAGCGGAGATTGCCGAGCTGTTTGCGGATATTCCGGCCAGCCTGCGTCTGACCAGAGAGTTGAATTTGCCCGCGCCGGAAGCGGAACCGATTTTGCTCAAAAACCTGAAGTCGCTGGCGGCTCGTAATATTAGCGCCGGCGAGGCCGTAGTTTTCTTGGGCGCCGGCACTTATGACCATTACGTTCCGAGTGTGGTCGGGCACATCTTGGGGCGCTCCGAGTTTTACACCGCGTATACTCCATATCAAGCGGAGATCAGTCAGGGTACCCTCCAGGCTATTTACGAGTATCAGACGATGATCTGCAATCTGACCGGACTTGATGTTTCTAATGCTTCGCTGTACGACGGAGCGACCGCGGTGGTGGAAGCGGTCTTGATGGCAACCGGGGCTACCCGGCGCTGCAAAGTTGTGGTCTCGGCCGGACTGAATCCGGAGTACCGCCGCGTGTTGGCGACCTATTGTGACTTCTTGGATCTGCAGTTGGTGGTTGGGCTGTTGAGCGAGGGAGAACCCTCCGCCGAGCAGCTGCATGATCTCGTAGATGAACAGACTGCTGCCGTTATCGTCCAGTATCCCAACTTTTTCGGTCAAATCGAAGCCGGTATCGAGCAATTGGCTGAAGTTGCCCATGCCAAGGGAGCCCTCCTCATCTGTGCGGCTAATCCGATTGCCCTCGGGTTACTGAAGCCGCCCGGAGAATTGGGGGTCGATATCGCTTGCGGTGAGGGGCAGGCCTTGGGAAATCGGATGGCTTTCGGCGGGCCGCACCTGGGCTATCTGGCTTGCCGCGAACAGTATTTGCGCCGGATGCCGGGGCGCATTGTCGGAGCGACCACGGATGCGAGCGGCAAGCGCGGCTATGTCTTGACCTTGCAGGCGCGGGAGCAGCATATCAGACGTCAAAAGGCCACTTCGAATATCTGTTCAAACCAGGCCCTTAATGCTTTGGCGGCGACAGTATATCTTTCGCTGCTGGGTCCGCAAGGCTTGGCCCAGGTAGCCGAGCACTCCGTCCAGAAGGCTCATTATTTGTATAATCAACTGTTACAGATTGAAGGGATTAGTCCAGGACTGCCGGGACCGTTTTTCCACGAGTTCACCGTACGGGTCAAGGCCAATCCGGAAGAGCTGTTCAGCCGGCTGGTCGAGTACGGGATCCTCGGACCACTACCATTGGCCAGGTATTATCCCGAGCTCAGCGACCTGGTGCTCTTCTGCGTTACCGAGCAGCGGACCAAGGAAGAGCTCGATTACCTGGTCAAGGTGCTGGGGGGGTTGTTATGAGAGTCAATAATACCGCTGGAGTCAAGCCAATCTTTGCCGAAAGTGTTCCGGGACGGACCGGTTTTTCCTTGCCGGCGTTGGATGTGCCGTCCCAACCTTTATCAGCCATTCTCCCGGCCGACTTGCTGCGGCAGGAACCCCCGGTGTTACCGGAGGTGAGTGAGCTTGGAGTTGTGCGCCATTTCACCAGGCTTTCACAGCTCAACCATAGCGTCGACAGCGGCTTTTATCCGCTTGGCTCCTGTACGATGAAATACAATCCCAAGATTAATGAGGATGTGGCCGGGCTAGATGGCTTTGCCGATCTACATCCCCTCCAACCGGAAGAGACCTGTCAGGGCGCCTTACAGGTGATCTTCGAGCTCGAGCAGTACCTCTGTGAAATAACGGGTATGGATGCTTTTACGCTGCAACCGGCTGCCGGAGCACACGGAGAGTTAACCGGGCTGATGCTGATCAAAGCTTACCATCGCCAGCGCGGAGAGGCGGCGACGCGTACGGAGGTAATTGTTCCGGACTCGGCGCATGGAACTAACCCGGCCAGTGCCGCGATGTGCGGTTTCAAGGTGGTAGAGGTGCCATCGAACGAGCGGGGCAATGTTGATATTGCGGCTTTGCGTCGGGTTGTTGGTCCGCAGACGGCTGCCTTGATGTTAACCAACCCGAATACGCTGGGCCTTTTTGAAGAGAACATCCTGGAGATCGCCGAGATCGTCCACGAGGCCGGCGGGCTCTTGTATTATGATGGCGCCAATGCCAATGCCATTCTCGGGATCGCGCGCCCGGGTGATATGGGCTTTGACGTGATCCATCTCAATTTGCACAAGACCTTTGCGGCACCACACGGCGGTGGGGGGCCGGGCGCCGGTCCGGTCGGCGTCAAACGAGCGCTCGAACCGTTCTTGCCGCTTCCGCGCGTGATCAAGGACGCGGATAGCTACCGGTTTAACTACGATTTACCGCAGTCCATCGGCAAGGTCAAAGGCTTTTACGGTAATTTTCTGGTGGCATTGAAAGCTTATACCTATATCCGTCAGATGGGTGCTGCCGGGCTCAAAGCGGTGGCTGAAAATGCGGTGCTCAACGCCAACTATTTATTGGCGCAACTCAAAGACTACTTTGACCTACCGTATCCTCGCCGTTGTATGCATGAATTTGTGCTCTCCGGTTCGCGGCAAAAGGCCAACGGGGTCAAAACGCTGGATATGGCCAAACGTTTGCTTGATTTCGGCATACATGCTCCGACCATTTACTTCCCGCTGATTGTCGAGGAGGCGATGATGATCGAGCCTACCGAGACGGAGAGCAAACAGACCCTGGATGAGTTTGTCCAGGCCATGCGTCAAATCGCCCGTGAAGCGGAGGAGAGTCCGGAGCTGTTGCAGCAGGCCCCAACAAAGCTGCCGGTGTCCAGACTGGATGAGACTGCGGCGGCGCGTAATCCGGATCTGAGATGGCGGGGTTAATGTGGAAAGGCTAAGCCAATTCGAACTTGATTTGCTGAAGGTGCGGGAGGAGCGGCTGAAATACCATGCTCCGACTCTTTTGGCGGTGCGGCCGACCGGGACCGCAACCGTCCGAGTTACTGCGGCGGATTGCCCACAGGATTGTGCTCATTGTGGGGGGTACTATCTCAAGGCGATGAAGCCGCTCTCGGAGGTGGCGGAGCAGGAAGCTGCTCCGTGGACAAGCCTGCTGATTAGCGGGGCTTGTGATGGGGCTGGGGTTGTGCCGATCCAGCCGCACTTGGCAACGCTCAAAACCTTGAGCAAGAAATATCGCTTGAATTTACATCCTGGTTATATCCGGGATCCCGAGGCTGCTCGGCAACTTGCCGAGATAGCCTCCGTCTTTTCCTGCGACTTTATCGGTGATGAAGCCGCGCTGCGACAAGTTTACGGTTTAAATTATTCGGTCGGAGAGGTACTGGACTCACTGCTGTTGCTGGCTAAATTTCGGCGTGTCGTTCCCCATCTCTGTCTCGGCTTGTCTGACGAACCTGGACTCCGTTCGGAATTAGCCGCGGTTAAATTACTGGTCGAGGCGGGTTTTCGCGAATTAGTCGTCTTGATCTTCATTCCCACGAGAGGAACCAGATTGGCTGAGCGCCAACCACCTCCGGCCACGGAGGTAGCCAAGTTCTTTGCCAGCCTCGGTCGCAATTACCCGCAGCTGCGGGTAACTCTCGGCTGTATGAGGCCGGCGGGGAAATATCGGCAAGAAGTTGACCGTTATGCCGTTTTGGCCGGGATCAACGCCATTGTGCAACCAACTCCCGGAGCCCTCCAACTGGCCGATTATCTCGGTATGTTGCAGCAAGATTATTGGCAATGTTGTGTTCTCTATGGTGATGCAGATGCGGATTAGAGTCAGTCTAGGCAGTGCTGTTGTCTTGGGGCTTGCGCGGGCCAAGATGGAGGACAAGCCGTCAACCTGTTATCTTTTGATGGCCGGTGATTGTCGCGGCGATTGTGGCTTTTGCCCGCAAGCCCGGTCGAGCCGGAGCGACCACAAGTGGTTGTCGCGGATTACCTGGCCGACTTTTGCAGTAACCGATTTGCTCCGCCCGGAACGAGCAGAGCTGCTACGAGATTCATTTGCCCGCATCTGTATCCAAACTGTGGTCAGTCCGCGCCGAGCCGACCAATTGCAGGAGTTGGTACGACTAATCCGGCAAACTCCTGGTTTGGGCGACATTCCGATTAGCAGTTCAATCCTACCGGAGAGTACGGAGGAGGTAGGTCGATTATTGGCAGCCGGCGTGGAGCGGATTGGTATTCCGCTTGATGCCGCAAACCCTTGGATTTTTCACCAGACGAAAAATGGGGATTATTCCCGGGTTTATCAGTTGATCAAAGAGGCAGCAATGGCTTATCCGGGTAAAATTTCGACCCATGTGATCATCGGACTCGGAGAGACCGAGGCCGATGCAGCTCGGGTGCTACAGGATTTCTGGTCTGCCGGGGTACGGGTAGGTCTTTTTGCGTTTACCCCGGTGCCCGGTACGCGGTTGGCCAAGTTGCCGCCGCCACCATTAGGACAATACCGCCGAATCCAGGTGCTCAATTATTTGTTGGCTACAGGGTTACCAATGGAATTAACTTTTTCTCCCGACGGCCGGATCCGCGATTTCGGTTACTCCCGTTCCGAGTTGGAGGGGCTACTCTCCGCCGGCACAGCTTTTCGCACCAGCGGGTGCCCCGGCTGTAATCGTCCATATTACAATGAACGTCCCGGTCAGACCATGTACAATTATCCCCGGCCTTTAACCACCCTGGAGATTGAAAAAGCTTTTGCAGAGCTGGAGCTGTAGTGTATAATTGGGGATAACTGGTAAGGCTGGTGGCGATGTTCATGAGTAAAGAGTGGCGCTTGCTCAATACCGGTGTCCGCACCGGGGCGGAGAATATGGCCATTGATGAGGTACTGTTGAATCAAGTGGCCCAAGGCCAGAGTCCGCCGATTATTCGGTTTTATGGGTGGTCTCCTCCCTGTATTAGCCTTGGTCACTTTCAGGACCGAGGCCGAGCGGTTAGTTTGGAAGCCTGTCGTGAGCTGGGAGTAGACTGTGTGCGGCGGCCAACCGGTGGGCGCGCGGTCTTACATGAACACGAGGTCACCTATGCCCTGATTCTTCCGGAGCATTATTATCTGTTGCCGGGCGGGGTGACCGATTCATACCGGGTCCTGAGTCAAGGTATTCTGCAGGGGCTTAGGCTATTGGGCGTTCCGGCCGAAATGGTACCCGGGCAGCGGAATAAACCTGCAATCTCTTCGGCGGCCTGCTTTGATGCTACCAGTTCTTACGAGATTGCCGTAGCAGGGCGTAAACTTGTCGGTAGTGCGCAACTGCGAAAATATGGCGTTGTCCTCCAACATGGTTCGATTCTACTTCGCTTTGATGCCAATCGTCTCGTCTATCTACTAACCGGCCGAGCCAACCCGCAGCTTGCTCAGGCCTTACAAAACTCGGTAGCTGATTTGCACACCATCTTGGGACGGGAGGTTTCTTTTGCTGAGGTGGTGGCAGCTTTGTCCCGTGGTTGGCAGGAAACCCTGAAGATTTCTTTAATTAGTTCAGAATTATCCAACACTGAACGGCGTTTGGCCAATGATTTAGCCGTCAACAAATATAGTTCGGAGGATTGGAATGCGCATCGGGCTAGACGGGCAGTGGACAGATCTTGAAGTCCGAATCGAGCTCTCCGAGGCCTTACGGTATCTAGGCTTCCGTGCCCGGAGAAGCCCCTTAACTCCCGAGGTCCTGGCGGTTTGTCGGCAAATGTGTGAGCTGGCAGAGCAGCTGGTCAGACCGGCGGGTATCGGCTTTGAGTATCCGGTAGTCTGCTCCGAACAACAGATCAGTATCGGTGAGCACCTGCACATATCCGGTGCCCGGACTAGGCGACGGCTCGGCCGTATCAGCCGGGCGTATCTCTTTGCGGTGACCATCGGTTCTGCAGTAGAGGATCAGGCAAATTACCTTTTCGAGCAGGGCGAATACACGAAAGGTGCGGTTTTAGACGCCATCGGGTCAGTAGCAGTCGAATCATTGGCCGAACAGGTAAACCAAGCTCTGCGCCGGCGAGCCGGACAGCTCGGCCTTAGTGCCGGAGAACGGATCAGTCCCGGGTACGGCGACTGGCCGTTAGAAGCACAACACGACCTATTCCCATTAACCCAGGGGGAGAGAATTGGGATTAGCCTCAATAAGTCCGGGTTGTTGGTGCCGCGCAAATCGATTACCGCGCTAATCGGCATTGACGCTGATGGCTGTGGACAAGTGGAGAATAAGTGCTGCTGCTGTGCTTCGGTAAACTGCCCGTATCGCGACTAGCTGCCAGCCAGGAAATTGGGGGGGTATTATGAACACTTCTTCGCTAGCGGCCGAGCTTGGCCGGGGATTGATCTTGATCGATGGCGCGATGGGGACAATGTTACAGGCCCTGGGCTTGTCGGTGAAGGAATGTCCCGAAACCTGGAATATCAGCCGTCCCGAGCTGGTCAAGTCGGTACACCGGTCTTATCTCGAAGCGGGAGCTCAGATCATTGAGACCAACACCTTCGGCGCTAACCAATACAAATTGGCCCAGTTTGGCTTGGCTGACGAGGTGGAGGCCCTCAATTGGCACGGGGTTCAATTGGCGCGCCAAGCGATCGGCGAGGCCGGACGCGACGGCTCGGCATGGGTTGCCGGGGTAATCGGCCCGCTTGGTGAGCTCCTGGAACCATATGGGTCCCTCCCGCTACAGAATGCTTACGCCGCCTTTCGCCGCCAGGCTCAGTCCTTGGTGGAAGCCGGTGCGGACCTATTGTATATCCAGACGATGAGCGATTTGGCCGAAGCGCGCCAGGCTGTCTTAGCAGCAAGAGGGCTTGGAGTTCCGGTCTGGTGCAGTCTGAGCTTTGAGGCTGCCGGACGAACGTTAACCGGAGCAACTCCGGAGGCTGCAGTTATTTCCTTGACAGCAGCCGGAGCGAGCGTGGTTGGGGCTAACTGCTCCCTCGGCCCGCAGGAGTTGGTGCCGATCATCGAACGCATGGTTTCGCTAGGCTTGGCTCCGGTCCTGGCAGAGCCAAATGCCGGGCTGCCAAGGTTGGTCGAGGGCAAAACGGTTTTCCCGGCTGATCCGGCTGAGTTCGCTGCCGGACTGGCCAAACTCCATGCAAGCGGGGCGGCTGTTGTTGGCGGATGTTGCGGTACGACTCCGGATCACCTCAAAGCGGCGGCGCATCTCAGGGGAGCTCCGGTTGCCCTCCATCCGAGACCACAGGGTGTGCTCTATCTGGCTTCGCGAACCGAGCATGTGGCTATTGGCGCCAACCAACCGGTGCGTATCATCGGGGAGCGGATCAATCCGACCGGGCGCAAGAAGTTGGCTGCCGATATAGCTAGCGGGGCCATGGTGGAAGTAGCCCGGGAGGCGCGCCGGCAGGCAGAGGCCGGTGCTGAGCTGCTAGATCTGAATGTTGGGGTCGCCGGCATTGACCAGGTTGCCGCCATTACACAGGCGGTTCCGGCGGTCGAACGAGTCACCGGATTACCGTTGGTGCTCGATAGTGACACTCCGGAGGTCTTACAGGCCGGCGTTAGCGTTTATCAGGGCAAGGCCTTGCTCAACTCGGTGACGGCTAAAAAGGAGAGCCTTGTTCAGCTCTTACCGATTGCCAAGGCATATGGGGCTGCGGTGATCGGGCTGACCATTACCGAGCAAGGTATTCCGCAGACGGCAGAGGAACGGCTGGCCGCGGCCGAGACCATTGTCCGGACCGCACAAGAGTATGGCCTTGATCCCGGCGAGGTGATCATTGACTGTCTGACTTTAACGGTCGGGGCGGATCAACAAGCCGCGCGCGAGACGCTCAAGGCAATCCGACTCATTAAGCAAGAACTAGCCGTTCCTTGTGTCTTGGGAATCAGCAACATCTCCCATGGCCTGCCTAACCGGGTTCCCTTAAATGATGCTTTTCTGGCCATGGCGATCGCGAACGGACTGGATGCGGCCATTGTTAACCCCTTAACCGATTCAACTAGAGCGACCTTTGTTGCGGCGAACCTCTTGGCTGGGCGTGATCAGGGTGCGGCCAGATACCTCGCTGCCTTCGGCGGTCCGGAGGCTCCGAGTCAAGCTCCGCAGAAAGAGGCGGAGCCCGCTGATAATCGGCAACTCTTGGCTAAGCACGTGGTTACGGGGGATCGCGAGGGAATTGCTTTGGTGGTCGAAAAACTGTTGGCGGGCGGAATGGATCCGCTGCAACTGGTAACCGAGGTCTTAACCCCGGCTTTGGAGGTAGTAGGCCAGAAATATGAACTGGGCGAGTATTTCTTGCCCAACCTTTTGCTTTCGGCAGAGGCAGCCCAGAAGGCCTTTGCCGTGATTAAAGCTCATTTCCCGGCGGATGAGCGAGTTGTGCTCGGCCGGGCGCTGATCGCTACCGTCGAAGGAGATATTCATGATATCGGCAAGAATATCGTCAAAGTGATCCTGGAGAACCACGGTTTTAGCATGTTGGACTTAGGCAAAGATGTACCGGTCGAGAAGATCGTCGAGGTGGCCGCGGCCGAACAGGTTGACCTCGTCTTATTAAGCGCTTTGATGACCACGACGCTACCGGCGATGGCCAAGACCGTGCGGAGGCTGCGGGAAGTAGTGCCGCAAATACCGGTCTTGGTCGGGGGAGCGGTGGTCACTGCTGAATACGCCAGGGAGATCGGGGCAGATGGATATGGCAAGGATGCCGTAGCCGGGGTCCAGGAGGCAAAGCGCCTGCTTAAACAGGTAAGGGGGCTAAGGGAATGAGGAAATTATCATTACGAGAGCGATTAGCGCGAGGGGAATTTGTCCTGACGGTGGAAATGGAGCCGCCCGCCGGCGCCGACCCAAGTCAGACGCTGGAGGAGATTGGCCAATTAGCTGGGCGGTTTGCGGCGGTGAACATTGCCGACAGCCCGATGGCTACTTTACGGATGAGTCCAATTGCCTTAGCCTATCTCATTCAGGAAAAATGGGGCTTGGAGGTCATTTTTCACCTCACCTGCCGGGATCGCAATCTGCTGGGTTTGCAGGCCGAACTGCTCGGAGCGGCGGCTCTCGGGGTGCAGAATATCCTCGCCCTCACCGGTGATCCGCCCGAGAAAGGCGACCATCCCGGCGCTACCGCCGTGTACGATGTCGACTCGGTCGGGCTGATTGCTATGGCCGCCTCCTTAAACCGGGGCGTTGCTCTTTCGCAGAAGGAATTAGCCGCCCCAACCAGCTTTTTCATCGGTACGGTGGCCAATCCAACCGCCCCCGACTTGGCGGCGGAAGTAGCCAAACTGGAAAGAAAAGCTGCGGCCGGGGCTGCCTTTGTGCAGACTCAGCCCATCTTTACTCCGGAGCAATTTGAGCGTTTTCAAGCGGCTACGGCCCACTTGCAGTTACCGATACTCTATGGTATTCTCCCTTTGAAGAGCTTCCGCTCAGCTAAATACCTGGCCGAAAAGGTGCCGGGGATCAATATTCCCGACGAGGTGCTCAGGCGGGTCGAAGCGGGCGGTGCGGCAGAGGGCGTACTTATTGCCCGGGAAATGTTGGCTTATCTGCGTTCACGGGCGGCAGGCGCGCACATCTTTCCGATGGGCAAACCTGAGTTGGCCTTGCAAGTAATCGGGGAATAATGGGGGAGAGCTTATGGAACCAGCTGTAACAACCATGGCCGGTGTGGGCGATTATATCAGCCATTTGCTATCGCCGGAAAACTTGATGGCTTTTTCCGGCCGGCTGATCTCAGTTTTAGTCGTCCTAATTATTATGCGGGTGTTGCTCAAGTTTTCCGAGGTGGCGATTGACCGCATCATCACCGGCAATGAGCGATTGGCCAGAGCGGCTGAGGGTCGAGCCAAAACTATCGGAACCTTAATTAAAAGCATCGCCCGCTATATTATCTACTTCATCGGCGGCGTAACGATCCTTCAGCAACTCGGCATCTCGGTGACCTCACTTTTGACCGCCGCGGGGATTGGCGGTCTGGCTGTCGGCTTTGGCGCCCAAAGCCTGGTCAAGGATATTATCACCGGGTTTTTTATCCTCTTCGAGGAGCAGTATAATGTGGGGGATTACGTGGAGATCGCCGGTAAGAGCGGTATTGTTGAAGAGATGGGTATCCGAACGACAAAGATCAGAGATTTTGGCGGTCAGCTACACATCATCCCTAATGGCAGTATTGGTCAAGTGACTAACTACATGGGCCCGAAAATGCGGGTGCAGTTTGATGTCAGTGTTAGTTACAATACCGATTTGGATCAGGCGATTAAGGTAATTCAACAGGCAATGCTTGAGGTAGCCAATGAGCATAAAGAATTGTTTGTGGAAAAACCGGTGGTTTTGGGGATCGAGGAATTAGCGGATTCCAGTGTAAATATCAGAGTTAAAGCGCAGACTCCGCCGATGCAACAGTGGTTGGCCAGTCGTATGTTACGGAAAAGGATAAAAGAAGCATTGGATGCGGCTGGGATTGAAATACCCTTTCCCCATTGTAGTGTAATCCTGAGGAATGAAGAGTCCAAGACAGAGAGAGAGTAGTGTGTCGATCTATGCCTGGCCTCTATCGTATCGGTGATATCGTCCAGATGAAAAAACGCCATCCCTGCGGTAGTGATCGCTGGGAGATCTTGCGCGTGGGCATGGATTTTCGGCTGAAATGCCTCGGTTGCGGACGCTTAGTGCTGTTGCCCAGGCCTAAATTTGAAAAAGGGTTGAAAAAAGTAGTCTCGACACCCACCAATGCGGACAATTGAGGGCTTGCTCAATTTCCAGACAAGTGATAAACTAGTAAAGCACGTGTGGACTATCTGTCCACATCCCTGCTCCACCGATCGGGTGGGGCCATAGTCCAGAGGGAGGAGGTGGATCTCGGTGCGCAAGTACGAAGTCATGCTCGTCTTCAAACCCCAATTAGATGAGGAGTCAATCGATGCTGCTCTTGCCCGCTATGGTGAGGTTTTAGCCGGCTTCGGCGGAGAGGTAACCAACATCGACAAATGGGGCAAACGGCGTCTGGCCTACGAAATTAATGACAACACCGAGGGTTACTATGTAGTGCTTAAGGCAACGGCTACTCCGGAAGCAATTCAGGAGTTGGACCGGGTCTTGAAGATCACTACGGAAACCTTGCGCTACTTAATTGTTGTGGATGAGCAGTAGGCCCCGGCAAAGGAGTGAGGGTAATGCTCAACAGAGTAGTTTTGATCGGTCGGCTAACTGCTGATCCAGCCCTACGCTACACACCGAATGGGATTCCGGTGGCCAACTTCACTTTAGCGGTGGAGCGGCCGTTCAAGTCCCAGAGTGGTGAGCGCGAGGTTGATTTCATCGATGTTGTTGTCTGGCGTCGCCAAGCGGAACTAGTCGCCAATCACCTCGCGAAAGGCAGATTGGTTGCTGTCGAGGGCCGCCTGCAGGTTCGCACCTACGAGTCCCAGGACGGCAGCAAACGCAAGGCCTATGAAGTGGTAGCTGATTCGACGCAGTTTTTGGATCGGCCTAAAGATAGTGGAGCCGTTCCGGTCACTGATGATTTCGGTAGGGAGCCGACATTCGAAGATGACTTACCTTTCTAAGATTGGAGGAATAGAGTATGGCTCGTCCTGAACGTGGAGGCCGCAAACGGCGCAAACGCGTTTGTAGTTTCTGCACAGATAAAATAGAGCATATTGATTATAAAGACGTCAGCCGGTTGCGCCGGTATTTGACCGAGCGTGGTAAGATTCTGCCCAGACGGATCTCCGGCAACTGCGCTAAGCATCAGCGGCAGATGACCGTCGCGATTAAACGGGCTCGTCAGGTTGCGCTGTTGCCTTACACCGTAGAATAACCATGGTCGCTTGATCGGTACGAGGCTGCTCGTTTGAGGTGGGCAGCCTTTTTTGTCGGTAGCCGGGCGGTGCAGATCCTGCATTTCTTGGTACTAATTGTCCAATTAATGCGGGAAGGACAACTTTTCTCCCTTGGAGAACTATTAGGCATCCTGCTTCAAGGAGGGGTTTCGATGACAAGCCATTCAGAACTGGTGGACATCGCCCGGAACGCCAAGACAATCGAGTGGCTAAAAGCGGAACTTGTTGGTGGTGTTTCTGCGTTATTTAAGGCGATGTTAAAAAACCATGAGGAAGCGATAACTGACTCCTTGGCCAATATTATTGTCGCCTGCTTTTTACTAGGTAAACGAATGGGGATTCCTTTCTCGCGCTTGGATGTTAAAGTTGACAATAAAGTGCGCGCAAACATTTCCAAAGGACATGAGATTGAGCAGTGGTATGGCGATTTTACGGCCCTCTCTAATTACCTGCATGGCAAATTGATGTAGAAAGGTTTTCCGGTGAGGATGAATAAGGATACGAAAACTTTGACCGAAGGGGCAGTCCTAGCTGCCCTTACGGTGCTTATATCCACTTTATATCTCTACCTGCCGCTACCCTTATTGGTCGCGATACCGGTACCGCTGTTGGTACTGACTTATCGCCATGGGATTAGTTCGGCAATACCGGTGGCCTTTGTGGCCGCACTCTTGGCCGGTTTGTTCTCGCACCTCGTCCAAGGGGTGGTGTTGGTATTATCAATGGGAGCTTTAGGGCTCGCCTTGGGTGAGGCGTTGCGTCAAGGCTTTGGTCCGATCCGCACACTTTTCTGGGGCACCCTGGTTATGACGATTGTCAGTATTGCGACCTTTTTAATCACCCTGTGGATTACCGGCATCAACAGCTTGGACACTATGGTCAAATCTGTCACCGAAAGCTACACCACGGTTACTGAACTCTATCAAAAAATGGGGCTTGGCACTGAGGCCTTACCGATGACAGCTGAGCAGTTCGGCCAGATGGTGCGACTGATTTTTCCGGCTACGCTGGTCGTCAGTTCAGCCACCATCGCCGGACTTAGCTACTGGTTGGGCGGGATGGTGCTCGCCAAATTAGGTAGCCCGGTCCCTCGACTACCCAAGCTGACCGCCTGGATTTTCCCACGTTGGTTGGGCTTTAGCACTTTGGGACTGATGTTGGTACTGTTGCTCCCGCTTCCGGCGTGGTTGAGCGTTGTGGTTACCAACTTGTATTATGTGGGTATTTTGCTGCTCGCCCTCGAAGGTCTGGCTTTGGCCTGGCATCTCATTTCCAGGCTTACGGTGGGCAAAACGGTTAAAGTGATCTTGTTAGTTTTACTGTTTCTGTTGCTACCCTGGCTTCTAGTCTGGGGAGGGTTTGCCGACAATCTTGCGGATTATCGTGGACTGAGGAGGGGACGCGATGAAAGTCATCTTGAAAGCTGATGTCAAAGGTATCGGCAAGGCCGGTTCGACAGTTGAGGTCAAAGACGGCTACGCCCGAAACTATTTGTTACCGCGCGGTCTGGCGGTGGAGGCTTCCGCCGGGGCCCTTAAAGAATTAGAACAACAAAAGGCGGCGCAAGCGGCCCAAGCCAAGCGAGAATTGCTCGCTGCCCAAGCTGTGGCCGAGAAGATTCACAAGCGGACGGTTGTGGTTAAGGTCAAGACCGGAGAAAATGGTAAGCTTTTTGGTTCGATTACCAGCAAGGATGTCGCCGAAGCAATAACCAAGACATTCCAGGTCACAATCGATAAACGTAAAGTAGAATTAAGTGAGCCGATCAAAAGCTTGGGTGTTTATCAAATTGAAGTAAAGATCCATCCAGAAGTTACTGCCATAATTGATTTACAAGTAGTTGCGGAGTAACCAATTGCTACGGATGGCAAGCAAGAAAGGGGTTTGCCATGAGGGGTTTTGTAGAACGGTTTCGTAAAGGGGAAGACAAAGATGCTTTTGGGCGCGACTTTTTAGTCGGCGATCAGCTGGTCTTGCAAGTTAACGCACTTTTTGGTTTGCTTGCGGATATTTTCGGTTCCGACCGTTTAGTGCTGCGGGCCGGCAAACTGGAGGCCTTGCACTTAATGCGCTCGGATGACGTGCGCGATCGGGTTTTAGCGCTGGAGCGCATTGTTTTTGAAGATCCGACCATTGAGGGTCGCCCCGATTTTGAGGAGATCCCGCAGATCTTGGATGAACTGCAATCTGAGATTGCTGAGATTTTGGCGCGGCGTACGGTGGAGGAGCAAATCGAAAAGAAGATCGCCGAAAAAATGCAAGAGCGTCATGAGGACTATGTCCGGGAAATCCGTCTCCAAGTGCTCAAAGAGGACGCTGGGCCGGATAACGCTCAGACGCTGAAAAAGTATGCCGAGTTAGAGATTCTTGATCAGAAGTCCCTCGCCAAGTCGGCGCTGGAGGCTTTCCGTCCCAGAAGCATTGATGAGGTCATCGGTCAAGACCGAGCGGTCCGGGCGCTGATGTCCAAGATCGCTTCGCCGTATCCCCAACATGTCATCTTATACGGCCCGCCCGGGGTCGGTAAGACAACAGTGGCGCGGTTGGCGTTGGAAGCTGCGAAAAAGCTAAAATATACGCCTTTTGATGAGACGGCCAAGTTTGTCGAGGTCGATGGGACTACGTTGCGCTGGGATCCGCGGGAGGTTACCAACCCCTTGCTGGGGTCTGTTCATGATCCGATTTACCAGGGGGCCCGGCGTGACTTGGCGGAAAGCGGTATTCCGGAGCCGAAATTGGGGTTAGTGACCGAAGCCCATGGCGGCATTCTATTCATCGATGAAATCGGCGAGATGGATCTAATGTTGCAGAATAAACTGCTCAAGGTCTTGGAGGATAAACGGGTTTATTTTGACTCCGCTTATTACGATCCGGAAGATCCCAATATCCCTAAATATATTAAGAAACTGTTTGAAGAAGGCGCACCGGCCGATTTTATCCTGATCGGTGCGACCACCAGAGATCCGTCCGAAATCAACCCCGCTTTGCGTTCCAGATGCGCCGAAGTCTATTTCGAGCCGCTAACGCCGGCAGATATACAGCAGATCGTCAAGGAGTCGGCCGAGCGCATCGGTGTCAAACTTGAACCCGGCGTGGCTGAAATGATCGCTGATTATACCATTGAAGGACGCCAGGCGACCCGCTTATTGGCTGATGCTTACGGGATTGCGCTTTACCGGATAAACAGCAATGCTGAGGCCGGCGAAGGCTCCGAGCAACCGGTCGAGATCAGTATTGCCGATTTGACCGAGGTTCTCCAGGCTTCGCGACTGACACCTTATGTCACGATCAAGGCCTCGGATACGCGCGAGGTCGGACACGTCTTTGGCCTCGGGGTCGCAGGATTTCTCGGTTCGGTCATTGAGATTGAAGCTGTGGCTTTTCCGGCGCGCGAAAAAGGCAAAGGGCAGTTGCGTTTCAACGAAACCGCCGGGAGTATGGCCAAAGATTCGGTGTTTAATGCGGTCTCGGTACTGCGCCGCTTAACCGGTAAAGAACTCAGCGATTATGATATTCACGTCAATGTGGTTGGTGGTGGCCGGATCGACGGTCCGTCCGCCGGGGCGGCGATTTTGATCGCGATTATCAGTGCTGTTGAAGGCTGGCCAGTCTATCAAAATGTGGCGATGACCGGCGAGATCTCAATCCAAGGCAAAATCAGGCCGATCGGCGGCGTTTATGAGAAGATCTTCGGGGCCAAGCAAGCCGGGATTAAAAAGGTCTTAATCCCGCAGGAGAATACCTCCGATATCCCGCCGGATATCAGAGGTATCGAGATTGTCCCGGTTGCGACGGTCAGTGAGGCCATTCCTCACTTTTTCGGCGATGTCGATCTGAGAGGTGAAAACCTCGCCGGATAATAAGAAGGACGCGCACCACCCTCTTTGATGGCGCATATGCTGGCTGGTGGTTTAGCCGGAGAAGGGCGCTACAGGGAGGGTGGTTTTTTGATGTTTGGACAGAGCCTGGCTGTCAAGTATGGTGATCGCGGTCGCCGAGTCAAACAGATCCAACATCTGCTGGCCAAATTGGGATATGAGGTTGGCGCGGTGGACGGGATCTTCGGTTTGGTGACCGAAGAAGCGGTCCAAGCCTTTCAGCGTGATTTCCAGCTCACCCCGGATGGCATCGTCGGCCCGAAAACCGCTCGTCTGTTAAGTGTACAGCTCGAATCCGGATTCTTACTCCACCGGACCGGGCCCGGGGAGGATCTACGAACAATCGCCCAGCAGTATGCCCTCTCACCAAGAGTACTGGCGCAAATCAACAAACTCTCCACTTCCCGCGTCGTTCCCGGTCAAGTGCTACGCATCCCCAAACGCCTTGTCATCGGTTTTTGTTCCGCGACAGCACAACCTGCGGAGAGCTTGTTTCGCCATGCTGGTCGGCTCAATGCGGTGGTTGCGCCGGGATTGGCCTTTTCGGCACAGGAAGGACTGAGCGGCGCGCTGGAGCTTCGTGCGGATTTACAAAACTGGATTAAACAGCACCATATTGAACTGTGGCTAGCGCTCGCTGTGCCGCAAGACCTTGCTGAGCTGGAGAATCTTCTCTTGGTACGGAAAAACATGAACCAGGCCGTTCGGGCGGCGGTCAAAACCGTACGTTCTGCCGGGGCAGAGGGAGTGGTGCTGCTGCTACCATCAACGGTTCTTCCTCGTCACCGCCTCAATCTTAGCCGTTTGTGCAAACAGCTAAATACGCAGCTGCCAGAGGTTAAGCTAACTGCGGCTGTGCCGCTGCCGACCGAACCTGGGGCAGCAACAATTGCTTATCAGTATTTGCTCAAGTGGTGCCGGTGGCTTCTGCTGTACCCCGAACCGACGACTGCCCATCTTGGCCAGGCGGTCCGCAGGGTGCTGCGCGAAGTAGGATGCTGGCAGTTACTCCTGGGCTTACACCCCGCCCCCAAGACCCGAGTGAACCAGGAGCGCCTTGCCTTGCTCACCAAGTACAATCTCGCCGGCGCGGTCATTTTAGGTTTTGGCCGTGAAGGCGAGTCTTTCTGGGCGAGCTTATGCGAAGAGTTTCTCAGTGGTGATATAAATTTGCGATCTGATTCATAGGATGTACAGATAGTTTGATAAAGGGGGAAGGAGCATGAGCATCAATGTCCAGGAGCGGGCGCTGAAGATACCGATCCCGCTGAGTGGCACTGAAGGCAATATTATTGAAGAATGCTTACTACAGCTGCCTGCTGGATATCCGGGGATAGTTAAGGTCGTCTATGCCGAGGGCATAGTCGACTTTAGAGAGCCGGTTGTCGAGCTCGGCCAGGTAGTATTGGCTGGAACAGTAGATATCCTGCTGCTCTACCAGTCACAGGTAGGGGCCGAAGTGCTGTACAAAGGGGTTACCTTTCCGCGGGCTCTCGAGTTCACCATTCCGGCAGAAATTGCTGATCTCACCCCGGATGCCAAGGTAGCGGCGTTGGTGGAGGTCGAGTCGATCACGGCCACGGTCGGGAAAGATGGCAACATTAACTGCGATGTTGTCTTGGCCTATGAGGTCGAAGCGATGCAGATCCACGAAACCGGACTGGTAACCGAGATCACCGCGCCCGACAAAAAGGTTAAGGTGACGAAGGATACGTTTGCGGTCAAAGATTTTGTCGGCACGGTTGAGGTCGAGAAAACGCTTGAAGCCGCCGTCAGCCTGGCCCAGAGCGATTTGCCGATTGCCGAGTTGCTCCGAGTCGGGCTCAAGCCGCGGATCGATCATAGCCGTTGCCTAGCCGGAAAGGTGGTTATCGAAGGGAGTTTGGATGTGGAACTAGCCTATTTGCCAGCCCGTCCGGCAGTCGAACCCCAACCGACGGCTCCAGCAGAGGGTGAGGGCGAAGTTGATGATTTTGCGCTCGATTTCCCGGAGACCACAACTCCGCCAGTTCCCACAATCGCCAAAAAGGTTATTCCGAACGGGATCAAATTTGTACTAAACGCAGATTTGGCCGGAGCCGACCCTGAAAAGAAGGTCGAGGCCAAAGTTTTTCTGACCGAGGTAGGAGCTACGGTAGCGGCCGGAAACAAGGTCGAGCTGATGGTGAGACTCAAGGGTCAGGCTCAGGTGGTTCAAGAGCTGCAATTGGAAACGGTGATCGCTGCAGAAATCGACGGGGATGAGCGGATTGACTTAAACCGGCGGATGCTGCTAATGCCGCAAAAAATTGCCGGTACCACTAAAGAACTGGTTGTTTCGGCGACTCCAGGCATCGCCGCTTCGAAAGCAGAGTTAAAAGAGATCCTCTTTAGCTCAGCCAAACCTGTTGTCAGCCAATGCAAGATTGCTCCGGATAAACTTACGATCGCCGGCAAGGTCCGCCTGGAGCTGGTCTATTTAGGCGAAAATGAGCTGGGCGAAGAAACCATCGATCATCTGACAATAGACAAAGGCTTTGATTTTAAAGAGGTTATCGACCTGCCCGGCATCGAACCCGGAATGTTGGTTAAAGTGGCTGCGGAAGTTCCAACTGTCGCGGTCGGTATTGTCGACCCCTTTACCCTGGAGGCGAATCTTCTGGTTGTCTTTAATATTGAAGTCTGTGACTTGGTGCAGCGCGAGATTGTTTTGGAAGCGGCGGTGGCGGTTCCGGCGCCGAAAGATTCGGCCAGCATCAGAGTTGTGGTCGCTCAGAAGGGCGATACTTTATGGAAACTCGCCCGTAAGTATGGGACGACGGTAGAGTTTTTGGCGGCTTACAATAAACTCGGGGAGGCTGCCGAGCTCACACCCGGACAGCGTCTCCGCATCCCGTCGAGATACTAACAAAGCACGGGCTGCCTTGAATGTAGATCAAGGCAGCCCTAACTAATGCCTGCCTTAGAAGTTTTCCGGCAAGACGATCACATCACCCGGAACGAGCAGGGTTGGTTTATGCAAGTTGTTGAGCTCGCAGATTTGGCGGGGGGTTGAATGAAAGCGCCGCGCGAGCTTATAAATTGTATCGCCGGGTTGAACCACATAGCGGATCAGGTTATCATCATCAAAATCAGGCTCAAGCTTTTTCTTCTTTTTGCGAGCATTATATGAACGGCTTTTCTTCGGAACAGCCGTTTCTCGTTTGGTTGGCGTTTTTCGCTTAGGCTTGCCGGGCTTGTCAACTACCTCGTGCTCTGTTTCATTGTCGGCAAAAAACTGCAGATCAAAGCGGTGCTTCTTCGGCATCTAGACCACTCCTTGCCTAAAAGTAAAACCAGATTATTATATGTGCCGGATTGCTAGGATGGGAACAGAGGAAATCATAGCCAGACAACGAAGTGGAGTAAGTAAAATAAGGGGGGACAAGCCTTGAAAGTCTTGGTAACCGGGGGCGCAGGCTTTATCGGATCCCATGTGGCGGATTTGCTCTGTGCGCACGGATATGCAGTTTCGATCATTGATAATTTGAGCACGGGTCGGGTGAGCAACCTTCCCCAGGAGGCGACCTTTTTTCACGTCGATCTCACCGATTTTGACGAAATCCGGCAGGTTGTCGAGGCTGTTCGGCCGGATTATCTCATCCATCTGGCCGCCCAGGTCGATGTGACCACATCACTGACTAACCCATTAATTGACGCCTCGACGAATATTCTCGGGAGTCTCAACCTTTTTCAAGTTGCTTATCAGGTTGGTGTAAAAAGGATAGTCTACGCCTCATCCGCAGCTGTTTATGGGGATCCGGCAGCATTACCGCTCTCCGAGGATGTCAAGATCGAACCACTCTCCCCCTACGGGATCAGCAAGTATGTCCCGGAGCACTATCTACGTATATTCGCTTCTGAGTCAGGTGGCCATTATACGATCCTCCGGTATGCCAATGTCTATGGTCCCCGGCAGAATGCGAGCGGTGAAGGCGGCGTAGTGGCGATCTTCTCCAGTCGTATTGCTGCCGGCAAACCGGTCACCATCTTTGGCAACGGGGAGCAAACCCGGGACTTTATTTATGTTGAAGATGTGGCCAAAGCGAATCTGGCGGCGCTACATTCCAACTGTGACGGGGTGTTCAATATCAGCACAGGAGTGCGCATTTCGGTTAATAACCTCTTTGATCTCTTCCGTCAGATTGCCGGCGATACTGCGCGGTGTGAATATGCCCCACCCCGGCCGGGTGAGATTATGCATAGCTGTTTGGATCCGGAGAAAGCAAAAGCCTGCCTTAATTGGCAGGCCGAAACCGATATTTTTGACGGGATTGCCCAAACCTACAAGTGGTTTGTTAATGCTAGAGTTTAGTCTTTAAAAAGGCTCCCAGAGCCTTATCCGTCTTCGAGATATGACTGTTCAGCCAGTCGACGACAGTGCGATTGGTGAGGACGACGATGTGGATGCCGGGACCCTCTTGCTCAAATCTTGCTTTGAGGTCCAGAAAGCTCTTCACAAAGGCATCATGTGCCGCTTTGTGCTTGGCAAACTCAGGATAGTCGTACTTTTGCATGTACTCTTCTTCACACTGAAAGTGTTGGACAACATAGTCTTGGAGAAAACTGATGACCTCACCAACAGCCTCTTTACCCTTTCCCTCATTACAAGCATCAATTAATTTGTTTACTTGGCGGTACAACTCTTGATGTTGTGCATCGATCTTTGGTACGCCGACAGCCAAATCCTGTGTCCACTCTGCCATTGGAATCACCTCCGCCTACTCTTTCTTGTTTACGGAGTGCTTTTCCTGCTTGCCCCATTTTTGTCATAAATCTCTCTAAATGATCATAACCCTTTTATGTATGGTATTATTTTCCGAATCCTGGGCATCTTTATATTATAGCACCTGATTAGGGAGGGATTTAGTTTGTCAGAAACCGCTACTTTGCGACGTTATACCGAAGAGGAGGACAACCTAATACTGCAGAGTTGGTATGATAAAAACCAACGGGAGGCTTTGGCCCAAAAGCTCGACCGTCCGCTGGGCGGACTGGCATACCGTTTTTACCAGCTGCTCAAGGAGCGAAATCTTGATCCGAAAGAATATCGCCGGTTAGCTAAGCAGGGCCGGTTACAGAATATCCTGGCCTCCGAGCCAAGCCCGCAAGAAGAAACACCCGGCGTTCAAGCTGCGCCACAAGATGATTTATTAGAAGCCTTAAAGTATTTTCCGGATCAGGCGAGAAAACTCGAGCGGGAGCTAGAACTGATCAAAGCCGAATTGGCTCAAATTCGTGAGGAGCGCGTTGGCGGCTTGCCGGAGTTTTTGAATAGTTTCAAAAAAATTGATGAACTCAGACAAGAAAACCTGCGCTTGAAAGACCGGTTGGCCGAGTTAGAGGCCGAGCGGGAGACCTTGCTCGCCCAGGTCAAAAGCAAGGAGCAAGCCCTGGAGGAGGAACGCAAAGAACTGCGCCAGGTCTACGATGATTTGGAAGCGATTTTCAGCGAATTTATGCGCTTAAGTTCGGTGGATAAAATCAGGGTCTTAGGTGATTTTGCTGCTCGCCTCGAGGTGACGGTGGACAAATTCGGAAACGTGGTCAAGCTGCGGCGGTCGGTCTAGGAAGTATCCTCCTGCATTGAGCGATGCTGATCGGGTCATCCTACACCTAAAGGAAGCCTGCTGTGGCGAAGGAGGTCAGACTGTGGCAAGGAAAGATGGCGGCGGTGAGCGGAGCACACTGGGTGTCGGTCGTGACCAAGACCGGCGCGAAGCTAAAGAGGTCACTTTGCACCGGGTCGGGGTCGAAGATGGGATCGTTCTACCGATGATCATGGGCTGGCACTGGTCCACGATAGACCCCACCGATCTCTCCAGAGCCCGCTATATGGAGGAGATTGCCGCCGAGTTAGGCAGTCCGCCCGAAGGGGAAGAACAGACCAAACACCACAAGAGATATTAGTAGGATAAAAAATCGTTTCCCAGCGACCTGAAGTGGTCGCTTTATTTCTTGTTGGGAGGAAATTTTAGCGAGCTTGGATAATCTGACATAGTATCTGTTTGATAAGGGGAGAACTGGTTTGGTCGATATCGAACGCGGAGTCATGCTGGACTTTGTCCGAGTGACGGAGACAGCAGCGCTGCGCGCGGGCCGTTTCATGGGCCGTGGCGATAAAGAAGCCGCTGATGAAGCGGCGGTAGATGGAATGCGGGGGATGTTGGACCTCGTTAACATCAAAGGTACCGTAGTTATCGGTGAGGGAGAAAAAGATAAGGCTCCCATGCTGTACATAGGCGAACACGTCGGGATGTGGGATGGCGACGGTCCGGAGGTCGATATCGCAGTCGACCCATTAGAAGGGACGCGCCTGGTGGCTTTGGGCTTGCCGAACGCATTGTCGGTGCTTGTTGCAGCTAGTAAAGGATCGTTGGCCCCGATTACCGCGTGGTATATGAATAAGATCGCGGTTGGCCCCGAAGCCGCCGGGCAAATTGACATTAATGCTCCGGTCCGCGAGAACCTGAGAGTTGTCGCCGCAACCTTGCGCAAAAAGGTTCGCGACTTAACGGTGGTCATTCTTAACCGGCCCCGGCATGCTCAGTTGATCCAGGAGGTGCGGGACTGCGGAGCACGGATTAAATTAATTACCGATGGGGATGTTGCCGGGGGTATTTCTACCGCCCTGCCCGACACCGGAGTTGATATGTTGATGGGAATCGGCGGAGCTCCGGAGGGGGTTCTGACCGCTGCTGCTTTTAAGTGTTTGGGCGGGGAAATCCAGGCCAAATTATGGTTCCCTGATGACCAATCACGCGAGGAGGCTATCAAGCAAGGTTTTGATCCGGAGAAGGTTTATTTCACCGAGAATTTGGCCTCCGGTGACCAGATCATCTTTGCCGCCACCGGAATTACCGATGGCGAGCTACTAAGGGGTGTACGGTACTACGGAGATCGGGCGATTACCCATTCTATCTTGATGCGCGCCAAGACGAGGACGGTGCGCTTCATCGAATCTCACCATGATTTACGGTTCAAAACGGTGCGATCCAAAAAACGTAGTGGAGAGTTGAGCGTCTAAGATGGACAGAGATGAACTTCAACAACGGATCATCGAGGTGACGCGAGAGATTGAGCTTCTATCTGCTTCCGGCCGGCGGCGTGAGCGGGACGAGTTACAACCCGTGCGAGGTTGGCGCTCGTTGGCTCCGTTCATCCTTTTCTTAGTCGGGCTCTTGGGCTTCACCTCAGCCTATTTTTCCCTTGGGGAAGGCTTTGTGGCCTATTTATTCATCTTCGGCGTGGCCACCCCGGGGGTTTTGTGGTTAATGGTGCAAGCCACCAAGATGCCGCGGTGGAGTCGATGGCGGACCGATGAAGAGGCAATTAAGCGGCTTAATGAGCTGATTCTGGAGAGGCGGCGGCTCGTCAAGGAGCTACGCCAACTTGAGGTAAAGGAGCGGGGTAGAAGAGTTGACAAACCGAGTAATGGCGATTGATGTCGGGACAGGGACCCAAGATATTATCATTTATGAGCCGGGTATTCCGCTTGAAAACTGTGTGAAAATGGTGCTGCCCTCCCCAACGGTCTTGGTTGCTAATAAGATCAAGCAGATTACCCAAAAAGGCCGACCCCTCGGTCTGGAAGGTGTGACCATGGGCGGTGGACCATGTTCAAAAGCGGTCCGCCAGCACTTGGCAGCCGGTTTGCCGGTCTATGCCACCGAAAAAGCTGCCTTGACCATCGGGGATAACCTGGCAGAGGTAGAAGAGTCCGGGGTGCAGATTGTTGCGGAGCTGCCACCGGATGTCGAACGCGTCTGGATGGGGGATGTTGACCTACAAGCTCTACAGGCGGGGTTAGCACCCTTTGGCATCACGTTACCGCAGCAATTTGCCGTTGCAGTGCAGGATCATGGTTTCGCCCCCAACGAGAGCAACCGGGATTTTCGTTTTAAACTGTGGCGCGATTTTCTCAGCCGCGGGGGTTGGTTAAAGGACCTCGTATATCGGGAGGTTCCGGCGGTGTACACACGGATGCGGTCGGTGCAAGAAATTGTGCCGGGCGCGGTCTTGATGGATACCGGCGGTGCTGCTGTCTGGGGGGCGCTGTGTGATCCCGTAGTTCGGGCCAAACAAGCCGAAGGCTTCACCTTATTAAACATCGGCAATGGGCATACCATTGCGTTCTTAGTCCGCGGCGAGCAGATTTGGGGCTTGTTTGAGCACCACACCCGGTCATTGACTCCGGAGAAACTGGTTGCGCTGCTCACCAAGTTGCAAAGCGGAAAGCTCACCCATGAAGAAGTATATGACGATGGAGGCCATGGCGCATCCGTACAGCCGGAGTTTGCGCAGCTACCTCCGGGATGCTTTAACCAGGTGGTTGTTACCGGCCCCAACCGTGGGCTGGCTAAGGGTATGGGCTATTATTTTGCCGTGCCCGGCGGCGATATGATGCTTTCCGGTTCTTTCGGTTTGTTGGCCGGCGGTGGCTTTCTCCCGTTGCCGGAGATCTAAAAAAGGGCCCCGTGTTCTGCACAGATTCGATTGACCTTTTCCGCATCGGCATCATCTTTGACCACAACCATTAACTGCCAATGTCCCTGATCAATCGGCTGCGGTTCAGGCGACCCGGCCATTCCGCTGGCGGCAGGATCTGCAGCGAGGGCCTGGCCAAGGTATTGGTGGTCATCATCGGTATATAGATCGTCGGCATCCAGGCCCAGGGTCATGGTGGTGAGGGAAGCGAAGCGCCCGGTGAGAGGGTTCATTTGCGTAGTCACCCCCTCACCGGGATATTTATGAACCGAATCGATTTGAGTTTCGTAGCCCTGTTGCGTTAAGATTTCGGCAACCTGCTGGGCTTGTTGGGACGAAGGAAAATAGGCAAGCACTGCTCTCATCAATTGTCTCTCCTTTCTACTTTATTCCTGTCCCAGTTGGTTTGCAGGTATTCCCGTAGGAGTTGCGGAATAAAAGCTATGAGTGTTTGTTGTCCAAGGAGGTTTTTGGCTTGTCTCGTGTGGCCATTGTGACAGACAGTACAGCAGATGTTCCAGCCGAGTTCCTTGAAAAATATGAGATTCACGTAGTTCCGCTCTACGTCCATTTCGGGAATAAGTCCTTTAAAGATGGTGTTGAGCTTCCACCGCAGACCTTTTTCCCGATGTTAAAGGAGTCGATGGAGACGCCGACAACTTCCCAGCCGGCGGTCGGCGAGTTTGTTCGGCTGTATGAGAAGTTAATTTCCGAAGGCAAAAAGGTAGTCTCCATTCACATCTCCTCCGTCTTATCAGGTACCTTTCAGAGCGCTAGTTTGGCCAAGCTTTCCGTTCCGGCAGGGCAAGTTGAGGTCATTGATTCCGCTAACGTTACCCTTAGTTTGGGCTGGCAAGTGATTGCAGCTGCCGAAGCCGCTGCTAAAGGCTGGGATCTTGATGATATCGTCACCCTGGTCAGAGAGGTCGGCTCTCAGGTTAAACTGTATTTTGCCATTGATACCCTCGAGTATTTGTATAAAGGTGGCCGGATCGGCAAGGTAGCAGCTTTTTTGGGTACGATGCTCAATTTTAAACCGATTATTACGATTGAAAATGGCGGTCTTGTCCCTTATGCCCGCGTTCGTTCACACAAACAGGTGATAAGTAAACTCGTACAACTGGCCGAAGAGGCACTGCAGACTCGCGGTAAGATTCGGATCGGGGTTATTCATACTGCCGCGCCGGAAAAGGCGGCCGAATTAAGAGAGCGCTTGAAGGACAAACTAGGTTTGCCGGAGTTGCCTCTCGTGACCGAGGCCGGAGCCGTGCTGGGTACCCATGTTGGCCCGGGTGCGCTAGCGATTGCGTTTTACTAAAAGGTGGGATTGCAAGACATGCCTTTACGCGGATTATTGCGGGCGGCGATTATTGCTGCCCTTTATGTTATCCTAGTCTGGCTGTTGGCGCCGGTCAGTTTTGGACCGATTCAGTTCCGCCTGGCTGAGGCCCTCACTCTGTTGCCGATGCTCTATGTCGAGGCGGTGCCGGGTCTGTTTGTCGGCGTGCTCTTGGCTAATCTGCTCGGCGGTTTAGGTCTGTGGGATGTCTTTGGCGGCAGCCTGGTGACCCTGCTGGCGGCCTATATCACTTGGCGTTTTCGGCATAAGCCGGTCATCGCCATCCTCTCGCCGATTGTTTGCAATGCCTTTCTCATCAGCCTTTACCTACACTATATCTTCACCCTGCCCTATTGGGTCATGGTGCTTTCCATCGGTGCCAGTGAAGCTGTGGTGGTTCTTTTGGCGGGAGTGCCCCTCTTCAAGTTCTTAGAGCACCACTATTATCGACCCTAAATCCTATCTTTCACCTCCGTTGGTATTATCAGGCTCGCCACAGGCAATACTGAACTAACGGAGGTCATTCATGTTTCGCATGTTCTGGCGCAAGCTCAAGTTTTGGCAGCTGTTGCAGCAGGTCGGCCTGGAGAGAGCAAGCCAACCAAGCTCCGGTAACCACGACCTTCTCTCGCCGGACCTGGAGAGTAATCTGCAGAGAGTCCAAGCGGTCATGGGCTATACGGATGATTTGATTATCCACCGGTTCGAGTTAAAGACCGAAATACCACGCAAGGCCGCTATGCTCACGCTCTGCGGCAAACTTGGCAGTGAATCGGCCGATACGGATACCATTTTGCGGCCTTTGTTGACCAATATCGAATCCTTGTATGCTGGGAAATACAGTCCCCCCGATATTCTTACCGCTTTACAGTCACAAATCACCGGCCTTGAGGTCAAAGTGATCAAGCGCTTCGGCCAAGTCCTTGATGAAATCGTTGCCGGTAATACCGTGGTGCTAATTGATCACACCCGCGAAGGGCTCAGCGTTACCTCTCTCGGCTGGCCCCATCGGGATATTACCGAGCCGGAGACCGAGAGTGTGGTGCGGGGTCCGCGCGAGGGTTTTGTCGAGAGCGTTCGCTTAAATGTCGGTCTCTTGCGCAAGCGGTTACGTACTCCGGATCTGCGTGTTGAACAA
>JAAYHC010000022.1 GCA_012735535.1 Bacillota bacterium
ATGTTCAGCGAATGTGGCCTTTCCTGCCCGTTCAGCATAGCCGGATAGCAGATCCCGGATCAAGGGGATCGCCGCCAATTTTTTCGTTAAAGAGGCTCGCACGGGAATGTCCCGCCGTTCGAACTCTTTTTGGACCAGGCTCAAATATTGTTCACTCGGATAAACCACAGCGATATCGTTTACGCTCGCCCCTGCCGACAGTAGCCCAACCACTCGGTCGGCAACTGCGCGGATTTCACCATAAGGCTCGGCGGCCGTAAGCAACTGGAGTTGTTGCGGCCGGCTAGGCGGGAGTAACGACAACCGATGGCTGTAGGTGAGTCCGCGCTCGGCCAGTGCCTCCAGCAGTTCGCGCTGAACCCCGTTCGGCTCGGCTAATCCAACCACACAGAGCTCGGTAACCCCGGGCAGCAGCTCCACTGTAGTTACAGCAGCGCGGAGCGCGGAAGTCAACTGCTCATACCTGCCGGCAAGATCGGTTAAGCCTGTCGTAGCTAAGAGCTCCTCATACCGGTGAACAATAATTTGCAGATCAGCGACTTTGTCCAGATCCCCGACTACTTCACAGATAGATCGTCTATTTTGGCGCAATTGGCTGATGAATCTGTTTAGCCCTGACCAGAAACCGCGGGTTTCGGCAATCGAACCAAAACGGCGCAACTCAGAACGGGTCGACAAACAGGCCTCCCGCACGAGCAACAACTGTTGCAGCGGCGTGAGCAAGGTTGTAGGGGGCGGCCCAACTAGGGTACCGATCTCCCGAAGCAAATCCGGCCAGGTCCAAATAGTCAGGTCACGTTCGCCGGCGGCTTCGGCAAAGTAACGCCGGTATTTGCCGGCTAAAGCCCGCGACTGGGCAATGATTAGCTGCGCCAAGTTTTTCACCTCTCAGATAATCGTTCGGAAGGAGAGGGCTATTTCCTTTTTTCGCACAACCCGAAAGGAAAAAGTGACAGGAAAGGTAATTTGTGCCAATATTCATGATTAAAAATATGGCTTTTTCTTCTATTATTCGATAAAATTTGTCATGTTAGGGGAGGGTGATCCAGGGTGTTTATACTTGAGTTACTGAGCAACTCGGCAAAAATGATCATTAATGTGTTACTTTCGGCCTGGTATACTGCGCCGTTAATTACACTGATCTGGACGAGCACATTGCTGCAAGAAAAAAGAAGATTACCTCGGCTAAAAGAGGATTTTACCGAATTCAAAAGCGATCTAGCCGAGTTCATCCAAATGAACGTCCTCGTCTTTATCGTTTTCGTCGCTCAGATCGTAGTTGTCAACTTCATCTTCAGTCTGTTTGGGCTAACGAATGTCATGATCTAGCCTGCGTCTGGTTTAAGCCAGTTTAAGTGCATCACAAACCTGTTCCAGCACCTTCTCATCTATCCCCGGCCAAATCGGCAGACTCAACACTTCTCCGGCTAACTGCTCGGCTACCGGCAGAGTTGGTGCAGAATCCTTATACACCGGCAGTTGGTGTACCGGTACCGGATAGTAAATCCGGGCGCCAATACCTTTTTCGGCAAGGCTGTTGTTCACTTCGTCCCGACGACCGTTTTGTACCCTAATGGTGTACTGATGATAGACGTGTTTAGCATTGGGATCCTCATAGGGCGTAATGATATTCGGAACACCTTTGAGCAGCTCGTTGTAGCGGTGAGCCGCCTGCCTTCTGCCCGCGTTGGCTTGATCAATATGCGGCAATCTCACGCGCAAAATGGCCGCTTGGATCTCATCTAAGCGAGAATTGTAGCCCAAAACCTCATTATAGTACGTCTTTTTGGACCCGTGATTGCGCAGCATTTCGGCAGTCTCAGCAATTTCGTCATCGTTGGTGGTAATTAAACCGCCATCACCAAAAGCGCCAAGGTTTTTCGACGGATAGAAAGAAAAACAACCGACATCACCGATAGCGCCCAGCTTTTGACCACGATATTCTCCCCCGAAAGCTTGCGCCGTGTCCTCAATTACTTTCAGATTATACTCTTTGGCCAGCGCCATAATCGGATCCATATCGACAGCTTGTCCATAGAGATGCACAGGCAAAATAGCTTTGGTCCGCTCGGTGATCGCAGGTTCTATCAAGTTGGTATCGATATTAAAGGTGCGCTCATCGATATCAACAAAGACCGGCGTTGCTCCGACCATACTGATAGCCTCAGCGGTAGCGAAGAAAGTGAAGGGTGTGGTGATGACCTCATCCCCTGGCTGAATGCCGGCAGCACGGAGGCCAATGATCAGGGCATCCGTACCGGAGTTGACGCCGATCGCGTGCTTCACCCCTAAATACTCGGCCGCCTCTTGTTCAAAGGCCATGACATTTGGCCCCATTACAAACGCTCCGGAGCGGAGTACTCCTTGGTAAGCTTCCATTAGCTCATCCCAATGGGCTTCAATCTCTGCCGAAAGGTCTAGAATCGGTATCTTAAGATTGCTCATTATAATACACCTCGTCTGCTCTAGTTACACCAGCTGGGGAAGCTAATTATCGGCCAGGGCCTGATCAGCTTCAGCCAGTACTTTGATCACAGCAACACCGCTAACGCCATCCGTTAATGGTGTAGTTCGCTTATCAATACATTCCAAGAAGTGCTTGCACTCCATCTCCAGAGCATCGGCGTCAGGAAACGCTAGTGCTTCGGCCCCGTTATCGGTAATACTTAAATCAGGATTGATCCGTTTGTGATGGAGCAAAACCTCATTCTTGTGCTCATCATAGGTGATCATACCTTCGGAGCCGATGATCACCAATTTACGTTCGTCTTCCGGCCAGAACCACGAGCTATGCAGGTGGGCTTTGACCCCGTTGACAAACTCGAGGTGCACGTGAACATCGTCATCAATATGCGGTTGGACTGCTTTGATGCCGTGGGCGATAACGGAGGCGACTTCCGCGCCGATCAGCTTCAAGAGTACGGCCACATCGTGCGAGCCTAAGCACCACAAGACGTTTTCCACCGCACGAACTTTGCCTAGCTTGATCCGGCGCATTTCCACATAACGGATGTCACCGATCGCCTTATCCGCTAAGGCGCGGAGAATAGCCTGAACAGCGGATTTATATAGCAAGAGATGACCGACCATAAGGACCCGGTTATGCTTGTCCGCTAGATCTACGAGCTCTTCGGCCTCGGCAACCGACAAAGTCATCGGTTTTTCCACCAGCACATCTTTGCCGGCCAGCAAAGCCTGCTTGGCCAACTCGAAGTGGGTCTCGGCCGGCGTCGCGAGAACCACCCCGCGAATATCCTGATCGGCCAAAACCTCGGAGAAATCCTTAGTAACCTTGACGTCCGGATAATCAGTGGCGACTTTGGCAACCGAATTATCGTTAAGGTCTACTACGGTATCCAGTGCACCCAGCCGGTGGAAAACCCGCACATGGTTCTTTCCCCAAGCTCCCGCACCTACTACCGCCAC
>JAAYHC010000023.1 GCA_012735535.1 Bacillota bacterium
CTCGGCTGCCAAGACGGCTCCAATCGTCAGGCTGATAATTGCCCATTCCAGTAGGGTCAGCCTGTAGACTATCCCGGCGATGACAACCAGCACCGCCACTACCAGATGGATCTGCATATTCTGCTGCGAACGCACAGCATACCTGATGCCCTGCCAGGCATAACCAAAACTCTTGCCGAGCCTGTCAATCTTCATACGCAGCCTTCACTCTCTAGTGAGCCCGGCCTGCACCAAATAGCGCTCTTCTGCCGCCCTCATCAGCAAACGATCGTGCTCGGCCAAGTGATCATAACCCAACAAATGCAGCAAACCATGTACAAACAAATAGGAAATCTCCCGGCTATACGAATGACCATACAAATCAGCTTGTCGCCAGGCGGTGTCCAAGGAAATCACAATATCACCCAATACGAGCGGGCCCTCTGCCTCATCACCCGGCTCTATAATGATCTGACCGGGAGCCGTATACTCATATAAGGGAAAAGAGAGGACATCGGTAGCTGAATCGTTTTGTCTATATTCCCTGTTTAACTCCTGGATACGCTCATCATTGGTGAACAATACGCTGACTTCAGCCGCACGGCCAAGCTCAGCCGCAATAATCTCTTTAGCCAAAGTTTCAAGGGTATTGCCGAGACTCTGGTCGAGTTCGATTTCGCCGTGTTCATTCGTAATAATCACCTCGGTGCCCACGGGCTCACCTCCCCTTTTTTGCTTCCATTTCCTTGAGTAGTTTGTCCGGGTATTCGACCCGGGCATGGAAAATACCGGTCAAAACCCTGACAAAGCTATTGGCGATAGTATCAAGGTCTTTGAGCGTCAAGTCGGACTCATCCAACTGTCCATCGTCCAACCGCTCTTTGATGATTTTCCGGACCATAGCTTCGATCCGCCCGGGAGTTGGCCTTTGCATCGAGCGGACCGCCGCCTCCGTGGCATCAGCCAACATCACGATCGCCGCTTCTTTAGTTTGTGGTTTCGGCCCGGTATAATGAAAATCTTGTTCCTCGATCGTACCGTCTTTCTCATTTTCTTGGGCCCGATGAAAGAAGTACTTAACCAGATCGGTCCCATGATGCTGCTGGATGATATCGGTGATCACCTGCGGAAGCTTAGCCTCTTTGGCCATCTCAACGCCATCTTTGACGTGTGAAGTGATGATCAACGTACTTAAGCTCGGCGAGATTTTATCATGCGGATTCTCCTGGGCAAACTGATTCTCGACAAAAAAGTACGGACGCTTCAGTTTCCCAATATCGTGATAGTATGCTCCAACCCGCGCCAACAGCGGGTCTGCATTCACCGCCTCGGCGGCCGCTTCGGCCATGTTGGCCACCATCAGACTATGGTGGTAGGTGCCCGGGGCCTCAACCAACAACCGTTTCATCAACGGCTGATTCGGATTGGATAACTCGAGCAGTTTAATCGCCGAAGTAATCCCGAAGAGGCTCTCCAGATAGGCGAGTGAGCCAATCGCCAAAATAGACGAAACGATGCCGTTAACCAGACCCAGATAGCTTTGTTTGATGACCGAAAGCTCATACTGAAACAGACCGATGCCCAAGATGGTAAAGAAGGTGACCCCGGCAACGATGCCGCCGGCGCGCATCAGGTCGCTGCGCTGGCTCACCTTGGACACAGAAAAGATCGCGGTCAATCCGCCAACGAGAGCGACAACCATGAACCGGAAATCGCCATTGCCTGCAACCACCCCGACTACAACCGCCAAGAACACGGCTGTCATTACCGCAACCCTGGCATCAATGAGAATGGCTATCAGCATTGTCGCAAAGGCCACCGGGATGATATAGCCGATACCCGGCCAGGGAATGGCGCTCAGAATTTTGGCGGCAAAGGTCGTCGTTACCGTGACCAAGCCCAACAGGGCTAAGAGAGATTCATCTTTTATATAGCGCGGCTCATATTGGTAGATGAAAAACCCCAGCAGAGCGACCATGATCAGGGTCAAGATCGCGATCCCCAGGAAATTGATTAACCCACCTTCACCCCGCTGTAGGCCCAGTTCCCGCAGGATCCTCAGGTCTTCTTGGTCGATCACATCACCGCGCCGGACAATCGCTTGTCCCTTGAGAATCCGCACCGGTTCGACGGACTGGCGGGCAATCTCTTGGCCGCGCTGTACGGCATCCGGATCTAAAACCAGATTCGGTCGGAGCAGACCGGCAACGATGGTTGCCACCGGTTCCAGCGGAAGCGACGCGTTTAACCGATCCGCCAAATCCCGCTCCAACTTCTCCCGGACCTCGCCCAAGTTTTCCGGCGTGATCCGCTCGGACAACAAATATGTATTGAGCAAAGTCGCAGCTATATTCTGCAACCGGGGCAAAGATTGAGTGCTATCCAACAGAGCCACTAGCTGCCACGGGCTGATCTGCGCCCCGGAGATCTCCTCAATTCGAGCGGCAGCTTCTTGGGCAATGCGAGTCCGCTGCTCCGTAATGGACCCGGCTTCCCCCAAACGTGGCTGTTCCATTTCAACCAGGGCTTCACTGATCACCTGAAAGACCAGTTCGACCTGGTCGGCCGCGGCTCGAGCAATTTCTCGATTAATCACATAATTAGCCGGATCCTCTTTGATCAGTTTTAGCGCTTGTTCTTCGGCAGCTTGCCGCAGTTTGGCGGTTGCCGCCTCATCGATGATGGTTCGCGGCGCTTGAATATCGCGGGTGGCGACTTGTCCAACCTGCAGGTTTACTTGGCGTGGCTCCAGATTCGCACCAAGAATCGCAATCAGCGAAATGGTGAAAACAGCACCCAGCACCCAGCTTTTTTTAAGCACGGAGCCTAATTGAACAGCTTGTTTTCTATTAAAGTAGTTTTTTATCGTTCGCCAAAAATCTCGTTTAGTCATTAATCACGAATCCTTCCCAGTTCGCAGGAGGTGGTTCCCCTACCGCAACCCGGCGGTGAAGCCCAATGTCTTCACGGGCACTCACCAAAACCTCCGCGCGCACTCGGCCGTCCTCGGTGAGGAACCGGATCTGTTCATCTAAGATCGTGGCCTCCGGAGGCAACTGCGCCCTGATTTTCGCCCTGGCCAACCGGAGAGCCTCTAATTTAGCCTCCTCCGGTTCAATCTTAATCTGAACCGTTTGCAGCTCTCGGTATACCAAGCGGACTAGTCTAATTTCACCTAATCTCCAAGGCAGGGGCCAGTACCAGGTTTGTTCTTCGGTTTCAAATTCCACGTAGGGTGAGACTTTCCTCCCAAGCGCAAGCGTCCGCTCACCCAGGCCCAAGTAGTAAGCACACGTCTGCCTTCCGGTCCGCTCGCGTTGTTGCGAAGCATACCTCACCTCAGCCGCGGCATCATACCAAGTCAACGCCTGCACCAAACCATCGGCAAAAAGATAACCCCACCGACCCGCCCGGCCTAGTAAGGAATCAGGGCCTGGGGCTACATTTTCGTTATTATAAACCTCCGGACCGAAGTAATCAAGGGGGACAACCCCGCTAATCAAGACATCTCCCGCCTGAACAGTTTGTCCTTTGCGGACTACCGGCAAGCCGGCAAAAGTAATGAGCGAATCAACGACTCCTGATTTCGCAGCCACCAAGTGACAGGGTTGATCCCGTTTCTCCTCAAAGGATGTCCGCAGCACCGCCTCGACAAACAGAGCAGTGCCCCGTATCTCAACAGCAGCCCAGGACAGTGACTCGAGCTCCGTTAGCAGCAACCTCTCCAACTCTCTGACCTCGATGCCCCTACTACGGACCCCGGTAGTTATCCCTGCTTGCCCCAGCACCGCTTTAACCTGAACTCGCACCTCCGGGGGAACATTGTCCAGATTGATGAACCAGATAAAACCGCTGGCTAAATACAGCAAGAGACCAACGGCAACAATCCCCACCATGAGGGCCTGATGCTGAAAAAGCCGGCGGGCCAGAAAAGGCAAGCCACGCCGGCGTCTGATCTCAACGGCCAGCCGTAAACTTTTAATAATCGGGCGCAACCGACGGAAGTCTTTGACCGAAACCGAGCAATAGAGCCGGTCCGGCACCGGCCGGGAAACGTTGCTAAGCACGATTCCCTCTCTGTTGGCCATATTGACAAAGGTTTCCAGTCGGGCCCCTTTGACTCTGATGACAACATATCCTTGCAGACCGTAGCGGAAGAAACCCACCTACTTCTCCTCCTTCTGGGCCGCGAAGGAAGGAAAAGCTAAGGAGGATACCCGTCCATCCACTACGATCTCGGTTGCGCTGATGGAGGCGATGGAAAGTCGTTGACCCTCGAGCCTTAATTCGCCGCCTCGCGCCCGGATTCTGAGACAATCAGGTTGATATAAGATAATGCCGAGGTGGTTTTCGATGATCACCTGCACCCCGGCGACGACCGTAACCTTGGGCAGGTTTAAAACCACCTCTTCGGGCAAATCCAGCAACTTTGAGGCCCCGCTGATAAGCCCTTTGCGATGAATGGAGCGCATAGAAATCCTCCCTCATGCAGAATTCTATGCGCCCGAGAAAGGAAATTATGCTCGGCCAAACTCTACGCTGCCCCGAAAGCCGCTACGCTGTTGAAAGGCACTTAGTTGTTGTTTCCAGCGCCGATTGAGCTCGGCTTCCATTTCCCGCCGGAGCAACTCAACATGTAACCGCAGGTCATCCTGATATGAATCGCGCAAACGTTGTTCAAACTCGAAACACTCCTGCTGATACCGTAAAGCATACTCCGTCTCCAACTCTCGCCGCAGCTTCTCCAGATCCACTGAAAAGTCCGCCGGTTGCGCTGTCTTCTCCGGCGCTAGTTTCTGCTCGGGATCTGATCGTAGCTGCAGTTTGGGCTCTTGGAGCAGGAACTCATCGGTAGCAAAACCGACCAGTCCTTGATTATCTTGCACCGTGATCGCCAGACTCACCAGGGTAGTCTCACCAACTCGTGATCCAGGTCTAGGTTTAGTATTTCTCACCCGACAGTCAACCGCTACGGATTGTCCCGGCAGCGCCCCGAAAACCGTTACTTGTCGGCTAAAAGGCACCTTGTTTTCGCACCGCTTAACAATGCCTTCGGCATCGACAACAGATACGATCTGCTCCAGAATGCCTTCAATTAAAACTAAATCCGGCTTAACAACCTTACCGGAGACTTCCTTTGGCTCGGTTTCAATGCTTTTCAGCATCCACTCATGGTTATTCATCGTTCAATCCTCCCAAGTAGTTGCCTGAATTCCGACCGCAACCTTTCCGGAAGATAATGGGCAGCGGTCCGCCGGGCCTGGTCGGCTAGCCTTCGGCGAAGGGGTTCATCGCCTGCCAGTTCTATGGTCAACCGACTTAATTCGGCCGGTGAAGACCAGTGAAACCCGTTCCAGCCAGGCTGAACAAGCTCCAGGGGTCCACCGGCGGCATAAACAAGTGGTACAACCCCCAAACTCATAGCTTCCACTATACTAATGCCAAAATGCTCCGCTCGCTCCGGGGCCTTTGCCTCCTCACAGCCGGCACCATGCCAGAAGAGCTTGGCGCCGGCTAGATACCTCAGCAGTTCACCCCGCGCAAGATCTGGTAAAATTTTGACCCGGCACCGAACAGCCAGTTGGCTTAGTTCACGCAGAAAGGCGCGGTCACGCTGACTTTGTCCCGATCCTCCAATAACATAATATTCCCAGGTTGGCATCTTGTCCCTGACAAGCGCAGAAAATGTGGTGAATAAAGCCCGATAACCCTTATTGTGCAGATCGGCCTGGAAACGCCCGATGCTGATGATCAGGTTTTGCCGCTCCAGAGTTGGCTGAATGGCCGGCAGGCCCGGCATGGCCGGGGCGATCACCACCGCATCCAGCCCCCAGCGTTGTCTGATCCAATGTTGGCAATAGCGGGAGTAACAGATTACCGCCTGATATGAGGCCAAGACCTGCCGAGAAGGAGCTGCCCCGACCGGAAACTGGATCACCAATATCCCGGTACGAGCTTGATTTACCGGCGGATCGCCCAAAGTCAGGCAGACAAAACGATCAAAACAGCGAGATAACTTGCTGACCTGCACATTGCTCAGCTGCGGTCGGCTGAGCCAATCTATTTCAGCCAGGCTAAGGCCAAAGCGCCGGTTTAACTGGTGACGCAGATCAGGCACCGGAGCAAGCAGGGTTGTCCGGCTATCCACGGCTAATTCTTTGGCCAACAAGGCAGCGTAGAGCTCCCCGCCTCCGAGAGCGGCAAAATACGGATCATAAACCAGACTAACCAGCGGCAATTTGGGCCAACCTCTCTTTGATTCTTAAGGCGCTGTGTTCCCAGGTAAATTTGGCTAAGACGTCTTGCCGGGCTTTCGCGCCGAGCAACTTGGCCTCCTCCCGGTGCTCATACACCCACCGCATTAAAAAGCGCAGATGTTTCACGCTCGGCTTAGCCCAATAAAAACCTTGATAAACATGGTCGGTCCAAAAGCCGGCCGGGGTCGTTTTCTCCAAACGTTCCATATTTAAGAGCAGACTGTTAGAATGGTCCATGTACTCCAGATGAGCCGACCAGGCGGTACAGATCACCGGCAGCCCGCTGGCCATCGCTTCGATCGCGGGCAAATTCCATCCCTCGCCCCGGGTCGGCAAGACGAAGCAGTCACCTGAGGAGTAAAAGCGGGGCATATCCGCGTACGGAATCACGTGATCCCATAAGATCGTACGTCGGCGCGCCGGGCCATGCTGGATTTTACTCAAATACTGTCTTCTCAACCGGGAAGGCTCGATTTTGGCGGTATTGGAAACCTTTAGAACCAGGCAGACATCATCTTTCTCCGTAAATTCACTGCTAAAAGCCTCCAAGAGGAATTCAAAACCTTTACGCGGGCGCCAATCAAAATTGGACAGAAAAGTGTACCCGGCTCGCTCGGGAATCTCCAGCGGCTCAAGTCCCGGTCGGAAGCGTTCTCCATCAACGCCAAAGGGCATTACTCTCACCTTGTCGGCCTGGACCCCGCTCTCAATGAAGGTCTTCCGGTTGAATTCGGAAGGAACCCAAATCTCATCCATCCGATTACAAGCCTCAACCCAGGACCGGTGCAGACCGGTGGTTTCAATCATTGTCAAACCGATGTTGTAGCGGCCGGGGAAACGCTGAAAAGCCGGGGCGATCATGCTCTGGAGCACGGGCCAGCCCGGATTTTCCGGAGTCAGAGTAAGCCGGTGAAAGAACTCTCTTTGCTCTGCCGGTAAGCCGACATCCGGCAAGTCAATACCAATGGGGTAGAGTTTGATCTGCACCCCGGCCGCGACCAATTTGGGAATAAGGTTCCGGTTCGATTCCGCATAACCGGTGATGTCATGGATATGTCCGTAATAGGTGAGGCCTAGCACTAAGAACCCCTCCCTAATAGGTGGTATAATAGCCGTGCCGGTTCAGCGGCCGCAAAGTGCTGAGATGGCGGTACATTCGGCTACAAGCGGCATCCCAGGTGTAATTAGCTAGAACACTTTCCCGGCCCAGTCTGCCGATGTTAGCTGCCCCAGGTCTGTTTTCAAATACCGAGCGCAGCAACACGCCGAGATGGTGTGCACTGGGTCTGGCCCACATCGCCCCTTTGTATACGTGGTCATTGAATGGGTCAACCGGAGGGACGGGCTCAAAACACTCCACATTGATCATCAAGGCATTCCCCGGATTGGCGTATTCCGTGTGACCGGACCAGTTCGTCACAATCACCGGCAACCCGGTGGCCATAGCTTCAATCGTCGGCATACTCCACCCTTCGCCATGGCTGGGTAGTACAAAACAATCGGCAGCCCGGTAGAAGGCCGGCATCTCCTGATGCGAGACATTCTGTGTCCAAACGATGATTGTCGGCGGATCAGGCCGACACTCGCGGGCTAGCCTGTCAACTTCGCCCGGAATCCCGCTGAAATCGGCGCCCATGGTGTTAGTAATTTTCAAGATCAAACACACCTCATCTGCTGCCGAGAAGGTGTTGCAAAATGCTCTGACTAAGATATCCCAACCTTTACGCTTGTGCCAATCTAAGACCGACAGAAAAGTATAACCCCGGCGTCCAGGCACCGGATAAGCCGGTCCGTCCGGCCGAAAACGCTGGTGGTCAACACCAAACGGAAAAACCTTGACTTTTTCCGGACGCACCCCGCTGTTAACGAAGGTCTCCTGGTTAAAGCGTGACGGTACCCAAACCTCGTCCATGCGATTGCAGTAGTAGACCCAATGCGGGGTTAACCGGTCGGCCTCAAGCATGGTGACCCCGATGTTATAGCGGCCGGGTACGGCCTCGAAGCTGTTGGCCGGCCTGATTTGGAGGGTCACCGCCCGGTGGGAAACCCGATTATGGACGAGTCTGAGCAGCAAAGCCTCTAACTCCGGCTCGATCGGCACTTTAACCATCGGCACCGGAGCCGGCTCGACTTGTAGGGACACCCCCAGGGCATGTAATCCTTTGATGATCGCCCGGCTGACTTCGGCATAGCCGGAGACATCGAAGATATTCCCTTTAAACAGCACTTCCATGAGCAAACCTTCCCCTTCCCCCTTGAACTAAAAAGCCAAGCGCTGCTCGATTTGTTGACTTACTTGTTCCCAAGTCCAGTAAGTGCGCAGATGCAAACTGCCCAATCTCGCTTTCTCCCGGGCAGCCGCATAATTGTTGTAGACAAAACGCATCGCCTCGCGCAGCTCGCTGAGGCTCGGTTCAAACCAGAACGGCCGACCGACCGTGCGTACGCCGCCAATTAAAGCCGGGTCGATCTCTCGCACTTTGCCGCGGACAAAGTACACCATATCGCTGTTGGCATATTCGGGCACCGGACCATAAAATGAGGTGATCGTCGGGATACCGCAAGCCAAAGCCTCGGCAACCGGCAGACAAAAACCCTCGGTTCGGTACGGATGCACCAAACAATGGCAGGCCCGGTAGATCCCCGGAATTTGCGTTGCGGAAATCTCATCATACAAATAGAGGATTTCCGGGCGACTGGGATCACGACTAAGCGCATCAAGATAGGTCGAGCGACCGTAGAAAAAATCTTTGATGACCAGGCAGACATCTTCCCGCGGGCTGAATTCCTCGAAAAACGCTCGGAGCAATAAATCGAAACCTTTACGGCCGCCCGCCCGCGTTCCACCGACATAGAGAAACCGAAAGCTGCGTCTGGTCGGCAAGCGCGCCGCGGGCACATCCGGATTAAACAGGTCCGGCTCAACTCCACAGGGGATGACGTGTAGTTTAGCCAGTGGGATGCCGCTACGCAGAAATACATCCCGCACAAAATTGGAATACACCCAGATCTCATCCGGTTCGGTCTGCAAAGGGCGCACCCAGTCCACCGGTAAGAAGCCGTACTCCCACGGTAGAATGACCGCCAAACGGCCATTCGCCGGACGATGAAACTCGGGCGGATAGACATGCCGCACGGTAAGCCCGTCGGGAACCGGACCAGGCAGCCCTAAGAGCGGACGATACCGGGCATCCTCGCTGATATTAGGCATCTGACCGCCGCGCTTAATCGCGCTTACGGTTACCCCCCGGCGTAGTAAAGCTAAGGCCGTCTCACGGTTAAAATGAGCAAAACTATGATAAGTGAAGAATTCGCCTTCGATCGTAATCGGACGCATGCTCTTATCCCCTCTGGGCAAACCAGACATATCTGGCCGCCCACTGGATTTTGCGGATCAGTTCGTTGGCTGTGGACTCTTGGACTAAAGTTTGCCGGATCAGTCCGGCCTTGTTATGCCAGACGAGGCGCTCCCAGACTTTTGACCACACCATAAACGCATAGGTAAATGCACCCATGGCCTGGATCGCGGCATTCCAGGTTGACTCCGGATACAAACGCAAGACCTCAACCGGTTTGGCGAGGATATCCAAGTCCGAGAACTGGGTCAGCGAAGAGACAATCCGATCGGCATCTCGATCTGACAAACGATTAGCCTCACCCAAAAATGAGTTCAGATCCCTGCGAGCAATCCAAGTCAAGCTTTCGGGCAAGCCGGAGTAGACCTGTGGGGGTACCCGGTGCGCGAGAGAACCATTGGCCCCACCGAGCTGGGTCAAGGCTTCGCGGAATTGAGCGAGGGCGGTAAGATTGCGCCCTTCTCTGCTGATCAAGTGTCCTCGGCCGGTCGCTTCGTAATAGTTAAGCGTTTTCAGATATCGATAATACTCGTATAAGGCCTGACCCGTGCTGACAAAAAGACCGACGAGCTGATCCCGCCAGCCCTCTTGCTGTTTATAGGCCAAGATAAAACGGTCACAAAAGCCGCGAAATGGACTGAGATCGGAGATTCTGGTTGAGTTTTTCAGATGGTCGTCAACTTCCAGGTTTGTGTAATGATTTGATTTGCCGAAATAATGGGAGATGCTGGTATATGAGTAGTGCAAGATTGGATTGGTCAGGTTCACCACCGGCCCGTTAACAGCCACAGACTCATGCACATGAAAGGCTTGGAAAGCACCGGCATCTTTACGAAACAAGCGTAGCTGCCAATCAGGATACCAACCGCATCCTTTCACCCAGTGTCCCAGAAAGATATTACGGCGGGGAAAGCGATAGCCTAGCGCCTGTGGTGATGCTAGTACGGATTGAATCTCAGCTATAGTCTCCGGTGGCAACACCTCGTCGGCATCAATGCTTAAAACCCAGGAGTGCGCGGCTTGGCTGATAGCAAAGTTTTTCTGCTCGGCAAAACCCGGCCACGGCCGTTGAATTACCTTATCCGTATAGCGCCTGGCTATCTCGACCGTATTATCCGAACTCAGCGCATCGACGACAACAATCTCATTAACCCAGCGCAAAGAATCCAGACAGCGTGCCAAATCTGCCGCCGCATTCTTGACAATTAGAACCGCAGATACCTGTTCCAACAATGAACCCCTGCCTTTCCGGCGATTCTCGGTTCATTGTATGCTCCGGTCCCAGGGTAGGTTATTGCGATTGGAGTCCACATCCGCCTGAGCAAAGCAAAATAAAAACCCGACCTCTGACTTGAAGCCGGGTTATCAAGCACATTATCTCTTTGTTACTTAACCACGATGCCGCTTTGCTTTCTTTCGGTTAGCTTCCGCTTTCTTTTTCCGACGAACGCTGGGCGACTCATAATGCTCGCGCTTGCGAACTTCGGACAAAATACCGGATTTGGCGCATTGCCGCTTAAACCGACGAAGGGCATGGTCCAAACTTTCATTTTCATGGACTTTGACTTCTGCCACCACACACTACCCCCCTCCGTACACCATGTTCACAATTATACTTTATACTCAGCGGGGGTGTCAACAAAGCAATGGGACACTCACCCAGGAGGCCAACCCAAGTTTCTCCCTCCTAAGAGGTGGAAATGGAGGTGCAAAACTGTTTGCCCGGCCTGTTCACCACAGTTATTAACCAGTCGATAGCCGTCTTCGGAGATGCCAAGCTTCCTAGCAATATCCCGGGCGACCGTGGCAATCCTCCCAACGATATTGGCATCCTGATCCCATAACGCGTCCAAGCTCTGGATGTGTTTACGCGGAATGATCAGAATATGCACCGGAGCCTGCGGATTGAGATCCCGAAACGCAACTACCTGACTATCCTCATAAACCAAATCGGCTTTCAGCTCGCCTTTGGCAATCTTGCAAAAAACGCAATCCGTTGTCACGGTGTCACCTCCTTGTCCGATAGTACTCCCCCACACCCTGCTGCGGTTGCGGACTCAATAATCACCGGTACCAGCGCACCGATCGAAAGCTCAGCCGGAACCTGGTTATATGGCACCTTAACTCGTATGTAATTTTCCGTATACCCTTGGCCAATTCCTGCCGAAAGCTCTTCAATTAGCACCGTAACCGTACGGCCAACGAACCGACGATGGAAACTCTCGCTCAACTCATGCCCAACGGCAATCAACTTCCGGCTCCGCAGATTCTTGACCTTCGTGCTAACTTGATCAGGCATTTTCGCCGCCGGTGTACCGCTGCGCGGCGAGTATGGAAAGACATGCAGTCTGGAAAAACCAACTTCCCGAACAAAAGCCACCGTCTCGTTGAACTCGGCTTCCGTTTCTCCCGGAAAACCGACGATGATGTCGGTGGTCAAGCCCAGATCAGGATTTAAGTTTCTAGCTTGGTTAACGATCGCCAAATAGTCACTCGGCGTGTATTTGCGTCTCATCCGGGCCAAAACTCCGGCGCTACCGGACTGCAACGGCATATGCAGATGTGCACAAACCTTGGGATGTTGGGTGACTAATTCCAGTAGTTCCGGTGTGACATCGGTCGGCTCGACCGAGCTCAAGCGGAGGCGCGCCAGCCCGGGAAGCTCCACAATTTTGCGGGTGATCTCAGCCAGGGATGACGGAGGTTGCAGATCCTTGCCATATGAGGAAAGATGAATACCGGTCAAGACAATCTCTTTATAACCCTCTGCGACCAGTTTTTCAGCGGTGGATAAAACCGCTTGAACCTCTCTGCTCCGCTCCGGTCCTCGCGCGTACGGTACCTTGCAATATGCGCAAAACTGTTGGCAGCCCTCCTGAATCTTTAAGACCGCGCGCACTTTTTCCACAAACGACGAAACTACCAACTCTTCAAAAGTGCGATCTTTGAGGGGGGAAACCAGATTGCGCACGGCCGAAGGTTCCTTCTCTCGCAGGGCTTGGATCACCAAGTCCACGAGCTCACCGCGGCGTTGGGTACCCACCACAATCGACACCCCTGGTATTTCAGCCACTTTAGCAGCCTGCGTCTGAGCATAGCACCCGAAGACCGCTACCACCGCCTGAGGATGTTCGCGAACAATGCGCCTGATCAGCTGACGCGATTTCTTGTCGGCAACATTGGTGACCGTACAGGTATTTATAAGATAAACCTCGGCAGGTTCTTCCGGAGGCACGACCACAAAACCACGAGCGGCAAAAGCTTCCAAGACCGCCTCGGTATCATACTGGTTTACTTTGCAGCCGAGAGTAAGCGCGGTCACCCTCGGTTTGTGTTCATCAACAAACATCACTGTTAACCTCGTGGCATAATCTGATCATATTCATACATAATCATACTGATCATGGCTAATCCGGCGGTCTCGGTCCGCAAAATTCGCGGCCCCAGGGATACCGGTTTAGCCAATTTAGATAACACGGCCAACTCGCTTTCTGAGAAACTGCCCTCCGGACCGATATAGATCACGATCCGGTCCGGCCGGGACGGGGCTGCACGCAGCACCTGCTTAAGCGGTGCAGCACTCTTTTCAGCAGCCAGGAGATGTAGCCCCTGGCCGAAGGCTTCATGGGCTAGGAGTTCGGACAACTGCTGAACCGGCCAGACGCGGGGAATGATCAAACGGTCGGCCTGGGCAGCAGCCTCAGCGGCAATCTTTTGCCACCGGCTCACCTTCTGAGCGGCTTTGGACGGGTCATATCTAGCCACACTATGTTGACAGGCCAAAGGCACTATTTCCGCAACGCCCAATTCAGTAGCCTTCTGCACAACCAAGTCCATTTTATCGCCTTTTGGTAACCCCTGCACGAGGACGACCTTTATTGACGGTTCGCCGGCGGCGGGCAAAGCCCGAACCACCTGGGCGGTGGTAGCGGCCGGATCAGCCCGCAGAATCCGAGCTAAAAAAAGGCTCCCGTGGGCATCAACCACCTCAAACTCAGCCCCATCTTTCAGCCGTAAGACCTTGACTAGGTGCGCTGATTCGTTGCGGTCCAGCTCAAACTCGGCGGAAAGGTTTAACACCGTTGCAACGAAGACCCGGGGCAAACTCATTGCTCCCCTCCTAGCTGAGCCCAATAAGCCACCCAATTCTCTTTTTCGGCTTTTTTGATTATCCGATACCCTTGCTGGCAGAGGACCATTTCAACCTGAGGAGACTTACCGGAGACAATGCCGGAAGTAATCAAGCCGGCCCCTGGATTGGACAACTTCACAAAAACCGGGGCCAGCTCGCAGATTACCTCAGCTAAGATGTTGGCAACAATCAGCGAAAAGCCACCTTCCGGCAGGACGGCAGGGTCTGCACAGCGGACATCGGCCCGAACCTCATTGGCCGCTAGATTCGCTTTGGCCACTTCCACGGCAATGGGATCGATATCGCAAGCAACCAGGTCAGTAAAGCCAAGCCGGGACAGGGCAATGGTCAAGATTCCGCTGCCGGTCCCGGCATCAAGAGCTTTCCCGGCTACCGGAACCTCCTCTAAGAGCTCCAGGCAGAGCTGCGTGGTCGGGTGTAGCCCGGTACCAAAGGCCTGCCCGGGCCGGAGATAGATGGGGAATCTGTCGGAACTCATCACCGCCGGTTTCTCCGGATAAATCACCCAGCGATTCCCTACCAGCAGCTCCGCAAAACCGATCGAGTTGGTACTCAGCCAGGCTTCATCGGAAATCTCCCTGACTGTAACCTGCTCGGCCCCGACCAGTTCTTGAAGCTCCTTTACCACCTGCCGACCTTGCTCGTTGGCCAGCCAGTATCCGATTAAGGCATTACATTCGGTATTGGGCATGCGCTCCGGACGACATTCTTCCGGCAGCTGGGCTTGGAGCGATAAGAAAACGCCGGGGTCACATTCCTGGACGCCCCCGGCACCTAATTCCAGCATCCGATACAGAACCAGCTCGCGATTATCCTGGTTAACCCGGACCGTGATCTCCAACCACTGCATTACCGTGCCTCCCCCGAATTGCGGAATGCATCCCTTACTTTACCAAAAAAGCTTTTATCTTCGTGTTCCGGAAGATCCTCCCCCGAGGCCTCCGCAAAGGCCCGTAACAGTTTGCGCTGCTCGTCGGAGAGTTTGATCGGTGTAACCACCTTCACCTGTACATGCTGATCGCCACGGCGAAAGCCACGTAGATCAGGGATGCCTTTTTCGCGCAGCCGAAAGACGGTTCCGGTCTGGGTACCTTCTGGGATGTTGATCTTGGTTTCGCCATCTAAGGTCGGGACCTTAATCACCCCACCGAGCGCAGCCTGAACAAAGCTAATCGGCACCTCGACATAAATGTGGGTCCCTTCCCGCCTAAAGATCTTATGCGGCTTGACCGTGATAAACACATAAAGGTCTCCGGGCGGTCCGCCTCTGGTGCCGGCATCACCTTCTCCGGCGACCCGCAGACGGTGGCCGCTGTCCACACCCGGCGGAATTTTGATGGTCAGTTTTTTGCGATTCTGCACTCGGCCTGCACCACGACATTTTTTACAGGGGGTTTCGATCGTTTTACCCTCCCCACGACAGGCCGGGCAGGTGCGCACCGAAGTAAAATGGCCGAAAGCCGTCCGTTGCACGTTGGTAACCTGCCCGCTGCCGCCGCAGGTTGAACATGTTTTGATCGGCGTGCCGGGTTCGGCCTGATTGCCATGACAATGGGGGCATGTCTCTTCGCGCAAGATTTCTATTTTTTTATCCGCACCAAAAGCAGCTTCTTCTAAAGTAATCTCCAAGTCATACCGGAGATCGTCGCCCTTGCGCGGCCCCTGGCGGGAACCGGCACCGCGCATACCGCCCATGCCCCCGCCAAAAAAGACATCAAAGATGTCACTAAAGTCAAAGTCAACACCACCGAAACCACCAAAGCCGCCCGGCCCGGCACCGGCCCCGTCAAAAGCGGCATGCCCAAACTGATCGTACTTGGCTCGCGCTTCCGGGTCTCCGAGCACTTGGTAGGCTTCGGCGATCTCCTTGAACTTTTCTTCGGCCGCGGGATCATCCTTATTGACATCGGGGTGATACTTCCGGGCCAATTTACGATAAGCCTTTTTTATCTCATCCGCCGAAGCGGTACGATCTACACCTAGTACTTCGTAATAATCTCGTTTTGCCAAAGACTAGCACCGTCCAAACGCCTTATTTATCATCCTCAACTACATCAGCATCGTATACGTTATCATCGGTTCCTGTTCCTGTCTGGGCCTGGCCTTGGCCACCCGCCGACCCTTGCGCACCGGAGGTCTGGTAGGCTTTGGAGGTTGCCGCAAAAATCGCTTCGGTCAGTGCGTCCGTTTTAGCCTTGATCGCTTGGATATCCGACCCGGCTAAGGCATCCTGCAACTCCTTCTTCGCCGTCTCGATCTTTTGTTTATCTGCCTCTCCAAGCTTGTCACCGAGTTCTTTCACGGTCTTGTCGGCATTATAGATCAACTGATCGGCGTTATTTCTCGTCTCAGCCTCTTCACGCCGCCGCTTATCTTCCTCTTCATGGGCTTGCGCATCTTTGATCATACGCTCAATATCTTCATCAGAGAGAGTGCTGCGCGATTGAATGGTGATACTCTGCTCCTTACCGGTGCCCAAATCCTTGGCCGAGACATGGACAATGCCGTTAACGTCGATCTTAAAAGTGACCTCAATTTGGGGAACCCCCCGCGGCGCCGGCGGTATTCCCGTCAGCTGGAAGCGGCCCAGAGTGACATTGTCCTTGGCCATGGCCCGCTCGCCCTGGAGGACATGAATATCCACTACGGTCTGGCCATCAGCCGCCGTCGAGAAAATCTGCGATTTTTCCGTTGGAATCGTCGTATTGCGCTCGATCAGCTTGGTGAAAACGCCGCCCAAGGTCTCCAGACCCAAGGAGAGCGGGGTCACGTCGAGCAGAACAATATCCTTAACCTCCCCGGCTAAGACACCACCTTGAATAGCGGCACCAATCGCAACAACCTCATCGGGGTTAACACCTTTATGCGGCTCCTTACCGATAAGGTTCTTAATAGCCTCTTGTACCGCCGGAATCCGGGTTGAACCACCAACGAGAATAACCTTATCGACTTCGCTCGGTGAAATCCCGGCATCTTGCAGGGCTTGCTTGGTGGGCCCGATGGTCGCTTCAACCAGATCAGCCGTGAGTTCATTGAATTTAGCCCGCGTCAGCGTCATTTCCAGGTGTTTCGGCCCGCTAGCATCCATAGTAATAAACGGCAGGCTGATGTTGGTAGTCATCAGGCCCGAGAGCTCAATTTTCGCCTTCTCCGCGGCTTCTTTCAGACGCTGCATAGCGGTACGGTCGTTCGTCAGGTCAATGCCATGCTCCTTCTTGAACTCGGCAACCATCCACTTGACGATCCGGTCATCGAAGTCATCACCACCGAGCCGGTTATTACCGCTGGTAGCTTTAACCTCAAAGACACCATCGCCGATTTCAAGCAAGGAGACATCGAAGGTACCGCCGCCAAGGTCAAAAACCAAAATGGTTTGGTCGCCCTCTTTATCCAGGCCGTAAGCCAAAGCCGCCGCGGTTGGTTCATTAATGATCCGCAATACTTCCAAACCGGCGATCTTCCCGGCATCCTTGGTCGCCTGGCGCTGAGCGTCAGTGAAGTAGGCCGGAACAGTGATGACCGCCTTGGTGACCGGTTCACCTAAATAGGCCTCCGCGTCTCTTTTCAGCTTCTGCAGGATGAAAGCGGAAATCTGCTCCGGGGTATACGTCTTATCATCAATTCTCACTTTATAGTCAGTGCCCATACGGCGCTTAATCGAAATCACAGTGCGTTCGGGGTTCGTGACCGCCTGCCGTTTGGCTACCGTACCGACCATCAATTCGCCGTCTTTAGAAAAGGCGACAACCGACGGTGTCGTGCGACCGCCTTCAGCATTGGCGATGACTGTGGGTTCCCCGCCTTCCATGACTGCGACCACTGAGTTTGTGGTACCTAAGTCAATTCCTACAACCTTGCTCATTGATCATCGTTGCCTCCTTGTGAACTAGCAGAATTTATAGCAACCTGAACCATACTGGGCCGCAAAACCTTGCCCTTACGTTGATAACCGGTTTGCAGCTCGGCGATCACCGTATTGTTCGGAAACTCCGCCGTTTCCATATGCATCACCGCATGGTGCAGGTTAGGATCGAAGGGTTGGTTGAGAGCTTCAATCGGCGTAACTTCAAACTGGGTTAGCAGTTTGGTCACCTGATCATTAATCATCTCGACTCCTTTGAGTAGAGATGCATAATCACTTGACTCCCGGGCCGCCTGAACCGCACGGGTCAAATTATCGGCAATCGCAAATAAAGCCGTGACAACCTCCTCGATCCCACGATCCCGTTCTTCTAAGCGTTCACGGCTTACCCTCTTGCGATAATTATCAAAATCAGCTTGGAGTCTGATGAACCGATTTTTCCACTCCTCCACCTCTTGCCGGAGCTGGTCCAGAGCCGGCTCAGACTCGACAGGCTGAACATCCGCTTCGGCAGAGCCCTCAGACGGGACGGTTTGCTCCGGGGTACCTTCGGGGGCCTTTTGATCTAGTTCCTCCAACTCATCTACCTCCCTGTCAGTGAAATACCGCTACCAAATGGTAACGGTTAGCGACCCAGTACCAGAAAAAACTTGTCAATAATGAGTCGTCCTCTAAACCGTATCCTCAAGCAACTCGCTCAAGACCTCGGCAAAGAAGGCGACGGTCGCCGTAGCCTTAGCGTAATCGAGACGAGTCGGGCCAAAGACGCCGATCGTACCGATAATCTCACCATTATATTCATATGTGGCCGTCACCAGGCTGCATTCTTGAAACTCGTCAACCCTGTTTTCCTTTCCGATGCGCACTTTAAGCCCGCTGGTCTTCGCATCTTCCGAGAGGACATCCAACAGAATCCCCTTGGTTTCGACGGCCCGCAATAGCGACTTTACCTTGTTAATATCCATAAATTCAGGATGATCAAGCATATGAGCCGTGCCCTCAATTAAGACCTGATCGCCCTTGGGGCTGCGTCGGCCAAACAGCACCTCCAGCAGGTCCTCTGCCAACACTCTGTCAGGAATCAAGCTCTTGGCGGCCTGATACAAACTAGGGTTGATCTCACTCAGGTCTTTACCGCGCAAAATCGTACTTAGTTCGATACCCAATTGGGTCAACTCCGTATGGCTCAGCGGAGTTGACATCTGCACCGTGGCATTCTCGATAAAATTCGGCTCGGTGACCAAAACGGCAAAAGCGTGATGGTCGTCCATGCTGATCAAGCCGAGGTTTTTAAAGACTCGTTTGGATTGAAGGGGCGCGATCATGACCGAAGTATACTGGGTCATGGCCGATAGGAGCTGGACGGCACTATGCAACAGGCGATCAATCTCCTGACCGGACAATGATAAGCCGGCCCGGACCGAACCGGCTTGTTCTTCGGGAATCACGGCCGGCTCCATCAAAACATCGACATAAAAACGGTATCCCAGGTCGGATGGTATCCGTCCGGCCGAGGTATGCGGCTGTTCGAGATATCCCGCCTCCTCTAGCTCATACATCTCATTGCGAATCGTCGCCGGACTTACTCCCAAGTTATATTTGCGCGCAATCGTCCGCGAGCCTACCGGCTCGGCTGTGCTGATATAGTCATGGATAATCGCCTGTAAAATCAGTTTTTGTCTTTCATTAAACATGCCGAGCACCCCCGTAGGTGACCGGGTCCCTCCGTTTGTTACTCTCCTTATTAGCACTCGCCTCTTGTGAGTGCTAAAATAAAAATAACATTCCGCCCTTTCTTTGTCAAGAATGGGAATTACGGTACAAAGGTCAAGAAAATGCGGTTAGATAAGGACATGCCCGACTCGGTCAGCCCGATGGTCTGGCCTTGGCGCCAAATAAGACCCATTTGCTGATAGCTAATGATTTTTTCTCCGTACCGACGCCAAAATTCGGCCGCCGACATCCCAGGGATCGTTTCCATATTCAAGCCGTACTTGGTGCGTAAAGCGAGAATAATCCGCTCGAAAGCTAATTGCTCCTTGGTCAACTTCTCGATTAACTCGGCAGCCGGGAATTGCTTGTCCCCCTGTCCACTGCGGATGGTCGCCGTATACACCCAGGGATCGCCGAGATTACGGTAACGATACCCCTCCATAAAACCCGCAGCTCCCGCACCAACCCCCAAATATGGCTGATAGAGCCAATAACCGAGGTTGTGGCGGCTTTCTTTCCCTGGTTTGGCCCAGTTGGAGATCTCATAATGAATATACTCGGTCGGGTATAAACGATCGCACGCATACTCCCACTGATCAGCCTGGATATCGGCGCTAACCTCGCGCGCCAAGCCCTGCTCGATCAAGTGGGCGAGCGGAGTATCTTCTTCAACCTGCAGCGAGTAAAGTGAAAGATGCTCCGGCTCGTAACGAAGCGCTGTTTCCAGATCGGCCTGCCAACGCGCATCAGAATCATCCGGCACCCCGTAAATCAGATCCAGCGACAGATTGTCGGTTGTTTCACGCAGCTTACCGACGGCTTGATGAGCCTGGTCCGCCGTGTGCCCCCGGCCCAATTTGGTCAGGGTGGCATCGTCAAAGCTTTGCACCCCTAAGCTGAACCGATTAACGCCGGCTTTTTTCAGGCCGCGCAGAACATCATCGGTACAGTCCAACGGATTCAGTTCGACTGTGATTTCGCATTCCGGAGCCAAGGAAAAGTACTTGGCGATGGCTTCCATGATGAGCACGATGCGCGCGGTATCCAACAATGGTGGAGTACCCCCGCCCAGATAGACCGAGGTGATCTCATGCTGGTGCGGGAAGATGCGGGCATAGTGCCTGAGCTCATATTCAATAGCTAATACATACAAGTCTAAGTCCGCTTCACTGAACCGGTGGAGCGGAAAAGAATTGAAATCGCAGTAGTAGCACTTTGCCCGGCAAATCGGGATATGCACATACAAACCAAGGCCCATGATTAATCATCCGTCTGCAGCACAGCCATAAAGGCCTCCTGAGGTATCTCCACATTACCCAGGGCCTTCATCCGCCGCTTGCCTTCCTTTTGCTTTTCTAATAACTTCCGCTTGCGGGTAATATCTCCTCCATAGCACTTGGCCAAGACGTCTTTGCGGAGCGCCCGGATCGTTTCCCGCGCAATTATCTTGTTCCCGATGGCGGCTTGGATCGGCACCTCAAATAACTGACTGGGAATGATCTCTTTAAGCTTTTTGGCCAACTCACGCCCCCGGGGGTACGCCTTATCCTGATGCACAATCGTGCTTAAGGCATCGACAGGCTTGCCGTTAACCAAGATGTCCAGCTTAACCAGTTTAGACTCCTTATACCCACTGAACTGATAGTCAAAAGAAGCATACCCCTTGGTCCGCGATTTCAGCTTATCAAAGAAGTCCATCAAAATCTCGCTGAGCGGCAACTCGTAAACCAGCCGCACCCTAGTGGTGTCCAGGTACTCCATATTCTGAAAAATCCCGCGCTTATCCTGGGCCAGTTCCATGACGGGTCCGACGAAATCTTGCGGCACAATTATGGAACCGGTGACATACGGTTCAAAGATCGCCTCAATCTCCTGAGGTTTTGGCAACAAGGCCGGATTATCGACATACAGTTCCGTCCCATCAGTCTTTTGCACCCGGTAGCGGACGCTTGGCGCAGTAGTAATCAGCTCTAAGCCATACTCTCGTTCCAGCCGCTCTTGGATAATTTCCATGTGCAATAGGCCCAAGAAACCGCAGCGAAAACCAAACCCCAAAGCAACGGAGCTTTCCGGCTCGAACTCTAGTGCGGCATCGTTGAGCTGCAGTTTTTCCAAAGCATCACGCAGCGCGGTGAAAGCGTCATTGTCAACAGGGTACAAACCCGAAAAAACCATCGGGGTCGCCTTGCGATAGCCTGGCAGGGGCTTAGCCGCCGGCCGTTCGGTCGAGGTGATGGTATCGCCGACATGCACATCCTTAACGTTTTTCACACCCGCGATGATACAGCCGACCTCGCCGGCCCCCAGAGAATCGACGGGAACCAGTTTAGGCCGAAAGACACCAAGACCGTCGACCTCGAAACTTTTATTGGAAGCCATAAAGGTGATTTGATCGCCGACTTTTACCCGGCCGTGCACGATACGCACATACGCGATGACCCCCCGATACGAATCATAGGCGGAGTCAAAGATTAAGGCCTGCAAAGGGGCCTCTTCGCTACCTGTCGGCGGCGGGATCCGCTCGACTACGGCCTCCAAGATATCCTCAATGCCCTCACCCGTTTTGGCGCTGGCCAAAATGGCCTCGTCCGGGTCAAGGCCAATCTCTTCCAGCTCGCGCTTAATCCGCTCCGGGTCGGCGCTCGGCAGATCAATCTTATTGATCACCGGGATTATTTCCAGATCATTCTCGAGGGCCAAATACAAGTTGGCTAAAGTTTGCGCTTCCACACCCTGCGAAGCATCGACAACGAGTAAAGCTCCCTCACAAGCCGCCAAAGACCGGGAAACCTCGTAAGAGAAATCCACGTGCCCGGGGGTATCAATCAAGTTTAGAATGTACTCCTCCCCATTTTTGGCCCGGTAGTTCAGGCGCACCGCCTGCATCTTGATCGTGATACCGCGCTCACGCTCCAGATCCATACTGTCGAGCAGTTGTGAGGTCATTTCGCGTTGGCTGACAGTGCCGGTATCTTCAAGAATCCGATCGGCCAGGGTTGATTTGCCGTGATCGATATGCGCGATAATACAAAAATTACGGATCTTTGACTGCATCTTAAGGTAATACCCCATCCTATCTGTTAAAGTAATCTACCATCCACTATATAAAATAACGGCCAAACCTTCAACTCTTACGGTGTTTGATCTTCCGGGAGAAGGCGTTTAAGACTTGATGCAGCTCCTCCATTTTCAGGGCATAGGTTACTGCAAAATAGGTCACTGCACCAAACAGAATGGGAACTAAAGTTTCAATAGCCCGGGCGCGCATGAGTTCCAAGTTCAACCGACCGGCGAGATACGAATGGGTAGCCAAGACAACCGCCGACATTACTAAAGCTGCACAAAACATTTTAGTGACCGCAACCGTGATTCGCCGCCCATCGATGCCGCCTAGCCTGCGCCGGATAATTACAACCGCGATAACCATGTTGACGATACTGCTCAGTGAAAAAGCAAGCGCTAACCCATGAAGCTGCAAATTGGTGAAATTGAGGAAGAATAGGTTGAGGCCAAAATTGACGAAGAAAGTGATTACGCCGATTTTCACCGGGGTGATCGTATCTTGGAATGAATAGTAAACTCTGGTGATAATCTGTAGCGTGGCTTGGCTGAACAGGGCCAGCGAAAAAAAGACGAGCGCTCCGGCGGTAATAACCGTATCCTCAGCTGTAAATTCCCCGGTCTGGTACAACAGGCGCACAATCGGTTCACTCAGGATCATCAATCCGAGCATCGCCGGGATGGTGATGTAATAAATCGAACGCAAGCTGAGCGAAACGGTCTGTTTGAGCTCTGCTAACTCAGCCAAGGCCGCCTGCGTAGTCATCGTTGGAAAGGCCGCGGTCGAGACGGCCATCGCAAACACTCCCAGAGGTAATTGCATTAACCGATTGGCTAGCCGAAAAGCCGTAATTGACCCTTCCGGCAGGGCAGAAGCAAGGTTTTGGGTAACCAGCAAATTCAACTGAATGATCGAGAGCCCGAAGACCGAAGGGAGCATCAGTTTGAACATCTTACGCACGCCGGGGTGCGCCAGGTCAATGCGCCAGCGATAGCCGGCATTGAGTTTGCGGGCCGCGCAAAACTGGGTCAGAAAATTCCCTACCGCACCACAAACTACCCCGGCCGCCAGGGCATAAACCCCGTATCTCCTTCCCAGGGCATAAGTGGCAATGATGATGGCAATGTTGTAGATGATCGGACCGAGTGCAGGCGGGCCAAAACGTTTATAGGAATACAGAATGCCCATACCTAGACCGGCTAAAGCCGTGAAGAAAACCGCGGGAAACATGATCCGCATTAAGGAGATGAGCAGGACCAACCGCTCGCCGCTAAAGTCGTAGGCGACCAAGGGAGCCAAATAGGGTGAAAAGATCATCCCCAGGACCGTAAAGCCCAACAAGAGCAAGAAGATCAGGTTTAAAAAGCTGCTCCCGACATGCCAGGCCTCGGCTTCTTTACCTTTGGCTAAATATTCGGTAAAGACAGGGATAAAAGCCGCGCTCAGCGCACCTCCGACTAAAAGATAATACATTAAGTCCGGAATAGAAAAAGCGGCGAAAAAAGCATCTGTCACCGCACTACGTCCAAAAATATCGGCTACCGCCCGCTCCCGGACGAAACCCAACAATCTGCTGGCCAGGATAGCAACCATCATAAATCCGGCTGCCCTGGCAACTTGGCGTTGTGACATAAATGACCTCCGGCCCTTGCTTCATCTACAGGATGGTAGAATGCTTTGAGCTTTATTCCACTTCAGCCCTGAATCTCCTGCCACCACCTAGTTTAAGAGCGTCGCCAGCGCATCAGCAACTAAGCGCGCCGATTTAATCGCTTCCTCCCGAGTGTTGTAGTGATCCCCGATCTCCAGTAAGATAGCTTGCGGGTGCAGCTCTTGGTTATATGGCCAGTCTTTGACGACAATGCCGCGGCTTAATCCGGGATAGAGCCTCTCCATCGCTTGATGCAGCCGGGTAGCCAGGCGGTGATTGTCTTCCCAGTGCGGGTTGCTGAACCCGACCCGCCCTTTGCCGACGACAATCGCTACCCGGGCGAGCATTTCTCCGGCTACGGTGGTGGCAATCGCCGTCTCAGGCGGTTTGGTCAAGCCGTCCCGGTGAATATCGAGTACTATCTGCACGCTGGGGTACTGGCGCAAAATATTTTCCAAGGTCAAGCGGGAGTTGGTGTAAGCATCCCGGAAGACCGGGTAATCATGGATTTGCCGGGAGTGAACGACGGGTATTTTATACTCCTCAGCTAAAATCCGGGCCAGTTCGTCACCGACGGAAATGACCCCGAGATCTTGGCCCCAGCAGTAGTCACCGGCGAAAAACTGTTCTCCTTTGGTGTGTTGGTCACGCCCATGGTACATTTCCGAACTGTGCGTATGGTAAATTGCTACCAGGGGCTGATCCCCTTTGGCCCTTTCCGGCACCACCTCAACCTTGGGCGCTGACTCTTTTGGCAACAGTGCAGGGTCCGGAGCGCGTTCCGTCATATAGGCAGGCAATTCGAAATCAGAACCAAGAAACTGCGCTTCTAGGATACTTTCAACCTCATACAAATCCACGTTGGTAACCGTAGTAACCAGTTGTCTGACCATGGCCGGCAGATCAAAGTCAATAGGCTCACTCCCGGCGGCAACTCGCGGCAGACCGGCCTCCAACAACTGAGCCGGAATATCCTCGTTGGCCTGCAGGCTAAAGACCAAACTTGGGTACAGCTCATCTTTGATCCACCTAGCTCCGGCAACCCCGCATTCCCATCCGGCCCGGAGGAGTGAAGTTACCAGTCTGCCTGTTTCCAAAGGATGCTTGATAACCAGCGACCCACAGGCAATTAGAACAATGGCTGTGGCCATTTGCACCCAGAAGCGGCGGCCAAGGAACGCTCGCACCGGCTTGCGGCGCGGCGTCTGCAGCGTGGTAACCCAGCGCGGTACGGCCCCACCGCGCCTGCGCGCATAAGTCAAAGCCCAGCGACGAAACAAGCGATGCAAGCGCAACGCAAAAACCTGGCAATATCCGCGTATATTCCGTTGCCGCAGGTGCCTGGCCATCCTGCTCCCCCCATCGTTTTACCCATTAATTGTATGCTTCGGACAATCGGGTTATGTCCCAAGGCGGGCAGGATTATCTTTGGCCAAAGCGGAACTAGCTTTAAGATATCGGTAAAGTCGGAGGGATTGGTTGGTGGCAGTGAGCGCACCTCAGTTAATAGAGCAGACCGCCAAAGCGGTGGCCGGTGGCGATTGCGCCCCGATTCTTTTTCTTTCTGCCGAATCCTATCTGGTTGAAACTGCTGTCCAAGCCGTCACAACCGCTTGGCTTGGCACCGAACCTGACCAGTTTCAGCTGATTAGCCTCAACTGCCGGGAGTTTTCCCCCGATGATTATCTGGCGAATGTACTGACCTTTGGGATGTTCGCCCAGCGTCGTCTAGCAATACTTTCCGATATTGATCTGCTTAATGCGGCCGGGCTCGATCTGGTCGCCGATTCCTTCGGTCATCTACCACCGGAGACTCTGGTGGTGTGCACCGCAGCAACAAAGAAGAACATCAAGAGCAAATTGCTGCAAGCGCTACAAGCAGCGGGAAAAATCATCGAATTGCCCGCCTTGCGTGGTCTGGATCTTGTCAGTTGGCTGCGCAAAATGGCTAAAGCGGAAAAACTCACGTTGGATCCACAGGTCGAGGCTGAACTGATCGCGACTTTTAGCGGCGACCTTAACCAGTTACAGTCTGAACTGGCCAAACTGGCTGCATATAAAGGCATTGCTGGGTCAGCAGTCTCGATCGCCGATCTCAAAGCCGTCATGGGTCGGTCCAGCCTTCACTCTATTTTTAATCTCACAGATGCCATAGGCGAGCAAAACCTCAGCCGAGCTAGGAGCGAATTGCTGAACTTGTTAAATGCCGGAGAAAATCCGGCCTACATCGTTGCGATGCTCCAGTGGCACCTGGCCAACCTCTGGCAGTGCAAGGCAGCACCCTCTACCGATCCGCAAGCTTTGGCCAAACAGCTAGGCATCCACCCCTATGTGGCAAAAAAGTGTCTGAAACAGGCCGCTAATTTCGAACTCGCCACCCTGGAGAAGTCATATCTATTAGCTGTTGAGTGTGAATTTCGCCTGAAAGCAGGAAAAGCCCCACGCGCAGACGTGGAGCTTGACCGCTTAATCGTTGAAACTATCGCCAATCTGTGAGCACTTATTCGCCGGCTTGGGCCATCTTTTTGGCTAAGCGTGATTTTTGGCGAGCCGCCTTGTTTTTATGAATAATGCCCTTTGCGGCCGCTTTGTCCAGCTTAGAAGCGGCGAGCTTTACATAGTCGGCCGCATCAGCTGACTGGGCCTCAATAGCAGAGATTGCCCGCTTGAGGGTGGTCTTAACCTCGGACTTGATTGCCTTGTTATACAGGCGATTCTCGGCTGACTTTTTCACATCTTTCACAGAGGACTTAATGTTCGGCATCATGACACCCCCCTCACCAGAAATTCGAACCTAATTTTATCACAACTATCCAAGAATGTAAACACACCCATTTACTGAGGCATACCACCACTTTAGTAGGGAAAGCTATTTGGTAGTAACCTGTAAGGATGGTGAGGTATGAAACACTCAGATCGGCTCGTCCGTTTGATCAACTCATGGATCGGCGAAAACGATGAGGTCACAGATCCCTTTGAGCATGCGCACAGTATCCGGACCGACTTGGCCTTAGAAGCGACGGAAGTCATTAAAGCCGATCGCGGCCAAGAAATACCCGGGGCTAAGGTCGAAGTAATCGATGGCAAATACGCCAAGGTAACACGCATGGGTATTTTAACCGCCCAAGCGGCAAAAATCGTGGGGAAAATGCCCGGCCACTATTCGACGATCGAAGCTCCCCAAATGCGTACCCGCAATCGTGATCTGCAGGAAGAGGTTAGTCAACTTTTTGCTAAAGAAATCGAACGCTTTTTACACACAATCAAACAAGATGACCTGGTGCTTGTAGTCGGACTGGGCAACTGGAATGCCACCCCCGACGCCATTGGACCGCGGGTAATTCATCATCTGCTGGTCACCAGGCACCTGCACAAATATGCTCCCCCCGAGCTATCGGGAGGATTGCGACCGGTAGCCGCTATCGCACCGGGAGTAATGGGAACTACGGGCATCGAAACCGGCGAAATAGTCCTCGGTTTGGTCAAACAAATCAAGCCGGCGATGGTCATTGCGGTGGATGCCTTGGCTTCCCGCTCGGTGGAAAGAGTGTGCACAACAATTCAGATTTCCAATACCGGTATCAATCCTGGAGCCGGTGTGGGCAACCGGCGGCTAAGTATCACCCCGGAAACTCTGGGAGTACCGGTTCTGGCGGTCGGCGTACCCACAGTCGTCCACGCGACGACTTTGGTCAACGATGCGCTCAGACTGATTGAAGGTGATCAGTACGGCACCCAAGAAGCCAAACGACCCAAAACTACCTTTGGCCGGATAAATGTACTGGGTAATTCGGAGCCGGCCGGCGAGTCCGAACCTGCCCAACCGGAAAGCAAGCTCAATCGGTTAGCCGCCCTTAGCGAATTACCGCCTCTGCAAAAACAACAGATCGTCCAAGAGCTGCTGGCGCCCTTCATGGGGTCATTAATCATGACCCCCAAAGAAATCGATGTATTTATCGAGGATATGGCCGAAGTTGTCGCCGGCGGCTTGAATGCAGCTCTGCATCCGGGCATCGAACTCGCGGATATTCTCAAGTACTTAAAGTAAGCTTAAGAGCAGTCCGAGCACGTTGCGAGCCCAAAGGTTTGGATTGATCGCCCCGCCGGTACTCGCAAGCGAGACCGCTGTGCCGTCAGTCCGCAGGCGAATGTTGCCGCTGTGATCTGTCCGAAAGGCGGTAATCCCAGCCTGGGCCAATTTGGCCAGGGTATCACGGTTCGGCTGTCCCCGCCGCAGCCCCTCTCCGGAAATAATCGCGTACCGCGGATTAACGATGGACAACCAGTGCGCGCTAAGGGAATGGCCGCCATGATGTGGCACTTTGAGCACGAGCGACTTAATCTCATTCGCCTGGGCTAATACTTTTTGTTCCTGTGCCGGAAGATCCCCGGCAAAAATTAGGCTAAAAAGGCCATATTCGATTCTAAACACCATTGATGCCCGGTTGGGATTAGCGAGATAATCCGCCGAGTATTCCTCCGGATATAAAATCTGGCCTGTACAGCCGGCTTGCGCAAAACTGAGGCCACGCTGGGCCGCCAGCGGACCATTCGCTATTTCCGGGGCCGGCAGTAAAGGCGGTATCATCCCGCCTGGACTGACCACACCGCCCACGGGAATCTCGGCGAAAACCGGCAGTAATCCTCCCGTATGGTCGGCATGCCAGTGTGAGATCATCACTGTGTCAAGAGAGGTGCAATTAGCGTATTTGAGAAAAGGCAAGACTACCGAGCGCCCAATCCAATCGTGCAAATCCGCCTCGGATTGACCGCCGCCATCGATCAGCATTTTGCTGCCGCCTGGTAGCTCCAAATAAAAGGCGTCACCATGCCCAACATTCAAGACGGTTACCGCCAACCATGGTGAATACTTTGCCCCGAGTGTTTGGCAGAGCGCATTGGCCTGAAGTAGGGCGATAATCAGGCAATAACAGACCCAGCTTATCACCCGGTCACGGCCCTGGCCGCAGACTTTGTCGCTCGCTCTACGGCAAAGAAACACGAGGGATGAATAACAGGCGAGCATGAACAAGAGCCCAACTGTACCCACCGTTACCGTCACGCCCGGCAAGCGGCTAGCGACAAGCAAAATTCGTTCCAGCGCTATTGTCAGCCGATCAATGATCCAGCCAAACCACAGGAAGAAATAATCACCGACACCGCAAAGCAGAAATGGCAAGGCCGCCAGCCCGCCGAGCACCAACACAAAGACAAACGGCGCGCAACCGATCGTCAAGAAAGGCCCCCAGGGATTGATCACCCCAAAATAGGCGGCCGCGACCGGCATGATGACCGCCGTCACCACCAGACCCGGGTTTAATAGATTGCCGAGCCGCGTACTCTCGGATCGGAAAGAATTATAAAGGATCAGGCCCCAAACGCAGATAATGCTCAAGCGAAAACCGAGGTTAAACAAGTAAGCCGGGTTTAACCATAACAGGAGTAAGAGCGTACGGCCAAAGGCTTCCCGCGCGGTCACCTGCCGCCCAATCCAACCGGCCAAGGCAAAATACAAACCGGCTACAACCGCCCTGGTTGCCGAGGCTCCTCCACCGGAAAGAATGGCAAACAGGATAATCCCGGTCAAAACAGTCCGAGGCCGTTTATTGCGCAAAGTTAAAGTCACAGCTGCAACGTACATCCCGAGATGCAGCCCGGAAATCGCTAAGAGATGGGAAACCCCGGTTTTTTTGGCATTTTCATTAATCACCGGTGAAAGATCGGTGCGATCCCCGAATAACAGTGCCTTAAGCAGCCCTTTACTTTCCGGCTGAAGGTTTTGCGCCTGTTCCAGGCGGCGAAGCACCACCTGCCGGAGGTCCCAGTTGCCCCGACGGAGCAGCTCGATCCCATCCCCCGCACAGTTGATCGTCCACCCCTGCAGATTGAAGGGGTCCCACCACAGCCAATGCTGCGGAGGCGTAAAGCGTTGATAGCGGGCGGCGCCCCGAACCAGCACCGCGTCACCGACTTCACACGGAACAGGCTGACCATTGACAAAAACCCTGAGAAGCGAAGACCGCGGCAGGCCACTCGGTCTTAAATCAAGCATACTCCCCCATTCATACCGGCGGATCCGCTCAATCGAACCGGTAAGCACCACCCTCTCTCCCTGCAATTGGCGTTCCAAAGCTACTAGCCGCGCAGCGTCCTGCCAGGCTGCCACATAATAGAGGTACAATACCGAGAGGAGTAATAAGCCTGTTTTACCCGGCTTTTTGCCGCCCACAATCAGGACAATAAGCCAGCCAAAAACAACCAGCAGTCCCGGATAGATGAGGCATCCGTATTCAGTCGGCATCGCGCTCGCCAATGACCAGAAATGGCCGGATCTGATTTAACTTGACCTCGCCTATACCGTTAACCTCTAAAAGCTCCTCGACACTGGAGATCCCACCGCTGTTCGTCCGGTACTCAATAATCCGCGCCGCCAAGGCCGGACCGATCCCGGGCAATTGCTCTAATTGCTCAGCACTGGCGGTGTTGACATCAAGCACTAGCGGGTCAGACGGTTGCGGGGTGGCCGGGACGCGCGAAGTCAGCTCCGAAAGTGGAGGGAGCTCGGTCAAGTGCCACACGATGCCCGCAGGTCCGAGAGCAAAATAACCGCGTAAAAAGGACAAACTCAGAGCTAAGAGAAATAAAGCCAGCATTGTTCGGGTTGACACGACCTTCACCTCAGCAAAATTGTAGCTGAAGAGCCTTCCCGTAAACAAAGCCGGCCTTAAGTCAAATCATTCATTTAACCGCTAGTACCGGTAAGCTTCGCCTATCCATTTCTAACGTTTCGGCACTTTTTCCCAGTCAGCTAGGAACCGTTCAATACCGATGTCGGTTAAGGGGTGTTGGACCATTTGCTGCAGGGTCTTATAGGGTATAGTAGCGATATGCGCACCGGCCAGAGCCGCCTCCACTACGTGGAGCGGATGTCTGATGCTGGCCGCAATGATTTCGGTCGAGAGGTCGTGTAACCGAAAGATCTCCGCGACCTGCCGGATCATAGCCATTCCCTCGGTGCTGATGTCGTCGAGGCGGCCCACAAAGGGGCTCACATAAGTGGCACCGGCTCTGGCAGCCAGTAAGGCTTGGTTGGGAGTAAAGGCCAGCGTCAGATTTGTTTTGATTCCTTGCTTGCTTAGGACACTCGTTGCCTTGAGCCCTTCCCAGCAAATGGGTATTTTAATAACAATATTCTTGTGCCAGCTCGCCAGTTCTTCGGCCTCGCGAATCATGCCGGCGGCCTCCGTGCTGACGACTTCAGCGCTAATGGGGCCATCGACAATCTCGCAGATCTGGCTGACCACCTCGCGAAAATCCCGGCCCTCTTTGGCCACAAGTGACGGATTGGTCGTAACGCCGGCGATCACGCCGAGACTGGCCGCTTCCCGAATTTCATCGATATTAGCGGTGTCTAAAAACAATTTCAAGTTAATTACCCCCTAATTCTCTATTAATTCTATGCGCAGATTGTTCAAGACAAAAAAGCTTATCCTCTGACCGGAATTACCGGTGACCTGTCGCTCCTCGACCGCTCCGGCCTCAAGCAGACGAGTTTTCATCTGGTCAAACTTATCAGTGGCAAAGGCAACGTGATCGATCCCCAGCTGATTGCGGCCCGTTTGTCGTAAGAACTCAATTTTAATGCCGGCAAAGTCGTATTCTTGTGCTGCCAGCCCGGCCTCGGTTATTGCCCATTGGCCAACAAGCTCAGCCTCGCAGACTTTGCTAATGGCAGCAGCTGATGCCAGGTCAGCAACATAGACGCCGAGATGAGCAAATCTCACTATTTCACCTCCACCAGCTCATAATCACGCTGGCCCAACCCGATTTTCTCCGCATAAGCGAGTTGCACCTCCGGATCAACATCAGGATGGATGAGGCGGAATTTATCGGCGCCACTGGGCAAATCAGCAGCCTTAGAATTCGGCAAACCGGGCGCAGCATTGATGAGGTCGAGGCTGGCCTGGTCAATTGCTACCGGATCCGTACTGGCGAGAATCCCCAAATCAGGCACTATCGGGGCATCGGACCAGCTGAAACAATCGCATTCCGGGACAACATCCATCACAAAATTGATAAACCCGGCTTTACCCTCTTTGGTCCGCATTAACCCGTACGCAAACTCGGCCATTCTCTCCTGGACCGCCCGCTTGGGTCCGCCCCACTGGATCCGCATGACCCCATGTGGGCAATTGACCGGACATTCGCCGCAGCCAATGCAGAGATCGGTGTTGATTTGCGCCACCCCATCGACAACCGTAATGGCAGCAGCCGGGCACCAGCGCACACACACGCCGCAGCCGATGCAGCCCTCACCGACCTCAGGTCGTACGGCGGAATGCATCATTTGCTTGCCGCCTCGGCTGGCCCCGCCCATCGCGATATTCTTGATCGCCCCGCCAAAACCGGTGAGCGGATGTCCCTTCACATGGGAAAGCGCAATCAGACCATGCGCGTGATAAATGGCTGAAGCAATCTTCACTTTCTGAAAATGCTCGAGATTGATCTCGACTTCGATGAAATCTTTGCCATGCAGGCCGTCAGCGATAATGATGGGTGCGCCACAGACGGCATAAGCAAATCCGTTAGCAATAGCGGCATTGAGATGATCGACCGCATTTGACCGCTCGCCCAGATACAGGGTATTCGTATCCGTTAAGAACGGCTTGCCCCCGGCCTTTTTCACCTCGGCGACTACCGTCCGGGCATAAATCGGACGCAAGAATGCCGTATTGCCCATCTCGCCAAAATGCAGTTTAACCGCGACCAAGTCATCCTGGTCAATACAGTTGGCCAATCCCGCCTGACGAAAGAGTCTGCTCAGTTTGCGCAAGAGGCTGTCGGAATCTTTGGCTGAACGCAGATTGATATAATATACCTTGCTGGCCGGCATATGTTCGCCCTCCCTTAGTATGAAACCACAAATATCTTCCCATCTCTCCCCAGGATTTCCTGCCTCGTTTGCTTTCATCCTCAGAATTGGCGACGCCCGAGGGGAAGCCCATCCCTCGGGCGCTTAACTATAGACGATCCCGGAATCACCCGGAATCCATCGGCTAAGTTTATTTTTCTTTTCACTTCCAATTATGTAATATTTTGATTTGTTTTGCAAGAACAATAACTTTCATTTATGCTTTTCCGTCTGACTGCCTGGCAACTGCACTTTATGCTAGAAAATAATAATGGCCCCCTGGCTTGGGGGCCGATGACTCATTCTAGCTAAGCCTAGCCGATGACCACATTCACCAATTTTTCCGGAACCACAATTAGCTTGCGGATCGTCTTACCATTGAGAGCCTCGCTTACCTTCGGCAAGGCCTTGACCTTCTCCTCCAGCTCGGCTTCGGAGATTCCTTTCCTAACCAGCAGGCGATCGCGGACTTTACCGTTAATTTGGACGACGATCTCGACCTCATCTAAGACCAAGGCCGCCGGATCAAACTCCGGCCAGTTCTGCTCATGGACCGAGCCGTCAAACCCGAACGCGGACCAAATCTCCTCGGTGATATGCGGGGCAAACGGAGCCAGACAGAGCAATAAAGATTGCAGGGCTTCACGAACCACCCAAGGTTCCGAACGTTCCTGGTCTTCCGCGATGTACTTGGCGATCGTGTTGACCAACTCCATTAAGGCGCTGATTGCAGTGTTGAAGTTAAACCGTTCCTGAATATCCTCGGAAACCCGTTTAATCGTGCTATGGGTCTTCCGGTGCAGTTCCAGGCCGGCCGGTGAAAGGGCCCCGGTAGCCGCATCCTGCCATACAGGAAGGTACTTTTCATAAATCTCGACCGCCAGCCGCCAAACCCGGTTCAAGAATCGATAACAACCCTCAACCCCCTGGTCGCTCCATTCCAAATCCTTCTCGGGCGGGGCGGCAAAGAGAATGAATAGGCGAGCGGTATCTGCGCCATAAGCATCGATGATGTAGTTTGGATCGACGACATTCCCCTTCGATTTGGACATTTTGAAGCCGTCTTTGGTCACCATACCCTGGGTCAACAAATTGGTAAACGGCTCTTCAAACCCGACCAGACCGAGGTCATAACAGACCATAGTGAAAAATCGCGCATACATCAGGTGCAGAATCGCGTGCTCAATACCGCCGATGTACTGGTCGACCGGCATCCAATAGTCAGCCTTCTCCCGGCTAAACGGCATCTGCTCATTGAGCGGATCGGTATAGCGCAGAAAATACCAAGAAGAACAGACAAAGGTGTCCATGGTATCGGTTTCCCGTCTCGCCGGTCCGCCGCAAGTCGGACAAGTGGTCGCGACAAAATCAGCCAACTCCGCAAGGGGTGACTGCCCCGTCGGCTTAAAACGCACATCCTCCGGCAGAAGTACCGGCAGCTGATCTACGGGCACCGGCACAATCCCACAGTGCTCACAGTAAACAATGGGGATTGGTGCGCCCCAATACCGTTGCCGGGAAATTAACCAGTCCCGGAGACGATAATTGACCTGGGCCTGACCAATACCCAGTTCCTCAACCTTACGGATAACGGCACCGATGGCCTCTTGGGAGGGCATACCCGTAAACTCGCCCGAGTTCACCAAATACCCTTCCGCGGCAAAAGCCTCGGTTAACTCTTCACCCTTCAGCTCAACATCCTCCGGAGAGATTACCACGCGCACCGGAAGGCCATATTTGCGTGCAAACTCAAAGTCCCGCTGATCGTGGGCGGGAACACCCATCACGATACCGGTACCATAGCCCAGCAAGACATAGTTGGCCACCCAGATCGGCACTTTTTCCCCGTTCAACGGATTAATCGCATAGGCTCCGGTGAAAACCCCTTCTTTCTCGGTATCGGCAGCCGTGCGCGCAATCTCATCTTGGTCCATCACCTTCCGCACAAAGCTCCGCACAGCTTCAGCCTCGGGCTTACCGGCGATGAGCTTTTCCACCAACGGATGTTCCGGAGCGATCACCATGTACGTGACGCCGAAAATCGTATCCGGCCTGGTCGTAAAGACTGGGAGTTCTGCGCCTTCTTCACTGCGAAAGACCACACGCGCGCCCTCACTCCGCCCAATCCAGTTTTCTTGCATTACTTTGACCCGTTCCGGCCAGCCGGTCAACTTCGGCAAATTATCCAGCAAACGGTCGGCATAATCGGTAATCTTGAAAAACCACTGCTCCAAATTTTTCTTTTCAACCCTGGTGCTGCAGCGCTCACAAACACCGGCTCCGACAACCTGCTCATTAGCCAGGACAGTTTGGCACGACGGGCACCAGTTAACGTTCGCCTCTTTTCTGTAAGCTAAACCCTTTTTGAAAAATTGCAAAAACAGCCATTGGGTCCATTTATAATAAGAGGGGTGACAAGAGGCTACCTCCCGATCCCAGTCATACGAAATCCCCATCCGTTTTAACTGCGAACGCATATTGGCAATATTGTCCCAGGTCCATTTGGCGGGTGGAATATTATTTTTGAGTGCTGCATTTTCAGCCGGCAATCCAAAAGCGTCCCAGCCCATGGGGTGCAAGACTTGATAACCTTTCATCCGATAAAATCTGGCTAAGACATCGCCGATCGAGTAGTTGCGAACGTGCCCCATATGCAGTTTGCCGGAGGGGTACGGAAACATCTCCAGGCAGTAGAACTTTGGTTTTCCGGAGACTTCGCTGACCTTGTAACTGCCTTGGCTTTCCCAGGTATTCTGCCATTTCTCCTCAATGGCCTTAAACGAATACTTTTGGTGCATCGCATCCACTCTCCTCATCTAAGCTAAAAACCCCTCGCCACAAAGGGACGAGGGGTAACTCGCGGTACCACCCTATTTTAAAAATATGGTGGAGCCGATCGGGATCGAACCGACGACCTCTTGAATGCCATTCAAGCGCTCTCCCAGCTGAGCTACGGCCCCACACACTTTTTACTCTCGAAAGTCGATAACGGTGACAACCGGCACAAGCTACTACTATTTCACCTGGCATCCCTCAGAGGCGAGTTGGGAACTTGTTGCCGGCTCACACCGCCCACCGGCTCTCTGAAACAGCGTTCTTACTACTCCTCATCATTGGATAGGTCTGTTTTCAATTTCGACAATGGTTATTATATTAAAAGCCTTCGGTAGTGTCAAGGGTTTAGGCCGAGAAATTGACCCGGGGTAGATCTTGCCAATGCTGCTCCAAGTCGTAGTAATCCCGGGCATCAACATGGAAGACGTGAACTACGACCCCTCCGTAATCCAGTAAAACCCACCGACCTCCGCCAAAGCCTTCCTTGTGCAGCGGACGCACCCCGAGCTCTTCGAGCCGCTCCTCAACCGCTTCGCTCAAAGCCTTAACTTGAATGGTCGAGTGCCCGCTGACAATGATAAAATAGTCCGTAATCACCAATTTGCTGCGCATATCAATCCCGACAATCTGGGACCCCTTTTTCTCTTCTAAAGCAGCCACCACGGCTTTGGCGATCTCCTCACTACTTAATAAGGTCGTCTGCTCATTACTCAAGCTGTTCAATCCCTCCCCAAAGTTACACATTACCATGATAATCGCGTCCGAGGATCACGGTAACATCCACACTCTCGTCTGCTCTAAAATCTTGGGTCACAGTTCCGTAAACCCGGAGGATCTGACGGATGCGCGAAACCGCAACATCAGATGGAATATGCATGATAATCTCGGTTTGCTGATAATTAAAGCTGTTGGCATTGCCGATCTCGACAACGTCGAACCCTTGTTGGGTTAAAAAGTTCTTCGCCGAACGCGCAGCCCCCGGAGCACCACTGCCATTTAGGACCCTCACCCTGATCGGTCGCGTAGTCTGTTCGTCTTCTTGCACCACCGGTGGTGGAGTCGGGCGCTGCATCGATTGAACCAACCGCGCAACCTGCGCCTCATCCGGCACCCAGTAGCTGGCACCGTTGATCGTCTGCGCGCTGCCCGGCAAGACGGAAGTGAAAATGTTGCTAGTTGGAATATTTTGGACAATCGCCGCATATCTCAAGATCGTCGTCATCGGCATATTGGTGTCCAAAGCATCAGCTAACCGCCTGATCAGAGCCGGCGCTTTCCAGATGTTGGCCGGATCTAAAATCTGCTCCGCAACAGCCTTGACAAACTTTTGCTGCCGTTCGATCCGGCCTTCGTAAACATTATTCACCGGATCTACGAGGGAAATGTCGCCCAACCCATCGCCGCGGAAACGCACATATTGGAGGGCCTCTTCCCCGGAGAGACGCTGCCGGCCAGGCTTGAGATGAATATGCAGCCCTTGGGCATAATCATCATAGTCCATCGCCTTTTCAACATCGATTTCAACACCACCGACCGCATCGATAATTTTAGCAAAGCCTTGGAAATCGGTGGCCACATAATAATCTATCTCCAGCTTAAGCAGGTTCTCGACAGTTTGCTCGACCAGTTCGGCACCTCCGTAACCGTACGCGGCGTTAATCCGGGACTGCCCTGCAAAACCGGGAATAGTTGCTCTCGTGTCGCGGGGTAAGGAGATCAGGCGAATAGTTTTATATTTGGGATCGATCGAAGCAACCATGATGGTGTCAGCCCGTCCGATGTCTCTCTCCCGTTTATCGATCCCCAAAATTAAGACGGTAACCGGCGGTTCCGCCTCGGCGACCTCCGGCTTTTCTAAATGTTTAAAATTAACCCAGTAAGTATAATAAGCGGTTCCACCGGCGATCAACAACAATAAAAGAATAATCGCGATCCAAAACAGCCACCTGGAGCTGTTACGTTTCCGTTCGCCACTCGAAGGAAGTAACGGATCATCATCCCGCCAACGGTGTTTGCCCATCCTGATTTATCCTTTCTCCGAGTTCCGCAGAATCCCGGTCAAAACATAATGATTGTATAGATTAAGTGTTTTGGGATGAATTGTCATCTGTTGCTCGGCCAAGTAAGTGATGATGGAGCGAACGGCCGCAGCAACACCCAAATCCAGCCCTGATTGTGCTGCCACTCTAGCCGATTCAACCCCTTGATAAGCTCTACCAGGCTCAATGTAATCAGCAAGGAAAACTATCTTTGCAATTGTGCCGAGCGGATAATCGCCGGTAGTGTGCAGGCTGACCGCTTCCAGGATTTCAGAATCGGTTAGATTGTAATCCCGCTGAAGGATGGCCGCACCAAGCGGGCCATGTAATAGAACAGGGAAATCTGCCTCTATTTCATTACATATAATACCATAGTCGGCAGCCTGCTTCAACAACTCCGCCGGTTCCATGTCCCTAGCCAGATCATGAATTAAGCCTGCTAGATAGGCTTTTTCCGGATCCGCAGCCCAGAGGCGAGCCAGGTTTTCGGCTGTCCGGGCCACGCGCAAACTGTGCTCAAAACGTCTCACAGTCAACCTGGACCGTAATACCTGCTCCCAAAAAGCGGGATCCATCCTAGTCCTCCTGATACAGCCGGTTTTTCCGGATATAATGATCCACCGTTTCGGGGACTAAATAGCGGATTGGGCGCCCCGCTCTGACCCTTTGCCGAATATCGGTTGAGGAGATCGCCAAGGCCGGAACTTCTACAAAGTGGAAGCAGTCCCGGTAGCTGGTGTACAAAGCGCCTAACTTTGTCTCCAAGGCCTCAATCGAGTAGCCGGGACGGGTGGCGGCGATAAAATCACAGAGCCCGAGCAAACGGTGGGCATCTTTCCAGGTAATAATCTCTAAAATCGCATCGGCTCCGGTAATAAAAAAAAGTTGATCATGCGGAAAAAGAGCCTTAAGATCGGTTACCGTATCGATAGTATAGGTTATTCCTTCGCGATCAATATCAACGCGGGAAACCTCGAAAGCCGGGTTGGTCAAGGTAGCCAACACGGTCATCAGGTACCGATGCTTACTCTCGGTCACACTGGACTCCGGCTTATGCGGCGGATGACCGGAGGGGACAAATAACACTTTATCCAACCGGTATTGATCTCGTGCTTCTTCGGCTGTCATCAAATGCCCGTAATGGATAGGGTCGAAAGTCCCTCCCATAATGCCAAGGCGAGCCATTTACCGCACCTCGCCGTTGCCGAAAACCACAAACTTGGTGGTTGTTAGCTCTCTAATACCCATCGGGCCACGCGCATGCAATTTCTGAGTACTGATGCCGATTTCGGCACCTAGTCCAAATTGACCGCCGTCATTAAAACGGGTTGAGGCATTGACAAAGACGGCTGCGGCATCAACCTGCTCCAGAAAGCGCAGCGCCGTCGCATAATTCTCGGTAACAATCGCTTCGGAATGCTGGCTACCATACCGCTGAATATGCTCGACAGCTTCCGCAAAACTGTCGACTACACGGATCGCCAGCTTCAAAGCCAAATACTCGGTAGCCCAATCCTCTTCAGTTGCGGCTCCGGTCCCCGGAATGAGCTGCTGAACCGTTTCATCGCCAACCAGTTCGACCCCGGCCTCCTGCAACCGGCGTCCCAACTCCGGCAAGACCCGGGGGGCTATTTCGCGGTGAACCAACAGGGTCTCCATCGCATTACAGACCCCGGGACGAGAAACTTTAGCATTAAAGGCAATCTCGATTGCTTTGGCGAGATCAGCATCAAGATCAATGTAGGTATGACAAATACCTTTGCCATGTTTAAATAATGGGACCGTCGCACCGGCTAAAGCGGACATTAACGACTCCCCACCCCTGGCGATCAGCACATCGATCAAATCATCCAGAGTCGCCATAGCCTTAATGGAAGCCCGATCGGTAGTGGGAATCAATTGCACGGCATCGTTGGGCAGACCGGCGGCCATTAAAGCTTCGGATAAAATCTGCGCCAACTTGGTATTGGAATTAAACGCCTCCGAACCACCACGCAGAAGTACGCTATTGCCGGCTTTCAGGCATAAAGCGGCCGCATCAACCGTCACATTTGGCCGGGCCTCGTAGATGATGCCGATCACTCCCAGAGGTACCCGCATCTTGCCGACCTTGATCCCGCTCGGCCTTGGCTTGAGTTCGGTAATCTCACCGACCGGATCCGGGAGTGCCATTACCTCGCGAACCCCTTCGGCCATCGCCGCAATGCGTTCCGGAGTCAGCAACAGGCGATCCAGCAAAGCGGAAGAAAGGCCTTTGGCCCGGCCATTTTCCATGTCAATGCTGTTAGCCGCCAAGATTTCCGCTTGGCGTGCCAGTAAGCTCTCAGCAATCCTTTCCAGGGCAGCATTTTTGGCTGTTTCACTAGCAATCGCTAACTTCCTAGCCGCAGCTTTAGACCGCTCGGCACATTCCCTGACCAAATCGTAAACTTCACGGCTCACCATAAATCCCCCTTGTCCAAGCCTAATTTATCAGCACCAAATTATCCCGATGAATAACCTCGTCGTAGTACTTGTATCCTAGTTTCTTTTCAATATCACAACTCTTGCACCCTTTGATTTGGGCAATCTCTTCGCTCCCGTAATTGGTAATCCCACGGGCAAAGACCTCTCCCTGAGGAGTGGTGATCTCTACGGCATCACCGCGGACAAAATCGCCGGCGACCGCGGTAATCCCGGAGGGCAATAAACTCTTGCCGTTATGTTTAATAGCTTTGACAGCTCCCTCATCGACAACAACTTTACCGCTGGTGGGTAGGCTAAAAGCGATCCAGCGTTCCCGACTATTAAGCCCGGAAGTGCAGGGCATGATCAGGGTGCCGAGCTGTTCACCGGCACAAATTCTGGTCAGTACATTCGGGATTGAACTCTGGGCCACGATAACCTTGATCCCGGCAGCTGTAGCAATGCGGGCCGCCTCCAGTTTGGTACGCATACCCCCGGTACCCATGCCCGAACCTTCGCCGCCGGCCTCGACCCGCTTAATCAATTCCGGATAGGTCAAATTATCCAGAAGGACCGCCTCGGGATGTACACGGGGATCGGCGGTATAAATGCCATCAATGTCGGTGAGAATTATCAGCAAATCAGCATTCGTCAAAGAGGCGACCAAAGCTGAAAGGGTGTCATTATCGCCGAATTTCAACTCCTCGACCGCTACGGTATCATTTTCATTGATGATGGGCACAACTCCTAACGACAGCAGTGTAGACAGCGCATTCTGGGCGTTCAAATAGCGTTTGCGGTCGCCAATGTCTTCGCGGGTCAGCAGAACCTGAGCCACGACTTGGCCGTATTGACTGAACATTCGCTCATAAATCTGCATTAGTAAGCCTTGTCCAACCGCAGCAACAGCCTGTTTTTCGGGAATGGTCTTCGGACGGGTTGATAGGCCCAGGCGCCCCATCCCGGCGCCGACCGCCCCGGAGCTGACTAAAATGACTTCCCGTCCACTGTTAACTAAATCAGCAACCTCCTGGACCAGGCGCTCAATCGCCTGATAATGGAGCTTGCCGTTGGCATGGGTCAGCGAACTGGTCCCCACTTTGATCACAATCCGCTTACTATTCAACTTGCGCACGATTACATCCATCCTATGGCAATAAAATCTTCGGTTCTTTGAGGTTGCGTCTCCAAAGCACGAAATTATTGCCGATTCTCTGTACAACCTCCGCCCTGACTGCTTCGGCCAGTTGGTCGGCGATTTCATCGCGTTCCTGGCCGGAATTGGGCAGCACCCTGACCTTGATCAACTCTCGCGCCGTCAAGGCATCGTCGACTTGTTTGACCAGTGTATCGACTACACCGCCCTTACCAACATGGACCAGGAGCTGCTCAGTATTGGCTAATGAACGCAAATAAGCCCGTTGCTTGCTATTTAACATTGATTGTACTCCTCTCTATTCTGTGAGGGACTAACAAATCCTCTACAATCCGTCGAATCCCCGGGTATACTCGAATTCAACCCCGGCGATCTCCACCGTATCACCGTACTCAACCCCTTCTTGGCGCAAACGATCAATAACTCCCCGTTTCAATAGAATGTGGTAAAACCGCCGCAGGGCCTCTTCGTTGGCCAAATCCGTCATTGCTACCAACCTCTCGAGTCCGGCACCGGCCACCCGGTAGACGTCGCCCTCGCGCTTGACCACTAGCGGCTCCTCTTCCTCGGGCTTGAAGCGATACACACCTTCCTGGGCTTCCTCGGCGAGCCCGGCAATCGGCTCCGGTTTTGGAATGCGCTTTAATTCTTCGACTACCTGATCCAGCAATAACGGTAGTCCGGTTCCCTCTTTGGCCGAGATTGGGTAGACGGTGTAGCCATGAGTTGCAGCTTTGCGAATAAATTCTTCAGCAATCTCAGCTGTACCCGGCAAATCCATTTTATTGAGGGCGACCAGCTGCCGTTTCGCAGCCAGGTCACTGCTGTAGGCCCGCAACTCGTCGTTAATCTTGACAAACCGCTCCCAGGGATCCGAGCCATCCGGCGAGGTTGCCTCCACCAGATGAATCAGGAGTCTGGTCCGTTCGACATGTTTGAGAAAACGATGCCCCAAACCAAGACCTTCATGTGCTCCTTCGATCAATCCCGGGATATCGGCGACGACAAAAGTTTCACCGGCATGAGAAACCACCCCTAAATTGGGATAGAGCGTCGTAAAGGGATAATCCGCGATCTTCGGTCTGGCCCGGGAAATGGCGCTGATCAAGGTAGACTTGCCGGCGTTGGGAAAGCCGACTAAGCCAACATCGGCTAACATCTTCAGCTCCAACTCCAGCCAGCGCTCTTCACCCGGTTCGCCCCGCTCCGCGTAGTTCGGGGCCTTATGCGTACTGGTGGCAAAATGACTATTACCCCAGCCGCCCCGGCCTCCTCTGGCAGCTAAAAAGCGCATCCCCGGTTCGACCAGATCGGCAAGGACCTGCTTCGTCTCCGGATCCCGCACCACAGTGCCGAGCGGAACTTTAATAATCAAATCCGGCGCCGAAGCCCCTTGTTTATTTGCCCCGCCACCGCGCTCACCACGTTCGGCCCGGTAGTGTTTCGTGTATCTGAAATCCTCTAAAGTGGTGAGGGAAGGATCAGCGACCAACCAGACATCGCCACCTTTACCACCATTGCCCCCGGCGGGACCACCCCGCGGCACATACGGCTCACGGCGAAAAGCGACAATGCCGTCACCGCCGTCACCGCCTTTAACATGGATCTTGGCATAATCCAAAAACATGGTAATATCCTCCAAGACGAAACTTGTTTACATTATATCATGAGATCATTGGGAAGTTTATAGTCCTCTCCGGTGATCTCGCCGGAATTATCGCCTGTCAGCGCAAGAACACTCTCTAAGCAGACAAAAAAGCCCCGGATTTCTCCGAGGCTCCGAAAACTTGCTGAACACGAACTATAGAGCTACCTCAG
>JAAYHC010000024.1 GCA_012735535.1 Bacillota bacterium
GGTTCGACGGAACGCCCTACCGTTACGAGAAGATTAGACTGTCTGAAGTGGAATTCCTATGTGGTTGTCAAAGGTCAATGACTTTGATTAACATGGTATGTCTGCATCACCATTGTACAAGGAGGGAGATCAGGTGTTTAGTGGTCCAATGTTGGTCGTGCTGTTGGTCTTGGCTGTGGTGTTTATCGTGTACATGACGGGCAAAAAGCAGATGAACGCGTTCTTGGTTTTATTGTTAGCGGCCTTGGGTGTCGGATTATTGGCTAAAAACCCGCCGCCGGTTCCTGTAGGTGGGCAAAATGGGTTGATCGAGACTATCGCCAGTGGTTTCGGCGGTACGATGACGAACATCGGTATTGTTATCGTTGCCGGAACGATTATCGGTACGATCTTGGAGAAGACCGGCGCGGCTCTGGTCTTAGCCCAGACGATGCTCAAACTATTCGGTAAAAAGAATTCGCCTTTAGCCATGGCGGCTTCAGGGTACGTGGTCTCAGTACCCGTTTTTTGTGACAGCGGCTTTGTTATCCTGTCCTCCTTGAACCGGGCTCTGGCTCAGTCCAGCGGAATTTCCTTGGGAGTTATGGCCACTGCGTTATCGATGGGCCTTTATGCCACTCATACGATGGTACCGCCAACGCCGGGGCCAATTGCGGCAGCAGGCACTTTAGGGGCCGACCTGGGCATGGTGATTATGTTGGGTATCATCGCTTCGATACCGGCAACCTTGGCCGGCTGGCTTTATGCCATCAAGGTCGGGCCGAAATACCCGATTACTCCCAAGTCGGCCGTTAGCTACGAAGACTTAATTAAGAAGTTTGGGAAACTACCCAGCGTAAGAGATTCCTTCCTGCCGCTAGTGGTTCCGATTGTCTTGATTGCTCTGCGGTCAGTCGCGATGTTCAAGAGCAATCCATTTGGCGTAGGCTTATTCCGTGATCTGTTAGTCTTCATCGGTCATCCTATCTTCGCATTGCTGTTGGCGGTATTCTTAGCGATGCGCTTGGCACCGAAGATTAACAAAGAAGTGTATGGCGATTGGGTCGGTCAGGCCATCAAAGATGCCTCGACCGCTTTGGTGATTACCGGCGCCGGTGGGGCCTTCGGAGCCGTACTTTCGGCAACCGGGATCGGCAGTTACATGGGAGAGGCTTTGGCCTCGTACAATCTCGGTATCTTCCTCCCCTTTATTATCGCGGCGGCGATTAAGACCGCTCAGGGATCTTCTACCGTTGCTCTCATTACCACGGCAGCAATTTTGGCACCGTTAATGAATAGTCTTGGGCTCGGCAGCGAAATGGGGCGGGTGCTGGTGACCCTGGCCATTGGTGCCGGTTCGATGGTCGCTTCCCACGCGAACGACTCATATTTCTGGGTAGTTTCGCAGTTCAGTGATATGGATGTGAAAACAGCGTATCGTCTACAAACTGTCGGTAGCATCGTGACCGGGTTAGTGGCGATCATCGTAATTGCCGTCATGGCAGCGATTCTGTTGTAACAGGGGGAAAAAGCGTGAAAATCGTGGTAGCGCCAGATAAATACAAGGGTAGTATGACTGCGCTCCAGGTGGCTCAGGCTCTGGAAACCGGCCTGCTCCGTGTGCTTCCCCAGGCGGAGATTACGAAGGTGCCCATGGCGGACGGCGGAGAAGGAACCGTGCAGTCTCTGGTTGATGCTACCGGCGGCCACATTAAAGAAGTTGAAGTAACCGGTCCTCTGGGTGAAAAACGCCGCGCACACTTCGGCATCTTGGGCGATGGACGCACTGCTGTTATTGAGATGGCGGCTGCGAGCGGCTTGGCCTTGGTACCGAACGCACAGCGCAACCCCTTGATTACCACGACCAGAGGAACCGGCGATTTAATTAGGGCAGCGTTAGATGTCGGGTGCCGACGTTTGATCATCGGTATCGGCGGCAGTGCAACCAATGATGGCGGGGCCGGAATGGCCCAGGCCTTAGGAGTTAGCTTGCTGGACCGGGCGGGGCAGGAGCTCCGCCCGGGCGGCGAGGCCCTGCTTGATCTAGCGGCGATTGATATTTCCGGGCTTGATCCGCGTATCAGCGAAACGGAGATCGTGGTCGCCTGTGATGTTAATAATCCGCTGATTGGCCCTAATGGTGCGGCGGCCGTCTATGGTCTGCAGAAGGGGGCCACCCCGGAGATGGTGGTCCGCCTTGATCAGGCGTTGGCCAATTTCGCGCAAGTTGTCGAACGGGATTTAGGTGTTGCCACGCAAGATTTGCCGGGGGCAGGGGCAGCCGGTGGGCTTGGTGCCGGCTTGGTGGCCTTCTTAGGAGCCACCCTCCGGCCGGGCGTGGAGATTGTTTTGGATGTAACCGATTTCCGCTCGCAACTTGAGGGTGCTGACTTGGTGATTACCGGTGAAGGAGCGATGGATAGGCAGACCGCCTTTGGGAAGACTCCGGCCGGAGTAGCCAGGGCGGCGAAAGAAAAAGGCCTACCGGTGATAGCTGTGGTAGGCACGATCGGCTCCGGAATCGAAGCCGTCTACGAGGTCGGGATCGACGCCGTGTTCTCGATTATTTCCGGTCCGATGACATTAGAGCAAGCAATTGAACGGGGCCCGGAACTGGTCGCGGCGACGGCGGAGAATATCGCGCGTTTACTCGTAGCCGGTTCAGCGATTGGTTATTTGGCTAAGTGAGCCAGGGCGGTTTCGAAGAGATCCAGGTGCACCCGTTCATCCTCAACGATGCGTTCTAAAACTCGCCTGACACCAGGATCTGCGATCTCGGTGATCAGGCGTTCATATGCTTCAATCGCGCAGATCTCGCCCTCAATATCTAATCTCAACAACTCAGACGGGGTCATTTTCACTCCATAAGCAACATTGCCGCCATCCCAGTAGGCTTTGTTGGACCGCCAATAGCGCGGATCACCGCCGAGTTGCTCGATGAGTTCGCCGAGGAGTTCGAGGTGTTCCATCTCGACTAAGGCGATGCAGAACTGTAAGCGAGCTACTTCTTTGTCCGGGTTGACCAAATAATGGTTAAAATACTGCGTTATAGCGGTCAGCTCGGCGGCTGCCCCATCGGCAAAAGCATCCAGCAGCATCTGGGCGTACTGTGGATGGGGGCCTTTGACCTTTACCGGTGGATACGGGCCCGGCGCCCGGCAGGGCAAGGACTCAATAAACTCGTCTACCCGCTCTTCCAGATCCCTCAAATCAGGTAAATGCAAGATCATCGCCTCCGCATAGTAACATTTGCTACCACTATATGCTAGAGGCCGATGTTTGGAAGTTTGGCCGCTTTTAAGGCCCGGGTGGCATTAAGCACGGCCAAGAGGGCCACTCCGGCATCGGCGAAGACCGCCATCCACATATTGGCGATACCGACTACGCCCAGCAGGATGAACGCGGTTTTAATTCCTAAAGCCAAAACTACGTTTTGGATGACAATTTGTCTGGTCCGCTGTGCGGTGGCGATGGCGTTTAAGACTTTGGAAGGTTGCGCTTCCATCAAGACCACATCCGCGGCTTCGATTGCGGCATCCGCGCCTAGGCCGCCCATGGCGATACCGACATCGGCCCGTGAAATGGCCGGGGCATCATTGATCCCATCCCCCACATAGGCTACTTTCGTCTTACCACCGCCAGCATGAGCTGCGATGATTTGCTCCAATTTGCTCAGCTTATCTTCCGGAAGCAGGTTGGCATGGACTTCACTGATGCCCAGGCGTTCGGCTACTTCTCCGGCTACCGAATGATCATCACCGGTGAGCATAACTGTCTTGCGAACACCCAGCTTGTTCAGCCCGCTGATCAAAGCGGCGGCATCAGCTCTCAGTTCGTCGGCGATGCGCAGGTAACCGGCGTAGTGCCGGTTAATCGCTAGGTGCACTACTGTTCCGGCGCCGTTTGGAGCGGTGAGCTCAACGCCAGCGTTGACAAGCAAGGTTGCGTTGCCCGCGAGAATCGTTTGGTTATTGATGACCGCCCGGACGCCCTGGCCGGCAATCTCCTCGTATTCGGCGATCTCATCGAGGGCGATCTCGCCCCCGAAAGCCTCGCGGATGGAGGTTGCGATCGGATGGGCGGAGTGAACCTCCGCTTGGGCCGCTAAGCGCAGCACTTCTTCGGCTGAAAAGCCGGGTGCCGGTTGGATTTCGACGACCCGAAAAACGCCTTGACTCAAGGTCCCGGTCTTATCAAAGACCACGGTTTTCACGGAAGTTAAAGCCTCAAGATACTGAGCCCCTTTGACCAAGACCCCCTGCCGGGAAGCACTACCGATTCCGGCAAAATAGGTGAGCGGCACCGAGACGACCAGCGCACAAGGGCAGGAGATGACTAAGAGGGTCAAAGCCCGGTAAAACCACGAATTCCAGCTTGCTCCGGGTATCACCAGTGGCGGGATGATGGCTAGGGCGGCGGCCAGAGCTACGACGACCGGGGTGTAGTAGCGAGCAAACTTGGTGATGAACTTCTCGGCTTGGGCCTTGCGGCCGGTCGCATTTTCCACCAGAGCCAAGATGCGCGAGACCGTCGACTCCGCAAACGGTCGGGTGACTTCGATAGTCAAGACTCCGGTTGTATTGACCATCCCCGATAGTGCTTGGTCGCCTGGTTCCACGCGCCGGGGTACCGACTCGCCGGTCAAGGCGGAGGTGTCCAAAAAAGATGTTCCGCTCTTGATCACCCCGTCGAGCGGGATGCGCTCACCGGGTTTGACCAGGATCAGGGAGCCCGGATTGACGGCTGATGGTGCAACAACTTGAGGCTGGCCGTTGACCAGCAGGGTGGCCGTTTCCGGCCGCAGATTCAGCAGGGCCTGGATTGAGCGGCGGGAGCGGTTGACGGCGAGCGATTGAAAAAGCTCGCCCACGTTAAAAAAGAGCATGACCCCGACCGCCTCCGGCAACTCGCCGATCGCAATGGCCCCGAAGGTGGCGATGGTCATCAAAAAGTTTTCGTCCATGGCATTGCCCTGGCGAATATTCCGGAAGGCTGCGCTGATCACTTCATGCCCGACCAGTAGATAGGCGGTGATGAACGCAACGTACTTAGCGATGCCGGGCGGCAGAACTATACCGGTAGCAAACAATAGTGTAGCAACAACGAGGCCGATTATCTGCTTACGATGTTCGGCCAGGAGCGAGGCCCGGCGAACGCTTGTCTCCTCCCGCACAATCCGTGTACCGGGCTCGATCGAGTGGATGATCGCTTCGGCCTGCTCGAGGTAGCGGGGATCAAGGGTGATGGTGCCGGTGGCGAAATTGAGGACGGCGGTTTCCAGGCCAGGTTCTTGGCTTAATCTGTGCTGGATCTTTGCCGCGCAATCGGCACAGTTGAGGTTGTCAATAGTATAGGTCTGAAGAGTGGTTGTTGCTTTAGATGTTGGCACAGCTTATCTTCCTTCCGCAAAATGTTCCTGAGCTACTTTGATTAAATCAACGATGTGTTGGTCTTCGAGGGAGTAATAGACTTGCTTACCATCACGACGGTATTTGACCAGCCGCATGGCTTTTAATAACCGCAAGTGATGGGATACGGCCGGCATGGTCAGCTCTAAGAGATCGGCCAGATCACAGACGCAGAGCTCTTGAACGGACAAGAGATAGATGATTTTGGTCCGCGTCTCATCGGCGAGCACCGCAAACAATTCGGAAAGACCGGATACTTCCAGTAGTTTGCCGCGCAGATAGTCCACCCGGTCGGTGCAGGTAGGGCAGTACTGGTCGCAAATATCTGCGCGCGGGTTTTGACAGCTACTCATAACAGCGCCTCCACATAAACGATTAAACACTTACTTAATTGTTATTCTATGTGCGATCCCTTTTTCCTGTCAAGCCTGTGTTTATCTCTCTTTGGGGACACCGGGCATAGACTAGTATTGACAGGCCATGGGGGTGTAGGTCGAGTGGATGTCTTGATTTTGCGTGATAACTTGCTGCCGGACCACAACGTCAACCGCATCGAGGCGGAGCTTTTGCGAGCCGGTTTTCTCTGTCAACAAGTAGCCTATTCACGAGTATTGATCGAGGTTAACGGGGCGATCCGTTTTTTTGTCGGTGGCCAAGAGATTGAGCCGAAGATCGTGATCAACTGGATTATGAACCGAGATCTACGGGCCTATGAATTGCTAAAAGCCTGTGAGGTCGCTGGTTTACGGGTGGTGAACAAAGCTGAGGCCTGGTGGTCGGCGGGGAGTGATTTTTTGACTAGTTTGGTCATGTATCAAGCCGAGGTGGTCCATCCGTATGCCTGGCATGCTCCCAGCGGAGCAGCCGTTTTAGAAAACCAGGAACGGTTGGAGTATCCGTTAATCCATCTGCCGACCGGCCAGATCGGATCTAGGTCATTGGTGCAAATCGCCGACAAAAACGCTCTACAGGCGAGGATGAAGGCCTTTGTCCGCAGCCAACACAATCTGGATTTTCAGCGGGCGAGGGAGAGCGAGTACTTGGGTCTGGTCCGGACAATCGTGCTTGGCGGTAAAGCCATAGTAGCTTGTTCGGCCGGTAATCCTCGGTCTCAGCCCAGCACTCTGCGGGAATGGTGGGCCAGGCGGGCCAAAAATCGGCTGGCCTTATTGGCCTTAAATGATGACTTCGCTGCCAAGGCCGAAACGGCTGCCGAGGCGCTCGGTTTAGATATCTGCTGTATTGAGATTTACCAATATCCGGACGGCTGGGAGGTTGCCGGGGTCAACTGTTGTCCAAATATAAAGCAAATCGAGGACGGTTTTGGAATCAACATCGCCGCTCGATTTGCCAAGTGGGTCATGGAGCAAATTGAGTGTACCGTTTAGTTTTCCGAGGGTACCGGAAAGGCTTTGCTGACAACATGGGCCGGAACGTCTTGGGTAACAAGGCTGACGGCCGGGAGAACCAAGAGCGGTACAAGCATGGCCAGCGAGCCGACCATCGGTACTTTGGCGCTACTAAAGTTTAGCGCGATATTAAAACCGAGGGAAATGGCCAGGCCGGTGAGGGCGGCAGCCCAGGCACCGGTTCTGGTCGCCTTTTTATAATACAACCCGTAGAGATAAGGAGCGAGGAAGACGCCGGCGATCGTGCCCCAGGAGATGGACATCAAGGTCAAGATGAAACCAGGCCTAGCAGTTGCCAACCAGAGCGAAAGGAGGACGAAGACGGCACAGCAGGCGCGCATCACCCGGAGCGAAGCCTTGGCGGACAGTTTTGGCAAGAGGGTGCCGGCCAGATCAATCGAGATCACCGAGCTGGAGACCAGTACCAACGAGGACAAGGTCGACATCGAAGCGGAAAGGATGAGAATGACGATTAAGACCGTCAGCGCCTCGGGGACAACTCGGTTGATAAGCATCGGCATTAAGAGGTCTGTATTAGGCTTGCCGTTTTCCAGCGGGACTGCGTCGAAGAATAGGTGGGTGTAGCTGCCGAGAAAATAGGCCCCTCCCGCTAGAATTAGGGCAAAGATCGTGGTCACGATGGTCGCGATTTTAATTGATTGATCATCTTTCACAGCATAAAACTTATGAATCATCTGCGGCAAGCCCCATGAACCCAAACTGGTAAGGATAACTAAAGAGGCCAGGGGTATGAAGCCAGGCGGTCCGATCGGAGCGGTGAGAGCCGGATCGATGCTATGCAGTTTGTTGATGCCGGCGATAATACCCCCGGCCTCCGGATGCCACACGATACTCTTTAGTAGTAGCAGCATGCCGGCGATCATGATCACACCTTGAATTACATCGGCTAGGTTCACGGCCAGATACCCTCCGAAGACCAGGTAGATCAGGGTGAAGATGGTGATTAACGCCAGAGCGAGGGAGTAGGATATGCCGAAGACCTCTTCGAAAAGGTAGCTCAGACCCATAAAGACAGAAGCCGAGTAGGGCACGAGGAAAATAAAGATGATGAGGGCCGAAAAGATCTTGAGGTTACGTGAATCAAAACGGGCTTCGAGAAACTCAGGCATTGTACGGACCCCGAGCTTGCCGGTCATCTCGCGGGTGCGTTTGGCCAAGACTAGCCAGGCCAGGAGGCAACCGATAATACTATTACCGATTCCAACCCAGACCCCTGAGAGACCGAAATTCCAACCGATTTGGCCGGCGTATCCGATGAAGAGCACGGCGGAGAAATAGGTGGTTCCATAAGCCATTGCAGACATCCAAGGACCGATGCCGCGACCACCCAAGAAGAAATCATCCAGGGTTTTGGTCTTTCTATGGGCAATGACGGTGACGCCAACCAGCAGTAAGAGATAACCGGCAATCATCAGATACGCAAACATTTCGACACCTCGCAAATCAGTGCGAATTACGCAATGCTATCTAATATATACTGCGAGTATAGCATATAATGCGCAAAAGTCAAGAAGAAAAGCACAATTAGCTGGAAATGTTCGGACCCAAAACAGTGGTAGGTCGGATTAGTTACAAAATATGCCATCTTTCACAAGTAAATAAGCAGGTAAAAGCGGTAGAGGGAACCGATTCGGACTGGAAGGCCAGCTATTATCGAGGAAAATGGCGCAAAAGGACGAAAAATCGTTCGTTTCTCCACCGATAAACGGCAGGGCAACCGGCAAGTATTATTGAAGTTATCCGCAAAAGCGCCGTAATGGCTACACTAGGAGGGATGCTTTGTGGGTAGATTCTCAGGAAAGGTAGCGGTGGTAACAGGTGGAGGATCCGGCATCGGAGCAGCAACGGCGAAAGCCTTCGCTTTGGAGCAGGCTACGGTGGTTGTGGCTGATGTGAATACCCAAGGCGGCGAAGCAGTAGTTCAGGAGATCATTTCACAAGGTGGTTCAGCTATTTTTGTGCCTACCGACGTGGCTAAAGAGGATTCCGTGGCCAACTTATTTGCCAAGGCACGTGAAATAACCGGGAAGGTAGATATTGTACATGCGAACGCCGGGATCTTTCGGCCTAAGCCGATAACCGAACTTACGTTGGAAGAATGGGAACTAACCATCGGTGTTAATCTGACCGGGGTAATGCTGACCTGTAAGTATGCGATTAAAAGCATGTTGGAAACCGGTGGCGGGGCAATTATTAACACTGCTTCTATAGCAGGATTGGTGGCTAATCCGGTCAGTCCGGCTTATTGCGCCTCCAAAGGTGGCGTGATCGCCTTAACGCGGTGCTTGGCCTTGGACTATGCCAAGCAGGGCATTCGGGTCAACGCGGTCTGCCCCGGCGGGGTCGACACGCCGATGAGCCAGTTGCCGAGCGATGCAACCCCGGAACAAAAGGAGGCAGCGGCAGCCGCCGCCAGGGCTCTACATCCCATCGGAAGGATGGGCAAGCCGATCGAGATCGCCAATATGGTTCTGTTCTTGGCTTCTGATGAAGCCTCTTTCGCGACCGGGCAATGCTTTATTGTGGATGGTGGATATACCGTACAATAAGGTGTGGGGGAGTGAACAAACAGGCAATAACGGAGGCGCCGGCCCTAAGTTGGCCGGCTCCTTCGTTATTGCTCGGATTGCTGGGCATATTAGTCGTGAATTAACCGGTCGGCCCATAGGAGGAGTAGCGACTGATGGAGAACGAAAGGTTAGATCTGATATGTTGGAGGAGAAGCATCTGCAGCGCATTAATGTGGGCGAGCGCCATGAAGTAAAGATTGAGGATCTGAGCCATGCCGGTGAGGGGGTTGGCCGTCTTTTTGGGCTTGCTGTTTTTATCGCAGGGGCCATGCCGGGAGATACGGTGCTGGCGGAGATCAGCGAGGTCAAGCGGAATTTTGCCAAGGGGCACCTGGTTCAAATCATTAAGCCGTCACCTGACCGAGTGGAGAGCGACTGTCCTGTTTCGGAGGTCTGCGGAGGTTGTCAGTTGCGCTCACTGGCTTACCCGGCGCAGCTGGAGTGGAAGCGAAACCAGGTCTACCAAGCCCTCAAACGGATCGGCGGATTTGCTGAAATAAAGGTGCGGCCGACTTTGGGAATGGCCGATCCGTGCTATTATCGGAACAATGTGCAGCTGCGCAGCGGAAATGGTGCCTTTGGCTTTTATGCGCGCGGCAGCAACGAGGTAGTGCCGCTGCCGGAGGCAGGCTGCCGTTTGCCGCAGGACCCGCAGAATAAGGTGGTTAGGGTTGTGAGTGAGGTTCTGGGCGAGCTGGAAATAGACGTTACTGGGTTGCAGATTCGCTCAAGTCGGCTGACCGGCGAAGTGATGCTGGTTTTTGTCACGCGCACGCAGGAGTTGGCGCGGCGTAGGGAACTGGTGGAGCGCGTTAGGGAGAGAGCGCCGGAAGTGACATCGCTGTATCATAACGTTAACCCAAAAGGCTATGGACCTTTTCTTGGGAAAAAGACTGAGTTGATCTGGGGAAAACCCCACCTCATCGACCAAGTGGGTCCGTACAAGTTTCAGATTTCGCCACACTCTTTCTTTCAAGTTAACTCAGTCCAAACTGAAGTGTTATATGGTAAAGCCTTGGAGTTTGCCGGATTGACCGGAACTGAAACCGTTTATGACTTGTACTGCGGAATCGGGACGATCAGCCTGTTTTTGGCGGCAGAGGCCAGGCGGGTGATCGGGATTGAAGAGGTTGCGGTTGCGGTAGAAGATGCCAGGGCAAACGTGGCCCTAAATGGAGCGGAGAACGCGGAATTTGTGGTTGGCCGGGTTGAGGTGGTCTTGCCGCGACTGGTGGCCGAGGGAGCGCGGCCGGATGTGGTGGTGCTTGATCCGCCAAGAGCGGGGGCCGCTCCGGAGGTGTTAGCGGCCATCGCGGAAACCAAGGTCAAGCAGTTGGTCTATGTTTCGTGCAACCCGGCGACCTTGGCGCGGGATCTGCGGCTACTCGCTGAGCGGGGGTATGAGGTGCAAGAGGCGCAGCCGGTGGACATGTTTCCACATACGAGTCA
>JAAYHC010000025.1 GCA_012735535.1 Bacillota bacterium
CTGCGGCCGAAGGAATACATCACGGCCAGGCTAGGATCGAAGGCGAGCGAAGCATGGTTATACGGATCTTTGGTATATTTCCTGATCGCCCGTGAAAACAGGGTGCCGGTCTGGGTCAAAACAATATATATTGAAGGCATGCTACATCACCGCGCACTTTTCACCCGCTGCCAATATTCGATCAACATCTCACCGGCGATCGCAAAGAGGAAGGTCACCCAAGCGTACCGGAAGCCGATGAGAAAGCCCAACGTAAAAAAGACAGCGACAGCAAAGAGCCACAGGGCACCGGAAAGCAAACCGCGCTGTTCGAGGCTTCGAGGATCATTGTACTCCTTGGCATAATAGTTTGTCCAGATTTTTTCTTGCTCGGCCACCCACGGTTTATACCGCGGTTTCTCGGTGAGCACCAAAAAGGCGCCGATGCACAGACCGGGAATGACAAAGGGAATCAACACCCCGAGTACCGCACTGGGATCCGCCTCTTCCAGATAGTGGAGCATCACCGAGGTATTGAGGCCAAATAAGGTGATCGCGGTGATGATCGCGTAGACCAGCGCGCGCCGCCACGGCATCGGGTATCTGGCGGCCGTTTCCTGGGTCAGGCGCAAAAAGACCAGGGCCGCGACGGGCAAGATCACGAAAGGAATCAGGGCAGCAAGCGCGGTAAAGACCCGCCCGGTCGTGAAGTAGTTCATCAGGGCGACGACGATCCCAAAGGCCAAGACCCCGCCGGAGACCACATACCCCAGGGCATGCTTGCGCCCCATTGGCACTTTCCAGCCCATATACATCCGGCCGATGACCTCATTCCGCTTTTCCCGGCTGATCTGGTCGGCGATCGCCGTGATATCACCGAGCTCCGCCACGGCCAACTCAAAAGCCTTTTCGGGATCATACCCTTTCTCCTCAAGCTCGGCGATGCGCTCGCGGAGGTTGCTGGCGATCTCCTCTTTGAAGTCGCGCAATTCCGGGGTATCTTCGTAGCCTTGGAACAATCTATCCACATAAATCTGTGCTTTCATCTTACTCCTCCTCCAGCAGTTTATTGAGAATCCGCTGCGTAAACTGCCAATCGGCCTTGTTTTGCCGGTACAATTCCTTCCCTTTCTCAGTAATCCGGTAATACTTACGCCGCCCGCCCTGGGACTCGTCACCCCAGTAGGCCGTGATATAGCCGTCCTGCTCCAACCGGCGATAACTGGAATACAGGGTCGCCTCTTTCAGCTCAAACTCTCCACCCGTCTTTTCAATGATAGTCTTGTGGATTTCGTAGCCATAACTGTCGCCTTTTAGCAGAATGCCAAGAACAATGGTATCGGTATGCCCCCGCAACAAGTCCGACGATATTTTGCCGCCCATCCCACCACCTCCGGCAGAAAATCTATGTCTGTTCATGTATATTATTAACCATATTACTATGACTGTCAATATACTATGTCAAAAATAAGCCTGCCACCTTTAGTAAGGTAGCAGGCTAGGCCACAGCTCGCTATAACTTGAAGATGTGCACCGCCTTTTGCAGTTCTTCGCCCATCTCCGCCAAGGATTCACTCGCCGCAGCGATCTCTTCGACCGAGGCGTTTTGCTCCTCGGCGCTGGCCGAAATCTCTTCGACCCCGGCGGCCGACTCTTGAGCCGAAGCTGCCATAGTCTCGACCGCCCGGACCACCCCGGTGCTGCCCTCGGAGAGCTGGCGGCTGGCAGCGTTCACGGCCTGGATCTGCTCAACCACCAACCGGACCGCTCCAATGATCGCGCCAAATGCTTCACCGGTCTGCGTTACGGCGTTGATGCCGGCCGAAACCTGGGCACTCCCTTGGTTCATGGCCTCGACCGCTTTGGCCGTTTCGGTCTGGGCCTTAGCGATTAACTCGGCGATCTGCTCAGCAGCCTCCCGGGATTGCTCGGCCAGCTTCCGGACTTCCTCGGCGACGACGGCGAAACCGCGTCCCTGTTGGCCCGCCCGGGCTGCTTCGATCGCAGCATTTAAAGCGAGCAAGTTAGTTTGATCGGCGATCCCGGTGATGACATCGACGATCTGACCGATTTGTTCCGACATTGCCCCCAGCGAATTCACCGCTACCGCGGCCTGACCGGTGGCATCCGCGATGGCATTGATCTGCTTGATGGCATCGTTCACCAGGTTTTGGCCGCGTTCCGAGTTTTCGACGACCAAATTGGCGTCGGTAGCCATCTGCTCGGCCGAGGCAGCAACTTGTTGAATGGAAGCCGACATCTCATTGACAATCTTGGTGGTGTCCTGAGCCGCGACAGCCTGTTCCTCGGAGCTTTTTGCCAGTTGGCTAATCGTATCGGTAACCTGCTGAGTCGCCTGTCCGACCTCGCCGGCCGAAACGGAAAGCTCCTCCGCCGCGGAGGCTACCTGCTCGGCAATCTCGACCACGCGCCGCACCAGGGCCCGCAGATTATCGATCGCCCGGTTGATGGCCGCAGCCATCAGGCCAATCTCATCCTTGCCCACCGCGTCGGTTTTCCGGCTTAAATCGCCGTTGGACAAGGCTTCGGCCAACTGTTGAACTTCTTTCACCGGGTTGAGGATTGAGTGGAAGATAAAATACCCGAAGGCAAGGGAGAACAGTGAGGCATTCACCAAGGCCAGAATACTCCAGAATTGGGATCCCGAACTCACCTTGGCGTTGGCCTCCGCCCGCTCTTCGGCCAGTTCGATGTAGTAAGCCGCCGCTTCATCGATTAATCGCTGGGCCTCTTGCCTGAGCGGCCTCAAGTACATAGTCTGCCGGAGCGCCTCTTCTTTATCCATGCGGGCCGAGGCCGCCAATAAAGGTTCCAAGCCGCGCCAATACTCTGTGAGGATACTCTCAATCGCCTCCAAACGCTGCACGTTAAGGGTAATCTCCCTTTGCGCCTCCAAACTCGCCCGCAACAGTTCGTAACTCTCGACTATTGTTTGGCCGAGGGTCTCTATCTCACCCGGGGTAGTTGCGAGGATGTGCTGATAGACCGCTGTCGAGATGCTCAAAAACGCCGCTTTCGCTTGCAGGACATTTTGCACCGCCCGAAGATCGGTTTGGTAGATCTTTTCTCCAGCATCGGCGATTTTGTTGATGGTGTGGAGGTTATACAGGCTAACCGAGCCCATGGCTGCGATCATCAGTACGATGAGGGCGATGAGTCTTACCTGTACCGTAAAGTTCCTTAGTATCCGCATTGTTTGTGCACCCTTCCCTGCGCTAATCTTCCCTGAACTATCTAGGCGGATATCACTAACTCCCTGTACTGACCGGTCAAATGACTCAACTTTCACGCAATCGGCAAGATTCCGTCGGTTTTGGATAGAGAAAAACAGCAATCCCCCGGTCACAAAGACCAAGTTCGGTGCCCGGACAAGAGTTCACTCCGCGCTCTGTTCGTCCAACCGTCTCACTTTGAAAAAGAAAGAGCGCGAATCGGTTTCACAATTCGTCTCGCTGGATAACTCGAGGAGCTCTAGTCCAAGCTCTCTCGCAAACATCTCTTGAAATTCGGCAAACGAGGCCTTAAAGATCTCCGAGCGGAGCTTCTGAATGAGGGTCGCATCCCGGTAGAGCCGGTAATACGTTTTTTCAATTTGCGTCAAGACGCCGGTGGTGATAACTTCGATGCTGTCCCCCTGACTGACCACTTTGACTTCGCGCGGGCCGCGTCCGAGCACGCTGCGCATATACGAGTTAACAAAAGCACATAATTTACTGCGGTCTTTCCCGGAAAGCATCATAGCCGATAAATCCTCATCACTCTTCTCCCTCTAGGTAAATATTAACTATAATAGTCAGCTTCCCTGCCGGCGGAAAAATGCGTGCCAAATATCTTGAAATCAAAAAAGCGCCTGGAGCAAATCTGCTCTGCTCGGCGCTTTGTAAGCCCGTTAGTGCGGGTACACACACTAATTCCTCGCCTCGTCATAGGTCCGGATGACCTCGGCCGTGATATCGACTGCGGGTGAAAAATAGTGGACCAGCGACACATCTAGAATGACCGTATAGCCGTCCCGCCGCCCGATATATTGCACAACCTCCGCGATCTCGGCCAAAATCCGGTTTTGCAGCTCCTGTGCCCGCGCCTGGATCTCAGCCTCAGCCGCGGCGGCGGTCTCTTGGTAATCCGCAATGAGCTCCTCCAGCTCGGCTTGTTTGGCCGCCCGCTCCGCCGGTGACAGCGCATCGGCCGTCGTAAATAGCTCCCAGTTGAGCTGATCGATCACCGCACCCTTGTCATCGACGAGCTGCTGTTTGCCGGCAACCAAGGCCGCCAACTCGGCACCGGCAGCTTGTCCGGCCGCCGATTGCTCGATAACCTTGTTTAAATCCAGTACGCCGATCTTGGTCTCAGCCGCCAGAACCATCGGAGCCGTCAGCGCAACAGCCATGACCAGGACCAACAACCGCCAAGTTTGCTTCATTATATATATGCCTCCTTAATAATTGTCACGGTTCAAAAACCGGAGACGGCTCGCAAAGATTCTGCCGCTTGGGGAGGCCAAATACTTCTCCAGCACTCCGACAACCTCGCGATCGAATTTGCGATCCCGCTTCAGCTCACCGATGACCATCTTTTCGGACAAGGCTCTCCGGTAGGGCCGCTCGTCGGTCATCGCCGTAAAGACATCGGCGACAGCGACAATCCGGCTATACCACCCGATCTGCTCGCCCACCAATCCGTACGGATAACCTGAACCGTCCAACCGTTCATGATGCTGCCGGATGACCTCGACCACCACCGGACTATAGCCTGCAGCTTCGGCCAGCCTGACCCCCTTTTCCACGTGCCGCTTGAGTATCGTCTCTTCCTCATAAGACAAGGCCGACGTTTTGCGCAGGATCGACTTCGGAATCTCCAGCATGCCCACATCATGCAAGAGACCGGCCAAAGCCAGTTGGGCCAAGTCCTCCCCGGCCAGACCAAAACCCGCTCCGATGGCTTCACTCAGGGTTGAGACCCGCTTACAATGGAGCGCTGTGGGGGGATCGAATCTCTCCAGCAGCTCAAGTATTCTGCCGTTCGGAAGCTTTTCGGGATCCATCGGTCCTTTTCCTACCTCTCACCCAAACTGAGGGGGTAATCATCTATTCGCACTGGGGTCTCAGGCGTCCTGCCTGAACATTCCCCGGGCACCAACTCGGGACATATGTCACTAAACAAAAAAGGATAGTTCCGTCTCGGTACTATCCATGACCTAAAAGCTTTGAATTTGGCACAGTTTAGCTTATAAAACTGCGCCAAAAGCGGCAGTAAGCAAGAAAATCTCGAGCGCCACCGTCAGTCCAAAGACCAGATAGGAAACGCCCATAGCTTGAACGGACTCTTTGGTTACAGCCAGCGAA
>JAAYHC010000026.1 GCA_012735535.1 Bacillota bacterium
CCTCCCGGGAAACCGAACAACTCGCCGTTGAGCTGATTGCCGCTCTGGCCGGTAAAGGCCAAACCAATCTCCACTACTTGATCGTTAATGAAGCCGGGGCCTCAGTTTATTCGGCATCTTCCTTGGCGCGGGAGGAGTTGCCGGAGCTTGATGTTTCGCTGCGTGGCGCAGTCTCGATTGCTCGGAGGGTGCAAGACCCCCTGGCCGAACTGGTCAAGATCGATCCCAAATCCATCGGGGTTGGCCAGTATCAGCATGATGTCAACCAAACCAAGTTGGCCCAGACCCTCGGCGGCGTGGTCGAATCCTGTGTAAACTATGTTGGTGTCGACCTGAACACCGCCTCTCCGGCTCTGCTAAGTTATGTGGCCGGCATTACGCCGCAAGTGGCCAAAAACATCGTCGTTTACCGTCAAGAGCACGGCGGGTTCCGCTCACGCGCCGAGTTATTAAAGGTGCCGCGCTTGGGACCGGCGACCTTCCAACAATGTGCCGGCTTCCTGCGGATCTCGGACGGCGAAGAGCCGCTGGATAATACCGCCGTACATCCGGAGTCCTACGAGTTGGCCCGGAAAATACTCGCTGATTATCCGGACAAGGCGCTGTTGGAGACCGCCACCCCTGCCGAGATAGCTGCGAAATACGGGGCGGGCCAACCTACTGTCCGTGATATCATCGCCAGTCTGCTAAAGCCGGGACGGGATCCCCGTGCCGAGTTGCCCCCGCCGATCTTGCGGAAAGACGTGCTTTCCCTGGCCGATCTGAAACCCGGGATGGAGCTAAAGGGCACCGTTCGCAATGTCGTCGACTTCGGCGTCTTCGTCGATCTCGGCGTCGAACAGGATGGACTGGTGCATATCTCCCAGTTATCCGAGAAATATGTGAAGCATCCGCTCGATGTGGTTTCCATCGGAGATGTTGTTACCGTGCGCGTGCTGGATATTGATCATCAGCGGCAGCGCATCGCTCTGACCATGAAAACTACGTAGCATGCCCGCCCGACATGACGGGGACGGTGAGGGAAAGCAATTTTTTCAGTATTATTGGCAGGAATTTCCAATTAAGTGCCTAAATTTTTGGTAGACAGCCACCTGGCTGTCTATATTTTTCTTAAGGAGCTGGTTTGTTTAATGAGAGGAACAGGTCGGGTCAAGCAACCGGTGCTGATGATAGTGTTTATTGCGGCTTTGTGGTTAGCGGCCGGGACTGCGTCGGCTGCGGAGACTGTGATCACTATTCTCGGCACGGCGGATCTCCATGGGCACATCTTTCCTTGGGATTATGCTCGTGATACCGTGGACCATGAGACCGGTTATGCCAAAATAGCCTCGGTTGTGAAAGCGGTACGGGCTGAGAATCCCTATACGTTAGTGGTCGATGCCGGTGATACCATTCAGGGCAGTTGGGCTGACTTTTTCCTCAGCGAGGAGCTTCACCCGGTAATCCGGGCGATGAACCTCATCGGTTATGATACCTGGACCTTAGGCAACCATGATTTTAATTTTGGTCTTGATGTCTTAAGCAGGGCCATCACCGGTTCCGAAGCCACTCCGCTGGTTGCGAACATCTATCGAGCTGATGGCACCCGGTGGCTTACTCCCTATATTATTAAGGAAATCAGCGGCATCAAAATCGGCCTCTTTGGTTTGATCACCCCGCACATCCCACGCTGGGAAGCCGGTACGCCTGCGCATTACGCCGGATTGCGCTTTAGTGATCCCATTACGGAGGCCAAAAAGGTCGTCGCGGAGTTGCAAGACCAGGTTGATGTGATTGTACTGGTAGCCCATTTGGGCCTTAATCCCGAATATGGTCTGCCCGGCTCAAGCCTGGCAGCGGTCTTGGCCGCCAACCCCGAAATTGCCGTGGCCATCGCCGGACACGCCCATGCGGAAATTGACGGTGTAGAGATCGGCGGGGCGCTGGTCGTAGAACCAGGCCGCTACGGGCACCTAGTCTCCCGCATCGACCTGACTTTTGAAACCGGGCACGGCGCACCGCAACTGGTGAAAAAAGAGGCGCAAAACATCAGCACCAAGCACTATTCCGCGGACCCGGAGATCATGGAGGCTTTAGACGCCTACCATGCTGCTCTGCGCGCAGAGGCGAACACGATTATCGGCCGGGCGAGCGCAGATTTCTTGCCTCAGCGGTATCTGCTGCCCGGGATTCCCACGGTTCTAGTACGGGATACCGCCCTGGTTGACTTACTCAATGCGGCTCAGTTAAAATATACGGGTGCACAGATCTCTGCAGCATCGCTCTGCGATCCGCATAGAGAGCTAGTAGCCGGCCCCATCCGTAAACGAGATATTTATAGCCTTTATAAATACGACAATTCCTTACTGGTCGTAAAGATCACCGGCCAAGCGCTCAAAGACTATCTCGAGCGAACGGCACGCTTTTATAACACCGCCAGGCCGGGCGATCTGACGGTCAGCTTTAACAAAAATATCAGAGTATATAATTACGACTTATTTGCCGGGATTGATTATGAGATCGATATTTCGCGGCCGGTAGGGGGCCGGATCGTCAAGCTCGAGTACAACGGCGAACCGGTCGGCGCTGACCAGGAGTATACTTTAGCCATCAGTAACTACCGGTTTAGTCAGCTGGTTGCTGCAGGGATTTTGCAGGCCGAGGATCTTCTTTTTGACGCCTATACTGCGTGGGGCGAGGCCGGGCGGATCCGCAACTTGATCATCAGGTATATCCAAGAACAAGGGGTGCTTGAGCCCGCGGTTGACAACAATTGGCGGATTGTCGGGGTTGATCCGAACCACCCGCTGCAGGCCGAGGCTTATGCACAGGTTTCAGCCGGCGAGCTCAGTTTGCCGAGATCGGTTGAGGGGCTAAACCTAACGGCGCTCAATGTCTATGAGCTGATGCGTGCGGGGCGCTTGCCTTACCAAGCCCTGACCATTCTCCATACCAATGAGATCGGCGATCTGCTTGCGGCCCAAACAGTTTGGGCAGACCTTGAGCGCTACCGTCAGGTGGCCGACCGGAGCTTGGTTCTTGGCCTTGGGGGAGGCCCGGATAACCTAGTCAATCTCTTCGGGTATGATGCATTGGCCGTCGGCGGAAACCGGTTTTTCCAGCAGATTGCCGATTGGCTCGAGCTAGACCGCCGGACTGACTTTCCGGTATTAGGCGCCAATCTGTACACAGATAACTCATCGCTTTTCGCCCGTTATCTGATCAAAGAGGTTGGCGGCATTTACGTCGGCATCTTTGGCTTGGCTGCCCGAGAAACCGGGATAGAGCCGAATCCGACCGATGACATGAGGCTAACCGTCGCTGACCCGCTGGTGACGGCCCGCCGGATTGTAGCCGAGCTAACCGGAAAGGCGGATGTGGTCATCGCGTTAATCGATGCTCACGGAAACGGGGCCGGTGCCGTTACCGCCAAGGATCTCGCTGAGCAGGTGCCCGGGATTGACCTGATCATCGCTGGGGATGGCCGAACCGCCGGTATGGGCGGCTTGCTGGGCGAAACCCTGATAGTTCCTGCCGGAGGCCCTGCACGGGGTCTCGGGGTGGCCGAGTTATTACTTCAGCATGGCCGAATTACCGGTAGATACGTCCTGTCACGGGAGGATGAACCGGTCGTCGTCGGGATGGGGGAGCGAAATTCGCAACCGGTCCGGCAGGGAAAAGCGGAGGATACCGCGAAAAAATATACAATAATTACCAATGGGTTCCGGGTTGGCGGGGGGACCGGGGTTACAAAGTATCAGATCCAACCGGGCGATACTTTATCCGAGATCGCTCAACGGTTGGGTGTGCGCCTCACCGACCTTGTCGAGCTCAATTCTATCAGCAATCCTGATTTGATCTATGCTGACCGGTTCTTGTTGGTGCCGGTCGATTGACGGGGGCTTAATTTGGGGGAATAAAGTCAGTAGGGGGGCTATAGCTCGGAGGGACTATTTTCTCTGGAGGTGGGTGTATGGCCGGGCAGGGGATGGTCAAGTCGAGACTATACTTGACCTTTGGTGCTGTGTTGGTTTTAACCCCCCTATTGTATTTGCTTGCGACTTATAATTACCTTATTTTTCACAGCCTGATCGATGGTATTTCGGTAGCTGTAGCTTTTGCCATCTTCATCACCGGCGAACAGGCTTATACTGCCAATAACAAACAGATCTTCTTGGCCTTGAGTATTGTCTATTTTTTCGTAGCGCTCCTTGACTTGCTGCATCTGTGTACCTATTACGGGATGAAGTTATTACCGATCTCAGACCCGAACGTTCCGACGCAATTGTGGGTGGGAGCGCGGTCTATTGAAGCGTTTTCGTTGTGTTTGGCCCCGACATTTTTCACCAAAAACTATCGGGAAGGACTAGCATATCTCCTCTACGCAGTGGCGGTGACCGGTCTGATTGTGACCATCTTCATTGTGCCGATCTTTCCGGATTGTTTCATTCTAGGTGAGGGGTTAACCCCATTTAAAATCGGCATGGAGTATTTGGTCATCGTGCTGCTGGCCATCGGCATCTTTCGCTTCTCACGCTGGTATCCGATCAATGCGCGTTCACCTTTTTCTCTGGTCTCAGTCGCCATGAGTTTGATCATTGCTGCCGAGGTCTTTTTCACCACTTATATTGATGTATATGGTTTCACTAATTTTACCGGGCATATCTTGACGGTGAGTGCGCGGTTCGTAATGTATTATGCTATTTTCTCAGGTGCCAGCTGGAAACAGCCCGACTATTTCAGTAATCAAAACCCCTATTAGCGCAGGTATTCACGGCTGGTTCGGGACATTTGTCATATTTTTGCAATCCCCATCCCAAAATAGAGGGTCTGGTCCATATGCGCGGAAAAGGAGGTATTTGGTAATCAAGGAGGAAAACGGGCTATGTTACGGACAGAACGGAAGCTGCTGACGTACTATCGCATCATCTTAGCAATGTTGCTGGTCTTTACGGTCTTTGTGCTGACTTCGATGGGGTATTTCGGTGCTTCCAACAGCCGCGTCGAGTCGTTTCGGACTTCTTTGGAAGCGATCGAGGCGGCTTTTAGCGAACAAATGCGGACTCTAATCGGGATTAGATTTGCTTTACGCGGTGCTGATGAGGTTAGCTTCATTGCAGCAAGTGAGTGCCCGGTTAGCGATTACCTGGCTCAGGCAGCGCGGATGCTCAGCACGGAACCTGAGATTCAGCAACAGATCGCGTACATTAGCGGCCTCCACGTTCTGGTGCATGATAAATTGGTGGTTTTTGATCCTAACGCTCCTGGCGCGGAGGATCGTTATTTTACCGAGATTTTACCGGATTTTCTGGAGATCAATGCCAGTTTAAGTGCGGTCTCCAAAGCGATTAATCAACGACTCAATTCGCTGCTCTTTATTTCACGCACCCTCATGGTGATCATGACTCTGCTGGCGGTGGGCGCGATTACCGTTGGCATTTTTATGTTAAATCGGTATGGGCGCACCCTGACCATGACGCTGACCAAGCCGATTACGGGCATCTTGCGCTTGTTGGACGACTTGCCGCCGGAGATGCAGTTGACGAAGGATGTCGGCGACCTGGAAGGGCTGCGCTTGCTGATTACCAAAGCCATCAAGTGGTTTAAGTATGAACACAGCGGTTATCGCATTTTGCGCGGTTGGGCAACGCAAATCACCCATCCGGAAGGGGATACCGCCGTTTTAAGCCAGAGCTTATTAAATACCTTGTTTACGCATGGGGCGATTGCCGCCGGCGCTTATTATGAGTTTAATCGGGCCGAGCAAAAGCTGGTCATGGTTGCTGAGGTCGGCGCTACCAAGCTACCGGGCGAACTCACCCTTAGTGACGGGATTGTCGGAGAGGCGGCGCGCACTCGCCAAACCCGGATCGAAGAGGGTGAGCTCTACCGGTTGGCCGTACCGATCGGCGTGGATCAGCTCTTTGGGGTACTGGTTTATGATGTCACCCAGTTGGAGGCGGATGACCCGCTGGAGCAACAGCTTTTAACCGAAGTCGGGTTACAGTTCAGCCTGGTGCTTCAGGATCAATACTACAAAAATGAAGCCAGAGAGAAACTTGCCCATTTGGAAGCCGTCGTGTATAGTTCACTCGATGGCATCTGCACGATCAACAGCGAGCGGATCATTACCTCCTGGAACCGTGGGGCCGAAGAGATTACCGGTTACACCCAGGCTGAGGCGATCGGCAGGTCTTGCTGTGATGTCTTGAGTCATACCACCGGTGAAGGCGACCGGATCTGCGGGACCGTGGATTGTGCGACTTGCCGGGCCTTGAGCGGCCAAGAGGTGAAGCTGATGGAGGCCCATATTAACACCAAGAACCGGCAACGGGTCCCGATTAAGCTGAGCGCGGCTCCGATTAAGAGCAACGGGGGGGCGATCAACGAGATTGTCCTCGTCTTCCACGATATGACCGAATATCGCCTGGCCTTAGCCCGAGTGGAAGAGGCCAACCGGGCCAAGTCGGAGTTTTTGGCCACAATGTCGCATGAGCTGCGCACACCGCTCAATGCGATCATCGGTTTCAGCGATCTCTTGAGTCAGGAAGCGAGCCTAACCCCAAAGCAACAGCGGTACTGTCAGAATGTCTTGCGCGCGGCCAAGCACCTGTTAAGCTTGATCAGTGATGTGCTCGATCTGTCCAAAGTCGAAGCCGGCCGGCAGAGCTGGGAGGGTAGCACGGTAGAACTGGTTCCGCTAATTCAAAATGCGGTCTCCCTCCTGAAAGAAAGAGCGGTCAACGAGGGTCTGGAGATGATCGTGGAGATCTCGCCGGAGCTGCCGGCTATCGCCTATACCGACGAGCGCAAGATCAAGCAGATCATTTACAATCTGCTCTCCAACGCGATTAAATTTACTCCGCCCGGTAAGAAGATCGGAGTCCGAGCCGAGCTGGCCGGTGCCTCGTTGCAGCTGACCGTTTGGGATCAGGGAATTGGCATTCCGGCGGATAAAATCGGGGTGATCTTTGACCCCTTTATCCAGGTTGATTCGAGCTTGACCCGGAAACACCAGGGGACCGGGTTGGGCCTGGCCATCGTCAAACGCTTTGTCGAGTTGGCCGATGGTGAGATTACGGTCGAGAGCGAGCCGGGGGCGGGCAGCCGCTTTATCGTGAGGCTGCCGCTAAAATCGACCGGTAACCTGGCGGTAGTTGGCGAGCAGGTCTCGCCCGTGGGCCAGGTTGCCGCGACCGCCCAGGTCGGCAAGTGCTTGATCATCGAAGATGATCCGGATGCGGCGGGCATCATTCAGAACTATTTGGCCCAGCTGGGCTACCAGAGTGTGGTCAAAAGCGTGCCCGGCGAGATCTGTGCCTATCTTGAACAGGAGCAACCTGACTTTATCACCTTGGATATTTTGTTGCCGGAGATGAGCGGGTGGGAGATCCTCTCGAAATTACGGCAACATCCGAAATACAAAGGGATACCCGTGATCATCATCTCGATCTTGCCGGAGCAAAGTAAAGGGATTGCTCTAGGCGCTGATGGATATCTGGTCAAACCTATTGATCGGCAAGAGTTGTATAATACAGTTACCAGGGTTCTGGCGAAAACTACCGTTGCCCGTCAGCCGGATAGCCAGGCCAAGATTCTGATTGTCGATGATGAACCGATGACGGTGGAGGTCATCTCCGAACATCTTAAACAACGCGGCTTTGAGGTGGCCTCGGCCTATAGCGCCGCCGTCGGTCTGCGCAAAATCGAGGAGTTCCGGCCCGATCTGATCATCTTGGATTTGATCATGCCGGATGTTAATGGATTTCAGTTTCTACAACTCAAGAGCAACAATCCGCAGATCCGCGATGTACCGACCGTGATCCTGACCTCTAAGCATTTGACGCAAAAAGAGCGCCAGCACTTGGCCCAGTTTACCAGCGGTATCTACAACAAGGCGGATCTGTTTACCCAGGATTTTCTCTCGCAGCTGGGCGAATTATTACGGCGAAGAAAGGAACAGTAGGATGTTGATGACGGAAGAAAAAGTGAAATTATCGATCAAGGGGCGCAAGCCGAATATCTTTGTGGTCGAGGATGATGCCTTATCGGCCGAGCTAATCGGCTTGTTGTTGGAACGTTTCGGGGCCAACAGCCGCATCTTTTCGGAGCCCTTTGATTTTCTCCGCGAGCTGGAGTCGCCCGTGCTCCAACCGGATCTGTTCATTATTGACGTAATGTTGCCGGGGATGACGGGGATCGAAGTCTTAAAAAGAATCAGGCAGATGCGCGAGTATCAGCATATTCCGGTGGTGTTGTTGACCTCGATCGACGATTTTCACTTCAAACAGGCCGGCTTTGATGCCGGAGCCGATGATTACCTCAACAAACCGTTTAACTCGATCGAGCTCGGCCTGCGCTTGCGGGCTTTATTGCGCATTAAAGAGTATCACGAAAACCTCGAAGAAATCGAAAATGTTTTTCGGACTTTGGTCGCAATTGTCGAGGCGAAAGATATCTATACCAAAGGGCACTCGCTGCGGGTGGCGCAATTGGCGGAGGCGATGGGTAAAGAATTGCGCTTGCCGGCCGAAGATACTAACCTGCTTTATCGCGCCGGCTTGCTCCATGATGCCGGTAAAATTATCATTGACTCCCATATTTTAAATAAACCGGGTCCACTGAATCAGGATGAGTGGGCCGAGCTCCGCCGGCACCCACAAGTCGGGGCGCAGTTCCTCACCCAGCTGGAGCGGACCAGTCGGCTCGTTCCCCTCGTCCGCGATCACCATGAAAAGCTTAATGGCGAGGGCTACCCGAGCGGCAAAGATTATCGCCAAATCGATTTTTACACCCGGATTCTGAGCGTGGCCGATGTCTTTGATGCGCTGACGAGCGCCCGGCCGTACCGGGACAGCCTTTCGGTCAAGGATGCATTGACGGTGATCGAGCGGGAGGTTGCCCGCGGTTGGTGGGATCCGGAAGCAGTCCATCTCCTGAAAAAAGTGGTCTTAACAGGAGAGGAGTTGGCCGGATGAGTATCCGGGTTCTCGTAGTCGAAGATAACCCTCTGAATATGGAGCTGGTTCTGGCCATCCTGGAGGATTTCGGCGAGCAGCTCAGTGTGACTGTTGCCGGCGATGGCCACGAAGGTTTGCAGCGTTTTTTGGAGCTCAAACCCCAGATCGTCCTCTTGGACATGCAGTTGCCGGGTATTGACGGATTTACGCTCGCGCGCAGATTTAAAGAGATTAATGCGGCGAGCATTATTGTCGGACTAACCGCCTATGCGATGGTTGGTGATAAAGAACGGGTGTTGGAAGCCGGGTGCGACTATTATTTAGCCAAACCGCTCGAGGTCGCCGAGTTCAAACACCTGATGAAAGTGCTGATGGAGACGGAGGGTTTGCATGAAAAATAGCTGGATTTTTAAACGGATTTTCTTCGCCTTTGTGGTGGTTATGCTGATGATGTTCGCCGCGGCGGTGATGACCCACTTTATCCTGTCAGTTATCGAGCAGGCTTCGAACCGGGTTGACGTGGCTCGGCAGGCCGGCGCGGAGCTGCTAAACGCCAAGAGCGCGCATATGCTCTGGATGCGCAACTTACAGCAGATGTTCATTGACGGCAAACTTGCTCCGGAACCACAAGCCCCAACCGATTGTACCTTCGGCCGGTGGTACTACTCTTTTACCCCCGATCCGGAATATGCTGATGTTTACGCCAAGTTGGAAGCGCCCCATGCCCGACTGCACCAGATCGGGCATGATATCTGGGAGTTGTACCGGTACGGAGATACCCAACGCGCGATGCAAATCTTTAATAGCCAGCTCATGCCCTTGGCAGATGAGATCCTGGCTTTACTGACCCAGGTACAGCAGGAGGTGGAAGCGCACGGCGCGGCAGTAGCCGCCCGAGCAGAGCAGATCCGGCAATGGTCTGAGAAAGGGATCTGGGTGCTGATGGTTTTCGGGCTGCTTTTTGCTTTCGGCATCAGCTTCACCACCGCCCGCACCATCTCGCGGCCGATCAAGACTATTGCGTCTACGGCCGAACTAGTCGCCGGCGGCGACCTGACCAGACTGGCCGATCCCGGCAAGGTCAAGGGAGAGATCGCTACGCTCACGACAGCCTTTAACACGATGGTCGCCGGTTTGCAGGAGATCGTCAAGACCATTCGTGAGCAGGCCTTATTTGCCAAAGAGGCCAGCGAGTCTTTGTCCATCGCTTCGGTTGAGAGCAGCCGCGCCGGCGAACAGATCGCCGTCACCATCCAGTCCGTTGCTGAAAACAGCACCGAGATGTCTTCGGAGATCACCCGGATTAAGCAGCTGGCCGAGGAGCTCAACCAGGTTTCCTTCGAGGCCAAGGGGTTGTCCGACCGGGCGCTCCACGTAGCTGAAGACACGGCTGAATCGGCGGAAAGAGGTAATGCGGCGCTCAGAGCATCGATTGAGCAGCTCAAAACGGTTTCGGAGACGGTGCAGTTCGCCACTGATGCGATCCAGAATCTCGGCCGACGCTCCGAAGAGATTGGCGACATCGTTGGCTTGATCGATGGGATTGCCTCCCAGACCAACCTCTTGGCCCTGAACGCAGCGATCGAAGCGGCGCGTGCCGGCGAACAGGGCCGGGGCTTTGCCGTGGTTGCGGAAGAAGTTCGCAAGTTGGCGGCCGGCTCCCAGGATGCGGCCCAAAAGATCACTAACTTAATCGAGGATATTATGTCCGAGACCACAGTCACCACCCAATCAATGGAGGTCAACGCCGAAGAGGTGGCCAAGCAGCTGCTGGCCATCAACCAAGCGGCCGAGTCTCTGCATGAGATCCTGGTCAAGGCCGACCAGACCAGAGCGGCCGCGGAAGACATGACGAACATTGCGGCCGAGTTGACCAAACACAGTCAACGCTTGGAGCGACTGCTGCAATCGATTGCCCAAGCGGTCCAGGATAATGCGGCTTCTTCGGAAGAAGTGGCGGCTTCCTCCGAAGAGCAGAATGCCACGGCCGAAGAGGTGGCGGCAACGGCGCACCAGCTCAAAGAGATTGTTGAAATTCTCACCAAGTCGGTTAACCGGTTTAAAGTGTAGTGAGCGGAGGCAGGTACATGGCTAACATGGTCACGCTAAAACGGGGAAAAAACTATCTCCTGGCCGAGTTGTCGGGCGAAGTGATCCTGGAAAACTCAACTATCGCCAAGAATGAGATTAAGAGCGCTCTCCTACCTGAGGATCGCAATGTGATCGTCGATTTGACCAGGGTTACGCTGTTGGATAGCGCCGGGGTTGGCATTCTTATCTCTATCCTCAAAAACTTAGATGGTGGTCGGGTGCTGGTAGTAGCCGAAAAAGGGCCGGTACATAGGGTATTGGAGATTACGCGCATGGATCAGATTGTCTCCATTTTCCCTTCGGTAACAGAAGCCATCGATAGCTTGGATTCATGATGACCAGAATCCGCAAGCGGTTTGCTCCCGACCTTGGTGCCGCCCGTGCAGTCATTGCAGAGCTTTCGGAGCAGGTAGATCAGATACTGCCGGCTGAAGAGGTCTCCTATCTGAAATTAATTCTCTGCGAATTATTGGCTAATGCCGTCGAACATGGCAGGGTCGGCACTTGCAGAGACGAGATTGTGGTGCGCATCGGCATTGTGCCGGAAGTAGGAGTGGTTGTTGCCGTCGGCGATTGTTCCGGTCAGCCCGGAGAAATCGCGGATCCGGAGGAGGTACTCCTCTGTGAGCATGGCCGGGGACTCTTTATCCTCTCGGCAATCTGTGAGACGTTGGCTTTCCGCCAAAGTACTCGCCTGATGGTGGCACGAAGGAGATTTGGCACTTGATCTACGTGGTCGATGATAATGAACTCAATGTTGAATTGCTTATAGATTTACTCACCGGTGAGGGTTACCAGGTGCAGGGCTTTACCGATCCCGTGGCGGCCTTGGACAAGGTTCTCGAAAGCCCACCGCGCTTGTTACTCCTAGATGTGGTCATGCCCGAGCTCGATGGGATTACCTTTTGCCAAAAGGTGAAATCCACGCTGACCACCTTTATCCCGGTTATAATCCTGACCGCCCAGAATAACACGGAGATTAGGCACCAAGGACTTGAAGCCGGGGCCGATGATTATATCACCAAACCCTTCGACCGCTGGGAGCTTTTGACCAGGGTGCGCAACTTCTTACGCACCAAGGAGATGTATGACCAGATCCAGGAGGGCTTGGCCCGGACGAACCAGCAGATGGCTCTAGCCGGTCAGATGCAGATGAGCCTGTTTGTACCGGCAAAACGGCCTTTACTAGGCTTTGACTATGAACAACTGTATTACCCGGCCAAGTATCTCAGCGGGGATGTGATCCATATTCACCAGGATCCGACCGGTCGAGCCTTTTTCTTCATCGCTGATGTCGCCGGACACGGGGTTAGTTCCTCGCTCTTGGCGGGTGCGGTTAAGATTCTGGTCGGTGAGGTCGTGCAGAATACGGTGAGACCGGAGGAGGTTCTGACCCGACTGAATCAAGAGCTCTGTAAGTTCTTGGCGAACAATGACGAAGGCTATTATGTGACGGCGATCTGCGCTCTCTTGAGCGGCCATCAGCTCTCAGTCAGCGCGGCCGGCCATCCGCCGGCTCTGCTGAGCTTGGCCGGTCAGGTGCAACCTTTCGGGGAGGCCGGCTTACCCCTTGGGATCATGCGTAATCAGCAGTATCGCTCGGTGGAAGCCGAGACCGTTCAGCTGGATTGGTTACTCTTGTACACCGATGGGCTGACCGAGTGCGTCGATTTGGAGCAGGTGGCCGCCGGTCGGGAGCTGATCGAGCTCCTCAGAGGGGCTGTTTCGCTACATGCCCAGACCAAAGGGCTCAGTGACGATGTCGCCGCCCTTTTTATTCGGCGAGCACGATAGGGAACTCAGGGAAACCGGCCACATAGGGTGCGATTTCATATAGACCGAAATAGACGTAAACCTGCCCATCTCTGATGAAAAACGGTTGGTTCGGATCGATCAGCTCAAAATCCCAATACTCCGGACTCTCGCCAATCTGCTCCTTGATCTGTCGGGTCACGAAAGTGAGATAATCAACACCGGGGGCGAAAAGGTCGGCCAATTCCAGTCGGCGGCCGTTGCGCAGGTCATAGTTGTAACTGCGCTTATCGGTAAACCCGTGGGCACCTCCGGTGTATTGGTAGTAATAGATCGTGATGCTGAGCAGTTCGTCGGTGAGTGTGTTGATCTCGACCTCCGTCTGGATGTCGTAAGGGAAAGGATTCCAGCCTTCATCCACAAAGTCGGCAAAATGCTCCGAGGCCATGGCGATCAATCCCGCGGCGAAGGCATCAATCTCCGCGGTCCAGCGGCTGTTAATTTCGGCTGCGAGTGCACTGTTTTTCAGTCCGTCAACCCGCGGATAATTCAAGGTGAGAGAATAAGCCGGGGTTTCCTCTGTTTTTTGGGTGATGATTACGGTCGGCGATTGGTCGGCGCTTGCCCCGGTCGCGAACAAGATAAGCAGTAAAAAGATGATGCCGGTGCGGAGGCTCCGGTTGGCCATGGTGCATTCCTCCTGTTAAATCAAGTATACTACGAAAACTGTTATTTTGCAGCAGGCAGGGAAGAAATATAGTCAAGGGGTGAAATGATGTTCCGACCAAGCAGGAAATTTCTCGTGCTGGCTGCTTTGTTAGGGCTTCCCTTGCTCGTGAATTATCTGGCCACCGCACCGGTCGGTCGTTTCGCCGATATCGGCGAAACAACCCGGGGAATTATCCAGGCCGAACAGGCGAACCTTGATCGCGATGGGAAACCGGAGATCATTCGGCTTTCGGTTGAGGCGAATGACTATCGGGTTTTAGAAAATGTGCGTTTGGAGATCCAGAGCAGTACCGGAACCCTGACGATACCGATCGATGCCCAAGGCTATGCCGCGGCCTCCTTGAGCCTGGTTCCGCTCGCCGGCGAGCTCGGAACGGGGGTTTTCGTCACCTTTACCACCGGCGAAAGCGCGGACGCAACAGATTTGTACGGTTTTCTGTTTCGCCAGGGAGAGTACCATACCTTATTCAGCCCGAAACACTATCTTAAGTCGACGGAGTTCGAGTTAAGGTATGTGGGCGAGCGCCAGGTTGTTTTCCGCGATTTGACGACCGGCCTGGAAGCGACGCTGAATCTCGCGGAGTACCCCAATTATGCGGAGTTGACCGAGGCCGAGCTGATCCGGGCGTATAACCTTCAGCGAACCTGGGCGGTCGGGCCTTATTCCGGTTTTAGCTGGGCTAATCTCACCGGTGATGAGCGGGTCGAGATCATCGGGAGCCGTCAGGTGAGCGGGTTGAGTAAAGCTGATCTGATCGGCACGGTGCAGGATTACTATCGCCTGGAGGGTGAAAAATATCAACCATATGCCCAGGCTTTCTTCGGCCGCGGCGGCGAGGAGCTGGCCGGGCAGACCATCACAGCAGCAAAGGAGCGGTAAAGATGAACCTGCCGCCTATCGGCATCACTTTTGGCGACCCTGCCGGCATTGGGCCGGAGATCGTGGCACGGGCGGTAGCGGATCCGCGGGTACGGACAGCCTGTCAGCCGGTGGTCTGCGGCGATCGAGCGGTCTTTGCCGCGGCCGCCCGTCAGCTCGGATTAACCGAGCGGATCGCGGCTTTGGGCGAGGTGACTTTTGTTGACTCCGGGGTGATCGGAGAGGGTGAGTTACCGGTGCCGGGAGAGGTGTCGGCTCTGGGTGGACGAGCCGCCTACGTGGCGCTGCAAAACTGCACCGAACTGGCGCTCGCCGGCCGGGTGCGGGCGATGGCCACCGCTCCGATTAGCAAAGAGGCTCTCCAAGCGGCCGGGGTGCCGTTTATCGGACATACGGAGATCTTGGCCGAATTAACCGGGAGCGCTGATCCGCTTACCCTTTTTGTCGTCCGTGACCTGCGTGTCTTTTTCCTGAGCCGCCATGTTTCACTCCGAGCCGCTTGTGAGCTGGTGACCAAGGAGAACTTAGCGGGATTTACGCGCCGGGCCTATCGGGAGCTGGCGCGCTTGTTGGGTGACCCGGCGCCGAAGGTAGCGATTGCCGGGCTCAATCCGCATTGTGGCGAAAACGGGCTCTTCGGCGACGAAGAACTCACCGCGATTGCGCCGGCCGTGCGCGAGCTGCAGGCGGAAGGGCTGGCCGTCTTCGGTCCGTACCCGGCCGATTCGATCTTCTACCGGGCCTTGCAGGGCGAGTTTGCTGCCGTGATCTCCCTCTACCATGATCAGGGGCATATCGCGACCAAGATGGTCGATTTCGAGCGGACGATCAGCCTGACCCTGGGCCTGCCGTTCGTGCGGACCTCGGTCGATCACGGCACGGCCTTCGACATCGCCGGAAAAGGGATCGCCAGCCCGGTGAGCATGATCGAAGCGATTTTAACGGCGGCAAAATTTGCGTAACCACGCATTTGCAGCAGGAAAAATCTGGCATTTGAGGTATTCCTTTTATTGAGAGAAAGGGGGATGCCTCATGTTGATTCAATTGGGCAAAATAGTCGTCACAGGTGTAGCTTTTCTCATAGCCTTGGGATGTATCTCAACCGATGCCTTGGCCGGCACGATTGTCGGCTCCAAACATGATCTGGCCTATCTCGAGGATTTGCACGGCATCGGTAACAGTTACAATGATGAGGTCTGCATTTATTGCCACACCCCGCATAATGCCGACCAGAGCCAGGGACCGTTGTGGAATCGCCCTGCGCCGACCGTCAGTTACACGCTTTATGCCAGTGAAACCCTTATTGAGCTCCCGGGTCAGCCCGGTCCGGCCTCGCTTCTCTGCCTGAGCTGCCACGACGGGACGATCGCGGTGGATACGATCATCGAAATGCCCAATGTCAACGTGATCATCGACAAAAACCATCCGAAGATGCGGTATGACCCCACGAACCCCGGGATTATGGATTGTGGCACTTGTCACTACCCGGGAGCGCCGGGCGGCAACCATGTCCGCAGCTATTTCGGGACGAACCTCTCCAACCAACATCCGGTCGGGATCGTCTACAATACCTCCACTCCGCGGCTGAGACAACCGCCGGCCGAGACGGTGAAGCTGGTGAACGGCAAGGTCGAGTGCACCTCCTGCCATAATGTGCATGATCCCGAGATCGAGCCCTTTTTGATCACCGATAATGCGGGTAGCGCGCTGTGTTTTGCCTGCCATGCAAAATGATCACGCGGCTAGTATAGTAGTGTGCGAACAACTGAGCCGAGCTCAGTTGTTTTTGCTTTTTGTCACCATTTGGACGTAAATTCCTGCTATTGTTGGAGAGGCATTTTTTTGGTCGGTCGGGAATTTATAGACTAATTCTTACGTTTTACCCAATTATGGGGAGGTTATGATGCTGTTTATGCTACGCAAACGCTATCTGAGCACCGGTTTATTACTGTTACTATTGGCAAGTTTGGTCTTGCCTGCCGAGGCCACCGAGATCCGGGTGATTGATCTTGCCACCTACTTGGATCTGGTGCAGGCGCAAAATCTTGATCTGAAGGTCGCCGAGATCCAACTCGTCCAGTCCGAGCTCGCGTATAAGCGTGCCGAGGCTGCCAACTGGGGCACCGGCTCCCGCCAGGCCGCCCGCAAAGCCGAATCGGACTGGGCCCAAGCGCAAGCTTCTTTCGCCGAGACGCGCTCAGGGATCATGCAGGAGGCTGTCTCCCGCTATTTTGCAGTAATCTTGGCTGAGATGGACCTGCAAATCCGCGAGCGTCGCTTGGAGTTGGCCCAAGCCCGGCGCGAGATTACCGAGCGCAAGGTCGGCCAGGGGATCAGCAGTGAAATGGATCTCCTGCAAGCTACGCGCGATGTTGAACGGGCCAAGCTGGATCTGGAGCGGGCCCGCCAGACTTACGAGGAGAGGGTCTTATCTTTTAACAGTTATGCCGGAGCGGAGCAGACCACCTACTTACCAGGGGATCCGCCCATTTACCCGATTGTCAAATACGATCCGGAAGTGGCCGTGCAAAAAGCGCTCGAATCTTCGAGCCGGCTCCGCCGCTTACGGGAGTTGGCCGACCTAGCCCGTCTCGAGTTGCTCAAGACCGAGGCGGAAGGGGCCGCGGAACTGGTCTTGGCGGCAGCCCGCAATGACCTCGTTCTGGCCGAACTCGAGGTTCGCCGGGCGGAAGCGCAGTTACAGGCCAATGTGCGCAGCGATCTTTTCACCCTCAAGAGTTTGGAAAAACAGATCGCCCTCAGCCAGCTCGATCTGGAGATCCAGCTGGCCACCTACGAGACTGTCGAAAAGCAGTACGAAGCCGGGCTGTTGACCGGCCGCGATCTGGATGAGGCTGCTGCCAACCTCTGGCAGAGTCAGCAAGCGGTGCTGGAGGCTAAACGGAGTTACGCCCTTCAGCTGCTCGCCTTTAAAGAGTTGTTAGGTGAGGAGCTGGAATAAATGCTTAGCAGCAGATGGATTGGTATCATCACGCTCAGTCTGATGACTGTTATTGCTGCCTCTCCGGTGTACGCCGGTGAGCCGGTCAGTTTACGCGATGCCCTCCGCGCAGTCCAGAACACCGTTGAGGTGATTGAAGCTCAAAATGCCCTGCAAAAGGCCGAAGACGCGCTGCAGGGCTGGGCGGAAGCGCGGGGTTTTAGTTGGAAAATCCAATCGCCGGCCTTTTCCTTCGGTGAGCAGGGCTTTGCCGAGCAAGGCAGTTGGTCGCTGCAAGGCGTCCGCGGTGGGGTGGACACGCTTACGACCAAGGCCAACCGGAATGATCTGAGTATTACCTGGCAGAGGTCCCTAGCACGGGATCCTGTGCCTAGTGAAAAACTCAGTAAAGAGTCGGCCCTGCACCAGCGGTGGGCGGCGGCCGAGAACTTGGCGGCCGGTCTCCACCAGAGTCTGATTAATACATACGAAGGCTATCGGTCGGCGCAGTTTGATTTAATCAGGTTGGAACTGAGCCGCCAACAGGCCGCCCAGGCCAAAGTCGAATATGAGCGGGTCTTGGCCCTGGCCGAGATCGGCGAGGCGACGCCGATCGCCGTCAACCGGGCC